>NZ_JBQEPU010000003.1:0-304397 GCF_052045835.1 Paraburkholderia sp. 22099 | reverse complement strand
GCTGAGTGCGTCCGTCGGGTTCTCTTCGTCATCTTCAAGGTTCCTTTGTCGGCATTATCGCCGCCTCAGGCCCCGAGCGTTTCACTTATCCGGCTGTCCGAATTTGCGCGGCCACCTCTAACCGTCAGCCTTGAAGTGGGTCTCCTGGCTTGGAGGGCGTAGTGGTGCATCTGGAATCGGTGTCCTCGCGCACTCCGCGCCCGTGACAAGGCAGTCATACTTCCCGCCTCGCACTGCGTGCTCGCCGGAAGGGGCCGTCGGCACACCAGCGGCTTCGCTTGGGCGCGGCGGGGGCCATCGGCTTCGCCTCGGCGAGGCGCCGAAATCAGGCGGGTATTTCAGACATGCGGCTGACCCCTGGCCGTAGGCGCGGATAGTCCGACCGCGCACCGATGCGCCTGGCGAGTCGTCAGCATTCGGTGCAGTCGCTTGGCGCACGCAGCACTACTGGTTTCAAGTCTCCCTGCTGACCGCAGAAGTGGCTTGCAGTTTGGAGAACTACTGCTGACGCAGAAGCGCCCTGCGGTTCGATGAAGTACCGCGACGGCGCGCGCAGCGTCGCCGGAAGAATGACTGCCTTGTCACGAGCGTGGAGTGTGCGAGAACACGGATTCCAGATGCACCACTGCCCCCTCCAAGCCAGGAGACCCGCTTCAAAGCTGGTGGTGTGAGCCGCTTTCTTTGCCTACTTTCTTTGCGGCGGCAAAGAAAGTAGGTGCCGCCCCGCACAGGGGCAACGCCAATAGACCACTAAGCCAGCAAGGAAAGGCCAACAAACCAAGCCCAACAAACCCAGCCCAACAAACCAAGCCCACAACCCAAACCGCCGAGCAGGCAAAAACCGTCACCTACTGCATAGCCGCATAATACTTAGCCAACCCATCAATCTCCGCAGAAGTCATCTCCCGCACCACATTCCGCATCTGCTCGTTAATGTCATTCCGCCGCGCGCCGGAAGCAAACGCCCGCATCTGCGCAGCGAGATAAACAGACGACTGCCCGCCAAGCCAGGGCGCCGCGCCTTTGCGATCGAGTTGCCCATGACAGGCAGCACAAGGCGCGATATTGCGCCGCGGATCACCCTGCATCGCAAGCCTCACGGCATTCGCATCCGGCTGCGCACCGGTCGGCAAAAGCTCGGCCGCGGTCGCGCGCGGCAACGACGCATAGTAAGCCGCCAGATCGTGCAGATCCTGATCGCTGCGCGCCGCGATGATCGGCTGCATGATCGCGTTCTTGCGCACGCCCTTCTGATAATCCCGCAATTCCTTATAAGTCACGTCGGCATATTGCCCGGCCAGCGCGGGCGCCGTCACCTGCACCGTGCCCAGCACGCCGTGGCACATCGAGCAGTTCTGCGTCGCGATCGTCGCGCCGCGGCCGATCGAATTCGCGTCGGCTCGCACGCGGTGCAAGGGCGGCAAAACCACCACGTCGCTCGGCGCCGGGCCGGCGATGTTGGCGCCGCCGTACCAGCTCGACGGCGCGCCCGCGGCGCTGCAAATCGTCGCCCACAAGCCGCGCCCGGCGAACGAACTATTCGCCGAGGGTAACCAGATAAAGCCGATCAGTATCGCCACGACGGCAATCGCAAGCGTGCCGCCCACGCTCACCGTGAACCACGGATTGCGGAAGCTGAAGACGCGTTCCTGATTCATCGCTGTGCTCCGACGACCACCGCGGGCACCGACGTCTGCGGCAACTTGAGCAACTGCACGATCGGCACACTGTAGTTGACAACCGTCAGTCCGATCATCAACGCCACCCACAAGCCGAAGCTGTTGAGCGCGGCAGGCACGCGCTCCACCGGATGCACCGCGCTCGCGAACTGGAAGCGCTGCTGCTCCACCGCCGGTCCGAACTGCGACTTCGCGAGGATGTAGACGAACAGCACGCCGGACACCACCAGGATCAAGCCGCCCACCGCGGACATGCCCACCCAGAACGCCTGCGCTTCCATCCCCGGCATCGTGTAGTCGTAGTAGGCCATGCGGCGCGGCGCGCCGAGCAGGCCGACGTAGTGCCAAGGCAGCGTCACCACCAGCATGCCGATGAACCACAGCCACAACTGCGTGCGCACCAGCTTCAGCGAGACGATCGCGCGGCCGGTCAATTGCGGCCATAGTTCATACGCGATCGCGAAATACATGATCACGATGGCGCCGCCGAAGATCAGATGGAAGTGCCCGGTCACCCACTGCGTGTTGTGCACCGTCGAGTTCAACTGGTAGCTCATGTTGATCAGGCCGCCGGCGCCGCCGAGACCCAGCATCACGAACGAAAACGCGATTACGAGCATCATCGGGTTCCGCCACGGCAACGCGGTGAGCCAGCCGAACGCGCCCTTGCCGCCGCGCAGCCTGCCGGCGATTTCCACCGACGCGCAGATCGTGAACACCGTCAGCAGGGTCGGCACCGACACCATGCCGGTGAACACCGCATGCACGAACTTGAAGCCCGAACCGACCTGCGGATCGACGAACAGATGGTGAATGCCGATCGGCATCGCGAATACGAGGAACAGGATGAACGACACGCGCGCCATCGAGTCGCTATAGAGCCGTCCGCCGATCGCGCGCGGCACCAGCGTGTAATACGCGATATACGCCGGTATCAGCCAGAAATAGACGATCGCATGCAGCGTCCACGAGAACAGGACGCGTGAGAGGCCGGCGTCGATCGTGCTGGTGAGACCGAGCGCGACCGGGAGGATCTGGAACAGGATCTCGAGCGCCGCGCCGAGCGCGGTCCATGCCCACAGGTAGGCGCCCGCCACGTTGGCGAACATCGCGAGCGGCACGGCGCGGCCGGGATTGGCGCGTTTCCAGATGCGCAGATTCACGTGCATCAGCGCGACCCAGATCCACGAGCCGACCACCACCAGCACCACGCCGATGTAATAGAAGGCGCTGCCGATCATCGGCGGATAGAAGGTGTAGAGCACCGAGGCGCTGCCGAGCGCGACGGGCACCATCGCCATCACGGCGCCGATCGCCAGCATGATGAACGCGGCCCACGCCCATTTGAGCCCGACGAGCCGCTGCGCGAGCGCGAGTTCGACGATCGCATAGCCGAAACCCATCGAGACCAGGGTGGGCAGCACGTAGGCCATCACCGAACCATGCGCGGTCACGGAGCGGTAGTAGAGCTCGGGGTCGCCGACCCACGGCGCGAGGGGGCTGCGTACCAGCATCTGCCAGGCGCCGAGAAGCAGCGCGATCAGAAACGCGATGAAGGCAAGCCAGAAATGCGCGAGAACGAGTCGCTTAGCGTGAAACACAGCTGAGTCTCCGGGATTGTCGGGCCTGCTCGAAGAAGGCGGCTTTGTCGATCACTTTCACGTGCGCCCACATGGCCTGGTGACCGAAGCCGCAGAACTCGTGGCACGGCATGGTGTGATCGGCCGGTTTGTCGAAGCGCGTGTTCAGCGTGGCGACGTAGCCGGGCACGACCATCGTGTTGATGTTGGTGTCGGTGACGAGCAGGCCGTGCACGACATCGGCGCTGGTGGTGCGGATCGTGACCGGCGTGTCGGCGGGCACCAGCAGACATTGCGGCGTGAACGAATACTGCTGCGCGACGAAGCGCACGACCACCGAGCCGTCGGGCTCCACCGCCGTGCCCAGGTTGTCCTCGACGAATTCGCCGGACAGTTGCAGCCGCGAGGGATCGATCGTCTCGACCCGCGACGGCGGCATCATCGCCCAATGCAGCCCCGAGTACACGATGACGGCCAGCATCAGCAGGATCAGCGCGCCGGCGAAAATCGCCCAGCGGCGCTCGGCGCGCAAGGCGACCGCGTGGCCGCCCGATGAATGATTGGAATCGGTCGACATGATCAGTGAACGACGCCGCGCGGCAGGAACACGAAAAAGTAGAAGCCGAACCAGATCGCCATGACGATCAGCGTGGCGACGCCGGCTACGGCAATCGCGCCATGCGGGCCGGCCGCGATGACGCTTTCCACCTCGTCATCGGTCGGCGCGGGCGCGCTGCGGGTATCGTTCGCTTCCATCAAAAGTCTCTCCAGTGCAGCGGTTCAATGCAGCGGCGCGTTGCGTAGCTCGTTGACGTCGCGAGCCGTCACCGGCTGGCCGTGATTGCCCCACGCGGTGCGGATATACGTGACCACGGCGGCGGCGTCGGTGTCGTTCAGTTCCTGCGCGAAAGGCGGCATGCCGTAAGGCTCCGGATTGCGCATGGTGCCTGGCGGAAAGCCGCCGTTGAGCACGATACGGATCGGATTCACCGCCGAGTCCATTTCGATCGACTGGTTGCCGGCGAGCGGCGGGTAATGCTGCAACTTGCCTTCGCCCTTCGCGCCGTGGCAAATCGCGCATTTGTCGGCGTAGATCTTTTCGCCGAGCGCGAACACGTTGGTGTTGGTCGGCGCGGACGGCCCCGACTTGCGGCCGCGATTGTCCGGCAACGTCTTGAGATACACGGCCATCGCCTTCACGTCCTCGCCCGTCATGTACTGAAGGCTGTGGTAGGTGACTTCGGCCATCGGCCCGTACACGGCGCCGCGATCCGAAATGCCCGCTTGCAGCAGATCGACGATGTCCTTGATGCTCCAGTCGCCGAGACCGCCGTCCTTGTCGGACGTGAGCGACGGCGCGTACCAGTTCTGCACCGGAATCAGGCCGCCCGCGAACTGCTCGCTCTGCGACGAGCCGCCGAGCATGTTGATCTTGGTGTGGCACATCGTGCAGTGCCCGAGCCCTTCGACCAGATACGCGCCGCGGTTCCATTCCACCGACTTTGTCGGATCGGGCTGGAACTCGCCTTCGCGGAAATACAGCGTGCGCCAGCCGTACAGCAGCTTGCGCTGATTGAACGGGAAGCGCAGCGTGTGCTTGTGGTTCGGCTCGCGTACCGGTTGCACGCTCTTCAGGTAGGCGAAGATCGCGTTCGAATCCTCGCGCGTGACCTTGGTGTATTGCGCGATCGGCATGGCCGGGTACAGCAGCCTGCCGTCCTGCGCGAGGCCGGTGCGCATCATCTTGAAGAATGCTTCCTCGCTCCACGTGCCGATGCCGTATTGCGCGTCCGGTGTGATATTCGGCGAATACAGCGTGCCGAACGGCGTCTCCATGGCGAGACCGCCGGCGAACAGCTTGCCGCGCGGCGCGGTATGGCAGGCGACGCAGTCGCCGGCGCGCGCCAGGTACTCGCCGCGTTTGACGATGTCGGGGCGGGTATCGGCGTTGGCGCCTGGCGTCGTTGCAGGCGTTGCAGGCGTTGCAGCGGGCGTGGCTTCGGCGGCGCGTGCTTCCTCGATCAGCAGCACATGCGGTGCGCGCGGCAGCACGACGCTCATGACCAGGCCGGCAACCAGCGCGCCGCATGCGAGCGACGCGACAGCGTGGCGGCGTTTGTTCGCGACGTCAGACAGAGAGCGCAGGGCGCGAAGCGCGCGCGAAAGGCGAGAGGTCGGCTTCATTGCGGTTGGCTCCCGCATGCGAGAGGCAGCCGCTCGGCGGAGGCCGGTGCAGGCCGCGGATCGGCCGGGCGTGGCTGGCGCGCGAGCCAGCTCGATACCGCGGTGATGTCCTTGTCGGTCAGCTTGACGGCGATCGCACGCATGCAGTCGGGCGCGAGCGCATGACGCGTGCCCGAGCGCCAGGTGCCCATCTGTCCGGCGATGTAGCTCGCGTGCAAGCCGAGCAGACCGGGGATGCCGGGCTGTTTGCCGGTCATGCGCGCGCCGTGACACGCGACGCATGCGGGTATCTTGCGCGCCGGGTCGCCTTGCGTGACGAGGCGCTCGCCGGCGGCAAGCACGGCTGGCGCGACTTCGCCTTGATCGGCGTTGGGATAGGGCGGCTGGAGGTCGGCGAAGTACTGGCTGATCTTGCGCAGATAGTCGTCGGGCAGAAACGCCAGTAGATAGCCCATTGGCGGATACGTGCGGCCGCCGTCGCGGAATGCGGCCAACTGATTGAACAGGTAGTCGGCAGGCTTGCCGGCGATACGCGGGAAGTAATCGTTGTTCAGGCCTTGGCCTTGCACGCCATGACACGAGGTGCAGGCACGCACGCGCTCGTCCATGGCCGAGGGCATGGTGCCTGACGTGTTGGCCGCGGCGAAAGTCGCGCCGCTCCACAGGACATAAAGCACAAACAGAACCGAAGATCCAAGAGTTCTACGATGCACGCCAAGCCTCGTTTAGGGACGTTCTTTTTCTCGAGTTATTTTCGATCGATCATCCAATGGATTCATTCGCGAATCCAATGAACGATGCATGACAAATCAGCCCATCTTTCTTTTATAGCGACTGCGTGAACGACAAATCGGAACGGATTTTGAAGGATAACGGTGTCGACTCGATGCGGCGATGCAATAGCCTGGCAAAACAATAATCCGCGCTGAATGCGCCATGAGAGGCGGCTTTCGGGCTGCGGAAATCAACGCATGACACATTGGGCATCGTGTAGCAGTTGCAGGAACTCATCCCATGCGTCAATGGAAAGGCCAAATGGCTACCTGACCATCATAGGCGGCGATTAGGGGCCTTTCAATCATTCAATGACACGCGCTTCGAACACGTACGCGATCGGGCGAATGTGTTCGCGAATGTGATCGATTAGTGTTGGGTGGCGCGCTTTCAAAGGATTCTGCCAGCCGTCGGTCGCAGCCGGCATGACATAGATCAACTGAACAGCCGCATGAGTGCCGTGCGTGCGTTGCTGACCCGTTCGCTTTCACCCACCCGCCCCGGCAACAGATGAAACTCGACTGCGGGCAATGCGGGCAAGCCGACATTCGCCGTGCATGCCACGACGCCGCCGCCGATCGATGATTCGTTCAGACACGAGATGCCGAGCCCCGCCTTCAACGCCAGTTGCAAGCCGGCGACTCCGGACGCGGAATGCGACACGAGATACGGCACCTTGTGCTCGTCGAGCAGCTTCACGACGAAGCGCTGCAACTGGCAACTCGACGGCAGCAGGACGAGCGGATAGGGCGTGGCCGGCCGCGGGTCCGCGTCGGCGGCGCGGACCCACAGCAGTTTTTCGCGCCGCACGACGGTGCTCGGCGCACGGGCGCGCGGGTTTGCGGAGCGCGTTTTGCCGGTGACGAGCCGCAGCGAGAGGCCGATGTCGAACGATGCGTCGTCGCCGGCATGGCTGTCGATCACGGCGCTCGGCAATACGGTGACGTGCAGTTTCAGGCGCGGGTGCTGTTCCGAGAACGTCTTGAGAATGCGCGCGATGTCGTGCGGACGGTAATAGTCGGTGATCGCGATGCGCAATTCGCCATCGAGCGAGCGGCCTTGCAGGTCTTCGAACGCCGCTTCGCTCATTGCGATGATGCGCCGCGCGTGATCGAGCAGACGGCTGCCGGCCGGCGTGGCGCTCACGCCCTGCTTGCTGCGGACGAAGAGCGGCTGGCCGGCGCGCTCCTCGAGTTTCTTCAACTGCTCGCTCACGGAAGACTGCGACAGGAACAGTCGCGCCGCGCCCGCCGAGACGCTGCCCGATTCCGCGACGGCGACCAAGGTCCGCAACTGCGTCAGGTCGAATCCACGTTGGCTCATGATCGGTATATCCGATGGATGTTATCTGAATTTCCGGCTTTTCCGATGGAATGCCCAGCCGTAGGATACCTCCAGATTTCTTTACGGAGGGGTGTGATGGCAAACGGATCGGTTGACGCGGTTCGCGCGTTGGGTGAGCGCGGGGCGAGCCATCGGTGGAAGGTGCTGGGAGTCGGCTTCGCGGCCAATGCGAGTTTTTCGGCGGCGTTCTCGGGGATCCCGACGACCGCTGTCTTTTTGCGTTCGGGCTATCACCTTGGCAACGACGGCCTGGGGCTGGTGCTTGGCATGCTCGGCTTGGGCATCGCGGTGAGCGAATTGCCGTGGGGGCTCCTGACCGATCGTTGGGGCGACCGCCGGGTGCTGTTGCTCGGACTGCTTTCGACGGCAGCCGCGCTGGCCGGGCTCGCATTGTTCGTGGTGCCGTCGGGCGATCACGTGCCGGGCGTCGCGACGCTCGCACTCGGCCTGTTGCTGATCGGCCTGCTGGGCGGCAGCGTCAACGGTTCGAGCGGCCGTGCGGTGATGGCCTGGTTTCAGGAGGGTGAGCGCGGACTCGCAATGAGTATTCGACAGACGGCAGTGCCGGCGGGCGGTGGGCTCGGTGCGTTGTTGCTGCCGGTGCTGGCGTCGAGGTTCGGTTTTGCCAGCGCGTATGCGGTGTTGGCCGCGGCGTGCGGGGTCACGGCGGTGTTCGCATGGCTGTGGCTGCATGAACCTTCGCATGCTGATGCGGGCGATGCTTGCGCGGGTCGCAACGCAGTCCAAAACGCGGTGATGGCCGAGGGCGCGCCACCGAAGGTTTCACCGTTACGCGAGATCGGCATCTGGCGTGTGGCGCTCGGCGCGGGAGCGCTGTGCGTGCCGCAGCTCGCCGTGATCACGTTCGGGACTGTGTTCCTCCACGATTCCGGCCGCGCCGGCGTGCTCGCGATTAGCGTGACGATGGCCGCCGTTCAGGCCGGCGCTGCGGTCGCGAGGGTCTGGAGCGGGCGTTGGACGGACCGCAATCGCAATCGCAGGCCTTACATGCGCGCCTGCAGCTTGACGACCGCCGCGCTGTTTGCATCGCTTGCGTTGCTGACGGGTCTCGCCGGTACGCATGGCGCGGCGATGACGGCGGTGTTTGCGCTGATGATCGTGCTGGGCGGCGTGAGCGCGTCGGCGTGGCACGGCGTCGCCTTCACGGAACTCGCCACGCTGGCCGGCACGAGTCGCGCGGGCACCGCGCTGGCGATCGGCAACACTTGCGTCTTTCTCACGCTGTTCGTCACGCCGCTCGCGATCCCGCCACTTCTGACAATAGGTTCGTGGCCGCTGGTGTGGGCTGTGTGCAGCGCATGCGCGCTGATCGCATGGCCGATTCTTCCGCGCGCGGCGCGCGAGGCAAAGACGAGCGCCGCGCGAGCATGTGATGCGACCTGACGTGACAACGCTGCCGATGTGCGATGCCATCCGAACCGCGACATCAGATGCGGTTTCGCGCAGGCATTAACAGCGATGGAAATATTCGTTTTGGGTCATTCCGCGTTTTTCTTTTAATAGAACCGCAATGGGCTGTCAGTTTCTTTGCCGGATTCAGAACACTCCGATTTCGCTGGCGAGTGTAGCGATGATTTTATGAGCGGCTTGGCGCATTCATGCCGAGCCAAGGTGCCGTTAAAGCATGCGTAGAGCGTGTCAATACTCTGCGCTTTTCGCTGATTACACCTACAACAAAGAGACAAAATCATGGCGAACACTCGAATTATTCTGGCGGACGATCATCCCTTCGTTTTACTTGGCGTCCGTTCCGCGCTGGACGCCCATGTCGGCGTCAGCGTTGTTGGCGAGGCGATCACTCCCACGTTACTGATCGAGTTGTTGCGGAGCACGCCATGCGATGTGCTCGTCACCGACCTCTCGATGCCCGAACCCTCCGGCGCCGTCGAAGATGGCCTCAGCCTTGTCAGGCGAATCCGCGATGAATGGCCGCTGCTGCGCATCGTCGTGATGACAATGCTGACGAACGCCGCGATTCTTCGCGCCGTCGTGTCAGACGGCACCGTGAGTGCGCTCAGCAAGACAGAATCGATGGATCAGCTTTGGCAAGCGATCGAGGCGAGCCGCAGTGGTGGAACGTACCTCGGGCGTTCGATCAACGAGGCGCTCGCCGAGTCGTGGAAGGAGGACCAGGAGCCGCCGCCCGTTGCGCGCTTATCGAGGCTGCAGGCGGAAGTGGTCAAACTGTTTGTGAGCGGCCAATCGATTTCAGAAATCGCGGCGGCGCTTGGGTGCCATCGTCGTACGGTCAGCCGGCAAAAACGCGAAGCGATGGTCAAACTTGGCGTTACTAACGGTCCCGGACTTTTCTCTTACGTCCGTGCGCACGGAATTCCTAGCTTTGAATCGCATATCTAATCAATTACTCAGACCGATTGAATAAGCCATTTCGGAGCGATCTTATGTCTATTCTCCTAGGAATGTTTAATGATCGCCGCAGAGCCAGTTTCTTCGACGAAAGAGGCCGGAACTTCAAGGTAGGGGGAGATAAACAATGAACGACACAGCAGATATAAGCGCACCCATCAGAGCCATCATCGCAGACGATCACCCGCTCGTTCTACTGGCGATCGAGAACCTGATGGGTGGATATCCGAACATGCGGGTCGTCGGTCGCGCTGCTGACGCCACCGAACTTTTCCAGGAAGTCGATCGCAAACCCTGCGAACTGGTCCTCATGGACCTATACATGCCGGGCGGCTTCGATGGCGATGGACTCGAAGCGGTCAGGCAGTTCAAGCTGCGCTACCCGGATATCGCGCTCGTCGTGCTCACCATGGAAACCGAGCCGGCTGCGTTGCAAAAGGTCATTTCGCTCGGCGTGGATGGACTGGTAAGCAAGCGCGACCGGATCGATCTGATTCACGTGGCGGTGATAACGGCGCTGGCGCGCGAATGCTATCTCGGGCCTGCGGTGCGCTCGCTGATTGCGCAGGCAATGGTGAACCGGCGGCTCGATTTCGTACGGCAGATTCTTTCGCGTCGTGAACTCGAGGTGTTCACGCAATATGCGTCAGGGCTCGGCGTCACGGAAATCGCGGCGCGTTTGGGCCGCAGCGTCAAGACCATCAGCGCGCAAAAATGCACCGCGATGCGCAAGCTCGATCTGAACAGCGACGCTGAGTTGTTCCGCTTCGCTGCCGAGTACGGGGTGGTTCCCGAGGAGCGCACGCAAAACTGATAATCAGTGGGCGAGGCGTCGCGCCGCAGCGGCGCGACGAACAGAAGATGTATTGGCACAGCCCGGGGAAACACATCGCGTGCAGGGCGGGCCAGTCGATAAGACAACAAAAATGACACAAAAAATCCGCGTTATCGTTGCCGACGATCACGACTGCGTTCGTGTCGGCGTTCGGCGGTTGCTGCAAGCCGTGCCACATATCGAAGTGACCGGCGAGGCGGCCGACACTCACAAGCTAGCTGAACTGATCGACAGTTGCACATGCGACGTCGTCGTATCGGACATCAGCATGCCCGGCATTCACGGAGGCAGCAATGCAGTGCCGTTCCTGCGGCGCCTGTTGCGGGCGCGACCGCATCCTCACCTCGTCGTGCTCACGATGATCTGCCATGCGCACATGCTGACAGGTCTTCTCCACATCGGTGTCAGCGGAATCGTCGATAAACGCGACGCCGCCACGGACTTGATCGATGCAATCGAGGCTGCTGTTGCTGGCGGCGTTTATCTGTCGGGACAGGCTCGCCTCGCGATAGAAGCGGCTGATACGCCGCTGCAGCTTCGAGCGGGTGTGCTGAGCGCACGAGAATGGGAAATCTTCCAGCTTTATGTGCAAGGCCTGGCGGTCCATGAAATCGCGGCGCGCCTGCAACGCAGCGGAAAAACGATCAGCACGCAAAAGCGCAGCGCGATGCGCAAGCTCGGGCTCGAAACGGAATCCGATCTCATTGACTACGCACGGCAAATTGGGCTGGCTTGAGCGCCGTCGGAATTTTCGATCGCACCGGTCGATGATTTGGAGTTTAGGACTGTTCTGATTGGTTGGTGGACGTTGCCGTCTCATAGTTCTGAATTGGCTGCGCCTTTGCTTCATGCTTGTCCAACGAGAGCATTCGTTTGGTCATGCTGAGCAGTAGGAAGCCGGGAAAATTCAGGCAGATGTCTTGCGGCAATTACGAGTGATGCCGTCTGCTTCGTAGAGATAAAACGGGAGGCGGCATGGTCGCGCTAGGTAAGCGATTGTTGGTGGAGGGCGCGGGAACGGCTTGGGTTGTCTTCGTTGGATGCGGCACCGTGGTATTGAATACGAGCGGAATCCAGCAAGGGTACGATGTACTGGAAATGTCGCTAGCGTTCGGCGTCGCGCTTGCCACGGCCACCTTACTCGTTCGGTAGGATCTCGGGCGCGCATTTCAACCCCGCTGTCACTGTTGGCTTCGCGATCGCGCAACGTTTTCCGGTCAGGGACCTGTTGCCATACATTGCCGCGCAACTTCTGGGTGCCATCGTCGCTTCAGCACTGCTCGTTTATGTGGCGAGCGGCCGACCCGGATTCGAACTGGCCGCTAGCGAATTTGCGGCGAATGGTTTTGGCGCTCATTCGCCCGCCGACTATCAGTTGCACTCGGCGCTGATCATCGAGCTCGTGCTGTCCTTCGTTTTTGTCCTGGTGTATCTGTTGACGGCGTGCCGGCAAGAGCGGGGATGGGTCGCGCCGCTTATCGCTGGCGCCTGCCTGATGCTGGCCTACATGGTGTCGATTCCGGTCACCAACGGCTCGATCAATCCCGCCCGCTCCACGGCCCAGGCGTTATTTGTCGGCAACTGGGCCTTGGACCAACTCTGGCTGTTCTGGGCCGCACCAATGTCGGGCGGCATCGCGGCCGGCGCGCTGTTCTCCTTCCTGCGTGGCAGACCAGACTGGTCTGCCGCCACGCCCGCCCATGGGCAGGGCGAAGTTGCGTGAACGCGGAATGGTGCGGCCCCTCGTGTCTCTCCTCCAATCGCTGCAAAGCCTTGCAATGAGGCTGGTACTGCGGCGCGTCTCGCTATGCCTGCTCGCGCTGTCCTTATTCCTTGGCGTGCAGGTAACGGCGCTTGCCCAGTCGGACGGCGACCTCACCCATTCGCAAGCCGCAGGCGCTTTTCCTGAAAAGCTGACCGTCGGCGTTCTCGCGGACCGCTGGCTGCCGTTCGAGGCACTTCAGGACGGTGAACTCACCGGTATGAGCGTCGACTATCTGCGCGCACTCGTCGGGCCGAATGTCGTCATCGAAGCCGAGGCATTTCCAGACATGCCGCAGCTACTTGCCGCTGCATGCGCCGGAAAAGTCGATCTGTTGATGAGTCTTGCGCGAACGCCCGAGCGCGAACGTTGCATCAGTTTTACCGTGCCGTATTTTCGTTCATCCACTTCAGCGGTGGTGCGCCGGGAGAGTGACGACTATGACGGGCCCGCCCGGCTCACCGGTGCGCGCATCGCGGTAGAGAAAGGTTATGCGCGCGAGCGCGCAATGCGCGACCGGTTCCCGCGCGCCGAAATCAATACCTTCGCCACAACGCGTGCCGCACTCTCCGCGGTGGCTCAAGGCGAGGCCGACATTTACTTCGGCTTTACTCCCACGGTGCGGTATGCACTAGGCACGGACGAGTTCCGTCGTCTGCGTGTTGCTTTCGAGGAAACCAGCAAGACTGCCGATCTGCGCTTTGGCGTACCCCGAAGCCGGGCCGCATTGCGAGACGAACTCGATCACGCGCTTACGCGCATCAAATCGGCCGACGACGCAGCAATTCGCGCGCGCTGGCTATCGGGCAATTTCGACGCGACATCCGCGTCCAGCATGTATCGGCTTGCACTGACGTCACAAGAGCAGGCCTGGCTCCGTTCGCTGCCTCCAATACAAGTTGGTTTCGACAACGATTGGCCACCGTTCAGCTATGTCGACGAGGCCGGGCGGCCCGCTGGCATTGCAGCGGATTATCTGGCTTATCTGAGTCGTACGCTCGGCGTCGTGTTCAACCGCGCGCGCACCGGCGACTGGCCCGCCACGGTCGACGCGTTTCAAGGCGGGCAGTTGGCGATGCTCGCCACCGCCTCCAGTAGCGACCCGCGGTTAAAAAACGCACGGCACACGCGGACATACGAAAGTTATCCGCTTGTGATCGTCGGGCGGGAAGACGAGCCGGCCGCACGCTCACTCAATGATTTTGCGTCGCGCCGCATCGTCGTCTCCGCGCATGTCGCCGGAGCGGTTCCCCTCGCGTTCAAGCAGATTCCTGCAGACCAAGTCGCTGTTGCGCCCAGCCTGGACGACGGACTCCACATGGTCGAAACCGGCGAGGCCGATGTTTTGGTCGGCAACGTGGCAGCCATCGACATCCTGCTCAAGGAGCGTTACGCCGGCGTGCTCAAGATTCTTGGTACGGTCGGCGAATCGGACCGCCTCGGCTTCGCGGTCCGCGCAAATCTGGGCCCGCTCGCGGGTCTGATCGACCGCGCCTTACTGGCCATGCCGCCCGCCGAAAAGCAGCGTATTCGCCAAAAGTGGGTCACCGGCAATGCGCCGGAAACCCGGCTATGGAGCGTCAACGCAGTGCGTCTGCTGCCGCTGCTGATTGGCATCGGCGTCGTGTTGCTGGTCACACTGCGTGCTTATCTGTTGCTGCAACGCGAAGTGAAACTGCGCAAGGAGACGGAGCGGCAACTCGAGACGCAGTTGAACTTCCAGGAAACCATGATGAAGATGGTTCCCTATCCGCTCGTTGCCAAGGATCTGAACGGCCGCTACATCGCCGTCAATCAGGCCTATGAAGAGGCGTGCGGAATGCCCCGCGAAGCGGTCATCGGGCGTACGACCACCGATGTCCATACCTGGGGCGAAGCCAACAGCGGCGTGCTCGACGACATGGCGCACGAGGTGCTGCAACATGGCGAGACGGCGAAGATGGAACTGCAGTTCGAGCGCAGCCCCGGCGATTTGCGGCATGGCCTGTTCTGGACCAGCCTCTGTCGTAACAGCGACGGTCAACCGGTCTGCGTGCTTGGAACGATGGTCGACATTACCGACATCCGGCGCGCCGAAATGCGCGCGCGCGAAACAGAGCGGCGTCTGTTTGATGTCACGCGGTCGTTGCCAGCGGTGGTATTTCAACTGCGTCGTACCGTTGACGGTGTTTATTCGTTTCCCTACTTCGGCGGCGACCCCCGGCATCTGTTGGGTGGTCTGGATCTTTCTCAGATAGAGCGCGACGACGTCGATTTCCGGTGGATATACAAGCAGGACCGGCCATTGGTGCTGGCAGAACTGGAACGCTCGGCACACGCCGAAACGCCGGTGCATATCGAGTTTCGCTTCGAAACCGAACGTGGCCTTTATTGGGCGCGCGCGGAGTTGGTGCCGCGCCGTGAGCCGGACGGCAGCGTCGTGTGGAGCGGTTACTGGGTGGACGTGAGCGTGGAGCGCGCGCGCTCCGAGGAACTCGCGCGAGCGCGCGACATGGCCGAAGCGGCTTCGCGCGCCAAGGACGACTTTTTCGCCATGATGAGCCACGAAATCCGTACGCCGATGAACGGCGTGCTCGGTCTCGTCGAAGTGCTGGAACGCACGCCGCTCAATAACGATCAAGGCGAAATGCTGAGCATGATCCACGAGTCGGCCGGCGCGCTACTGCAGATTCTGGACGACTTGCTCGACTATTCGAAAATCGAAGCGGGACGGCTCACGATCGAAGCCGAACCGCTCGACATCCGCGAACTGGTCGACAACTCGGTTGGCTTGCTCGCGGGCCGAGCGCATGAAAAGGGTTTGAAAGTGCGCGTGGACATCGCGCCCGAAGTCGCCGCCACACTTCGAGGCGACAGCGTGCGATTGCGGCAGATTCTATTCAACCTGCTCGGCAACGCCATCAAATTTACGTCGGAGGGCGAGGTCGAAGTATGCGTGTCGGTCGTCGCGCAAGCCGCCGGCGCTCAGACACTGGAAGTAATCGTGGCGGACACGGGCATCGGCATCGCGCCGGAGGTGCAGGCCAAACTCTTCGAGCCGTTCGTGCAAGCTGAATCGTCCACCACGCGCCGCTTCGGGGGCACTGGCCTTGGGCTGACGATCTGCCGTAAGCTGATCGACCTTATGAACGGCTCACTCGCACTGCGCAGTGAACCGGGGGCGGGAACACGCATGATCGTGCGGCTCACCATGCCTGTCGAAACTGAGCGCTATTGCGCTGGCGGCTTGCGCGGCAAGCGCGGTGTCGTGGCCATTGGCGACGCACGCGTCGCTCAGGCTTTGATGCATTTCGGCGAGGCGCTTGGGCTCAAACTGCGCCGCGTCTCACCCGATGCCGCGGAACTGCGCGAGCGCGCCGCGCTGGCAGACGTGGACCTGCTTTTCGTGAGCGAGAACGTGAGGTTGCCGGCAGGCGGCCGCCTAGGCTCACGCGTCATTTGCCTGACCGAAAAGCCGAAGCCGACGGGCTACCGCATTTTCGACGACAACGTACGCGTCAGCATCAACCCCATTTCGTGGCGCGGACTCGGTGCCGCATGCGCCGCCGCGTTAGCGGGGCTGCCGTCGGTGGCTCAGCGCCCGGCGGGCAAGCCGCGCGCGGCCGAAGGCTGCACCGTGCCGCCGGACCGTGAAAGCGCCATCGCCAGCGGCCGCCTGATTCTGGTGGCGGAAGATCACCCGGTCAATCAGGAGTTGATCCGTCATCAACTGGCTTTGCTCGGCTTTGCATGCGACGTGGCGAACGACGGTGCGGAGGCGTTGGTCGCGTTGGAACGCACGAGCTATGGATGCCTGATCACGGATTGCCATATGCCGAACCTGTCCGGCTATGAACTCACGCGGCGCATCCGCGAGCGGGAGCACGGTGGCGCGCAGCGTCTGCCCATTCTCGGTATCACGGCGAACACCGCGCCCGAAGACCTGAATCTATGTCGCGATGCGGGCATGGACGACTGCCTCGTCAAGCCGACCCGGCTCGCCACGCTGCGCGACTACCTGAGCCGCTGGTTCGGCCCCGACAGCGCGTGGCAAGCCGCTCCCATTGAAACGGTGAGCACCCCGGCAGTCGCAGGGCCGGATGTTCACGGCGTCACAGAGCCATTTGTTCCAGTCGATCTGGCGCACATGACGCAGTTGTGGGGTAGCGAATCGACCGTCAAGGCGTTGCTCGACTCGTTTGTCTCGTCCGTGCGCGAGGACGTGGAGGCGTTGTCGCCACTGGTCGAAAGCGCTGAGATTGGGCGCGTGCGTGAGTGGTTGCACAGGGTGGCCGGGGCAGCGAGCGTGCTGCAATATCCGCCGCTGCTCAATGCGTTGGACGAATATCGTCGAGATATCACCGTCAAGCCACCGGAGCGCGTGCGCAGTGAGGGATTGATATTGATCACCAAGTGCCAGGTCATGCTAGATCGAATCGAGCAGCAGGCCGCCTTGCTCGCGTGACATTGCACCGCTTGGGCGGCGCGGTGCCGTTCCTCGCTACGGGTGTGACCGAAAAGAGGACTGAGCAAAACAAATCCGACAAAGAGCAGACGAAAAAAAACGCGGCCGAAGCCGCGTTAAGGTTTGGAGACATCCTTCGATGAAGGAGTCACTTCTCGCAGTCGGAAGCATAACTCGGATAGCGCTAACCATTCGTTCCGAAATCCGCAATTAACTGTTTGAGGAAATCGACGAAGGCGTTGCTCGAATCCGCTCGAGGTTGCGCTTATTCAGGAGCGGATGGGATTCGCGCGAGCGGCCTGATGCGTTTCGATACCACGGATAACTACGAAACCAGCGAGCGCTATGAATTAGCATCTGCGCTCACGATAGTCAGGCCCCTGTGCCGCGACCTATACATCGCTTGCTCACCCACCATCCGCGCAAACGTATTCAAGAAATTTGCACTAGTATGTGGTGGCTCCGCGCAGCCGAAACGTCGGTGCGGCGGTGCATCAAGTCCGGAGAAGACCATGATTGTGCTTCGAAAACTGAACCTTGCCGTGGTGCTGTGGGTGTTGGCGTCGGGCGTCGCCTTCGCGGATACGGTGGCCTTGAAAGCGGATCTTGAGCCGTCGAGCGAGGTGCCGCCGCGAGTGAGTCATGGGCACGGCACGTTGAACGCCACGTTCGATACGTCGACCAAATCGCTGCAATGGACGATCAGCTATGAAGGATTGAGCGGCCCGGTCACCGCCGCGCATTTCCACGGCCCCGCTCCAGTGGGCCAGAACGCCAAGCCTCAGGTGCCAATAGGAAAGAGCGCGCTTGGCAGCCCGATCAAGGGATCGGCGGCGCTCACCGAACAGCAGGTCACCGATCTGATGGCGGGCCAGTGGTACTTCAATATCCACACAGCACAGAATCCGACGGGCGAAATTCGCGGGCAGGTGTTGCCGGCGAACTAGGCCGGATCGAAAGAAGCGCATTCGGAAAAGCGGGCGCTTTTAGAGATTAGAATCGCTCGCCCATCGCCGCAACCGCGAACGCACGTACCATGACGGGACACTATCGAAGGAGCGTGTTCCGATGAGTTGGCAAAGCGCACTCGCCTGCTGGATTTTGCGCAAGCAGTTTCGGCCAGAAACCCTCAAGCCGTGTATCGATGTCGAGAGAGCGCGGGCGTTGACCGCCAAGCGCGTCTGGTCACCGCGGGTTCCCGCCGGCTGGCGTCTGCGAGAGTTGTACGGGCCGCATGACCGGCCGCTGCGCGGGGAGTGGATAGAGCGCGCCGGCGGCAAACCAGCGCCCAGCGCTGAACCGACCGTACTGTATTGCCACGGCGGCGGCTATTACTTCTGTTCGCCGCTCACGCATCGTTCGCTAGTGTTCGGTCTTGCAACGCGCGCCAACTCCCCGGTCTTTTCGCTCGACTATCGCCTTGCACCCGAACATCCCTTCCCGGCGGCGCTCGACGACGCCACCGCGGCCTATCGCAAGATAATCGCCGATGGCGTGCCGCCCGAGTCGATTGTGATCGCGGGCGATTCCGCAGGCGGCGGCCTCGCACTCGCCACGTTGATCGCGCTTCGCGACGCCGGCGATCCCATGCCGGCCGGCGGTCTACTGTTCTCGCCGTGGACCGATCTGGCCGCTGCCGGCGCGAGTATCCGCACCAACGACAGTCGCGATCCGATGTTTTGCGGCGCCGCGATCGAGCGGGCCGCGAAGGTCTATCTCGGCGACACGCCGGCCACGCATCCGTACGCTTCGCCGGTTTATGCCGAACTGCACGGTTTGCCGCCGCTCTTCATCATGGCGGGCAGCACCGAGGTGTTGCTGGACGACTCGCGACGCGTCGCCGACAACGCGCGCGCAGCGGGCGTCGACTGCGAATTCGAGGTATGGAAGAAGATGCCGCACGTGTGGCCGCTGTTCACGCCATTCATGCCCGAGGCGAATCGCGCGCTCGACGGCGCCGCGGCCTTCGTGCGGCGCGTCACGAACCGCGCCACGAACGCCGCTCAGCCAGCGAGCGCGATGTCGATCGTCTGATAGGCGGCCTCGACCGTTTCGTGGCCGTACTGCCTTTCCAGCCGCCGCACGGTGAAATGACCGTGTGCGACCTGCTGGAAGTGGTCGATGAACACGGTATTGACCATCGCGCCGAGCACGGCGCCGATCGCCGGAATCGACTTGGCGGCGATCTGTTCGCTCACCTGCACAGAAAAACGCGCGGCAATCGTATGAAGCAGGCGCAGCAAGGCTGCGGAACCGTGCGCGGTGAAACCCTTGGTCGCGATTTCAGATGACGCTTTCGACACCGCCTGCGCCAGCGCGCCGCGCATGATGAAGTAACCGAAGTCGGCGTCGTCGTCGGCAGTGGACGTGCCGCCCATGCCCAGCACCGTCAGACACTGCAGTTGCGTATCGATCGAGGTCAGGTCTTCGCCCTCGCTGCGCGCGATATCGCAGATCGAGCGGAACATGAGCGTGGTCGTGATCGGCAACTCGACGGGCAGCGCGAACAGGCCGAAGGCGCCGCCGGCGGCGCCGGTGGTCGCCACAGCGAACTTGTGCAGCAGGTTGCTCGGCTTGTCGGGCGCGGCGAGCGGCGCAGCGCTGTCCTGCCGCCCCAACGTGCGCAGCGCGATCGCGAGGCACTTGCGCAATGCCAGTTCAGTCGCATCGGCGATTTTTTCGTTGGCGAACGCCGGCATGCGCGCGAGCAGTTTCTCCAGCGGCGCACCGACGATACTCGCCAGCTTCATCGCCAGCGCGGGGCTTTCCAACTCGTGTTTCGCGCGCCGCAGCGCATTCAGGTCTTCGTCCGATAAGGATTGTGCTGCGAGCGAACTCTGCTCCATATGCCTCCCTGGCATCATTTGTTGACTATTTGCGGTCGATAGTCCGTTCAGTGACGGCCCGCGCACGGTCAAGCTTAGAGCATGGCCTCGTGGTATGATTCCCCATCATTTGACAAGTCAACTGTTGCGTCCGCAAAAATGGCTGTCCATACCGCTGCCCACCATTCGAGCGGGCAAGTCTTACCTTTCCGCGAATCGCTGCTGGCAATGCTCGGCATTTCCTTCGTCACGATGCTGGTCGCGCTCGACCAGACCGTGGTCGGCACCGCATTGCCCACGATCGTCGCCGAACTCAAGGGCTTCGAACTCTACGCATGGGTCGCCACGTCGTATCTGCTGACCTCGGTGATCACGGTGCCGATCTTCGGCCGTCTTGGCGACTACTACGGAAGCCCTTCGTGATCGCGTCGATCGTCGTGTTCACGGGCGCGTCGGTACTGTGCGGCGCCGCCGACAACATGCTGTTCCTCGTGCTGGCGCGCGGGCTGCAAGGCATCGGCGGCGGCATGCTGGTCGGCACGGCCTTCGCCTGCATTCCCGATCTCTTCCCCGACTCGGTCGTGCGCCTGCGCTGGCAGGTGTTGATGAGCTCCGCATTTGGAATCGCGAACGCAGTGGGGCCGTCGCTCGGCGGTTTCCTCACGCAGTATTACGGCTGGCGCTCGGTGTTCTATGTGAATCTGCCAGTCGGTCTGCTGTCGCTGTTTTTCGTCTGGCGCTTCCTGCCGCATCTGCGGCATGTCGAGCACGAAGGCAAGATGCGGCTCGACTGGCCGGGCGCGGTGCTGATCGCGGTGGCGCTCGGCTCGCTGCAACTCTTCGTCGAATTGCTGCCGAAGCACGGCGTCACGTTCAGCGCGTTCGCGCTGCTTGCGTTGAGCATCGCCTCGGCCTACGCGCTGTGGCAGTGGGAAAAGCGCTGCCCGACCGCGATCCTGCCGGTCGACATGTTTCGCAACCGCAGCCTCGCCGCGCTCTTCACGCTCGCGGTGCTGGGCG
This sequence comes from Paraburkholderia sp. 22099, assembly GCF_052045835.1. NCBI lineage: Bacteria > Pseudomonadati > Pseudomonadota > Betaproteobacteria > Burkholderiales > Burkholderiaceae > Paraburkholderia > Paraburkholderia sp. 22099. Next base: position 283,562 of record NZ_JBQEPU010000003.1, on the reverse strand, counting down.
GCTTCACGATGTTCTCGCTGCTGTTCTACGCGCCGTTGCTATTCCAGGGCGGCTTCGGCATGTCGCCGAAAGAAGCGGGGTTCGTCATCACGCCGCTCGTCGTGTTCATCACGATCGGCAGCATCGCCAACGGGCGCATCGTTTCTCGCGTGCGCAACCCGAATCTGATGCTATACGTCGGCTTTGCGCTGGTCGCGCTTGCGTGCCTCGGCATGGTGGTGGCGACGCGTTCCATGCCGCAATGGCTGCTGATGTCGTTCATGATGGTCGGCGGCCTCGGGCTCGGTTTCGTGATGCCCAACCTCACGATCTTTGCGCAGCAGACGGCCGGTCGCGAACATCTCGGCATCGCCACGGCGCTGCTGCAGTCGTTGCGGATGATCGGCGGCATGATCGGCACGGCGCTCACCGGCACGCTGGTGAGCCACATGTACGCAAGCGGCGTGCGCAGCGCGCTGGAAAACGATCGCGCATCGCAATGGTTCGCCGATCTGGGCGATCCGCAAATCCTGATCAATCGTGACGCGCAAAGCACCGTGCTCGGCCAGTTGGCGCATGCCGGCCACGACGGCGCGATGCTGCTCGAAAGCGCGCGCGAGGCGCTCGTCGCGGCGATTCATCTGGGTCTCGCGCTGGCGGCGATCATCGCCGTGGTATCGGTGTGGCAAAGCCGCCGCGTTCCGCCGATCAAGCTCCAGCGCAAGCTCGAGCCGGTGGTTCACGCGGACTGATTTTTTAGACTTACCGTTTTACTGACAGATCATGGAAGAACAGGACCGCGTCGCCGTCATGCAGCAATTCGGCCGCACTTATCGGGCGTTCATGTCGGCATTCGAGGCGCACGTCGGCCACCCGTTGCCGCGCTGGCGCATTCTGCTCGCGCTGCACGAGCAGGCGGGCGAGTCCTCGCAGAAGCGGCTGGTCGAGCGCTTGCGGGTCGATCCGGGCGCGCTCACGCGGCAGTTGAAAGCGCTGGAGGGATTAGGCTGGATTGCGCGCAGCATGGATACGCGCGATAACCGCGTGACCAACGTGCGCTTGACCGAAGCGGGACTCTCGGCAACCGAAGCGAGCCTGCCGCGTCGCAATGCCTTTTTGCACGACACGATGGCCGCGCTGCCGGACGACGCGCTGAGCGCGCTGTCCGGCGCGTTGAAGATGCTGGAAGCGCGGATCGGTGAAGTGGCGGCGACGGCCGGTGTTACTGATCCGGCTGCTTCTTCTCAGGTGCCTGAAGCGGCGGTGAACAACGAGGGATCGCCGCGATAACCGGCGCAATCGCGACTGCATCAGGCGGTCGGCGAGAACCGCGCGGCGCGCTACGTTGCCATGAAGCGCGCCATTCGCATCACGATCAGAAGAACGTCTCGATCACTTCCGTGACCCGATACGACGGATCGACCACCAGCACCTGGCGCCACTTGTCGAACGTCAAGCACGGGTGCGAGATGTCGAACGCGATCATGTCGCCCACTTTGAGATCGGCGCCCGCCGGAATCCGCAGATAGGCGTGCTGATCCATCAAGCCGAAAATCTCCCAGCCTTCGCTCGCCGCGATGTCGCGCGGCGTCTCGTTGCCCGGACGATAGTGACGCGCCGGCTCCGGCATGCCGGCGTCGAACGCGGAGTCGCGCTTGCCTAGACCGATGATCGCGCGATCCGGCTCGGGAATCGACTGCACGTACGCCCATAGTTGCAACGCGGGGAGCAAGCCTTCGCCCATTTTCTTCGCGACCGGATTGCGCGCAAGGATGTCTGTCTGCGCCTTGCGGTAGATGCCGACGTCATGCGTCAGATAGCAGCCGGGACGCAGCACGACCTCGACCTTGCCGGCTTCCGAGGCCTTCACGAATTCTTCCGCGACCACGTCGTACCACGCCGACCCCGCGCCGGACAACACCGCCGGCGTGCGAGCAAACCTCCCTTCGTCGACGAGTTTGCGCGTGAGCGCGACCGCGCCTTGCAGGAACGCGCGCACTTCGTGCTCTTCCTTCAACACGCCTTCGTACAACTCGACGCCGGCGAGCTTCAATATGTTCGGATAACGCGCGATCGCAGCGAGCACCGCGTTGCGCTGTGCTTCGTCGCGCACGCCGGTGCGGCCGCCCGGCACACCGAGTTCGAGCAGCACCTGCAGCGGCTTGCGCACCGACGTGAAAAACTGGCCCAACTGATCGACGCCTTCAACCGAATCGACGAGGCAGAAGAATTCGAAATCCGGATCGCTCAGCAACTCGGCGACCATCATCATGTTGCGGCGGCCGACCAGTTGATTGGCCATCAAAATGCGCGAGACGCCGCCGTGATACGCCGCGCGCACCTGGTGCGCGGTGGCGAGCGTGATGCCCCACGCGCCGGTTTCAAGTTGACGCCGAAACAGTTGCGGCGCCATGGTGGTCTTGCCGTGCGGCGCGAGCTTGACGCCGTATTCCGCGACGAACGCCTGCATCCACTTCAGGTTGTGTTCCACGCGATCCGCGTATAGCACCGCGGCGGGCAGGCTCACGTCTTCGTTCAGCAGATTCCACTCGAGGCGCGCTGCATCCGTGAGCTGGATGCTGGTGCCCGGCACCATGCCGAGACCTTTGCTATAAGGATCAATCGTTGCGCCCTGATAGTTTGTAACTTTCATGTCGCCCAGCTCCATCGTCCGGTTAAATTGAATCAGATTTGACTTTATCATGTTACCGAAAGTACGATGGATGAAGAAATGTTATTTAGTACCACGGCTTTGCGCCGGCTCGATGTGAGCCGGTGCGCGGCCTTCCACGCTCCGCAATGAACTCAACCGCCGAACCGCTCGCTTTCGACATCGTCGCGCGCATCGCCGAATGCGCGCCGGAATTGCGCTCGGCTGAACGCAAGGTGGCCGCGCTGATTCTCGACGATCTCACCGGCGCGTCGCGCGCCAGCATCGGCGCGCTCGCACAGCAGGCGCAGGTGAGCGTCGCGACCGTCACGCGCTTTGCCAAGGCGGTCGGTTGCCGCGACGTGCGCGAACTGAAACTGCGGCTCGCGCAGGCCGCGGCGGTCGGCCAGCGGTTTCTGCAACCGGGCGGCGCCGTCGGCGCGCCCGAGCCGATTGCCACCCGCGTGTTCGACGAATTGCAGACCGCGCTTGCGCATAACCATCAGTTGCTGCGCCAGGCGCCGCTTGGCGAAGCGGCGGCCGCCTTGCGCGCGGCGCGCATGATTTACGTATTCGGCATGGGCGGCGGCTCGACCGCCCTGGCCGACGAAATGCGCTTCAGGCTGGTGCGTCTCGGCCGGCCGGTCGCGACCTATCAGGACGGCTTGTTGCAGCGCATGGTCGCCAGCACCGTATCGCGCGACTGCGTGGTGCTCGCGCTGTCCACCACCGGGCGCGTGCCCGAGATGGTCGAGAACTGCAAGATCGCGCGCAGCTACGGCGCGACCGTGATCGCGCTGACCGCGCCGGCCTCGCCGCTCGCGAAGCTTGCGGAATGGGTGATTCCGATCGTCGCGTTCGAGACCGATTTCATTTACAAGCCGTCGTCGTCGCGTTACGCGATGATGATGGCGCTCGATGTGCTCGTCACCGAGCTTGCCGTCAGTCAGGGTGACGAGAGCCGCGAATTGCTGCGCCGCATGAAGCACGCGCTCGACGCGCACCGCGGCGGCGGCGATCGACAACCGTTAGGAGACTGATCCATGCATTCGCATCCTGAAGCCGCCGACACACTGATCGTCGGCGCGCAACTTTATGACGGCACCGGCGCGCCGCCCGTCGAGCGCGACGTCGCGATCCGCGACGGCCACATTGTCGCGATCGGCAATCTGTCGAACTGGCTCGCCGAAGAGGTGATCGAGGCCAACGGCCGTGCATTGGCGCCCGGTTTCATCGACGTCCATACGCACGACGACACGCACGTGATCCGCTCGCCGCAAATGCTGCCGAAGATCACGCAGGGCGTGACGACGGTGATCGTCGGCAACTGCGGCATCAGCGCCGCGCCGGTTTCGCTGAAGGGCGATCCGCCCGATCCGATGAATCTGCTCGGCGAGCGCGACGCCTTTCAATACCCGACTTTTGCCGCTTACGTCGAAGCGGTGAACGCCGCGCGCCCGGCGGTGAATGTGGGCGCGCTGATCGGGCACACGGCGTTGCGCAGCAATCAGATGGACCGGCTCGATCGCGCGGCCACGCCGCAAGAAATCGAAGGCATGCGCGCTCAGTTGGAAGAGGCGTTGTCGCACGGCGCGCTGGGTTTGAGTTCGGGTCTCGCCTACGGCTCGGCCTTCGCTGCGCCCACCGAGGAGGTGATGGCCTTGGCCGAACCACTCGCCGCCGCCGGCGCGCTGTACACGACGCACATGCGCACGGAATTCGACGCGATTCTCGACGCAATGGACGAAGCGTATCGCGTGGGACGTCACGCGCACGTGCCGGTGGTGATTTCGCACCTGAAGTGCGCGGGTCCGTCGAACTGGGGACGCAGCGAAGAGGTGCTGAAGTCGCTGGAAGGCGCGCGCCGCATGCAGCCGATCGGCTGCGACTGCTATCCGTACAACCGCAGTTCATCGACGCTCGATCTGAAGCAGGTGACCGGCGACATCGACATCACGATCACATGGTCCGAGCCGCATCCCGAGATGGCCGGCAAGCTGTTGAAAGAGATCGCCGCCGAGTGGAGCATCACGCAGCAGGAGGCGGGCAAGCGTCTGCAGCCCGCGGGCGCCGTCTATCACAACATGTCCGAGGAGGACGTGCGGCGCATCCTGTCGCATCCCGCGACGATGGTCGGCTCGGACGGCTTGCCGAACGATCCGTTGCCGCATCCGCGGCTGTGGGGCGCGTTTCCGCGCGTGCTCGGCCACTATTCGCGCGACGCCGGCTTGCTGCCGCTCGAAGAGGCGGTGCGCAAGATGACCAGCTTGTCGGCGCGTCGCTTTGGTCTCGCGCAGCGCGGCGAGGTGCATATCGGCTATCACGCGGACCTGGTGTTGTTCGATCCCGCCAAGGTGCGCGACGCGGCGACGTTCGAGAAGCCGCAGCAGGCGGCGGACGGCATCGACGCGGTGTGGGTGAACGGCGTGTTGTCATATCGCGACGGCGAAGTCACGGGCGAACGCGCGGGCAAATTCGTGGCGCGTGGCGCGGCGTCGAAAGGCGACGCGCACGGCGCATTCTGATTTTTTGATGGATCGAGGCGCGCGGCGGTTTTGCCCGTCGCGCGCGAACCTTTTGTGAGGAGTTGGACGATGAAGCGATATGGCGTTGAAGGCGGGAAGGGAACGGGCGGTCAGCATATGCCGTTTGCTCGGGCAGTCGAAGCGGACGGTTGGCTGTTCGTGTCCGGACAAACGCCGATGGAAAACGGCGAGGTGATCAACGGCGGGATCGTCGAGCAAACGCACAAGGCGATTCAGAACGTGTTCGCGATTTTGAAGGAAGCCGGCTATGGCGCGGAGCATGTGGTCCGCTGCGGTGTGTGGCTGGACGATCCGCGCGATTTCGCGTCGTTCAACAAGGTGTTTCGCGAGTACTTCGGCGACAATCCGCCGGCGCGGGCTTGTGTCGTTTCCTCGATGGTGATCGACTGCAAGGTCGAAGTGGATTGCGTGGCTTATAAAAAGCCATCGGCGTAAAGCTTTCCTCGTTCGCCGCGAGCATGGATCATCGCCCGCGGCGCGCGAGACATTGACAGGCTACTGCCGGGCGAGCCGCATATTGTCCGGCATCGGCAAGTTGTAATTGGTGCGGAACGGATTGATGTCCAGCCCGCCGCGCCGCGTGTAGCGCGCATATACCGCGAGTTTCACAGGCTTGCACGCCTTGAGCACGTCGATAAAAATCTTCTCGACGCACTGCTCGTGAAAGCCGGTGTGATTCCGATACGAGATGATGTAGCGCAGCAAGCCCGCGTGATCGATCTGCGGGCCAATGTAATGAATCTGCACGCTGCCCCAATCGGGCTGCCCGGTCACGGGACAGTTGGACTTCAGCAGATTGGAAAACAGCGTTTCCTCGACCGGCGCTTCATTCAGCGCCGCCTTCAGCAACGAAGCATCCGGCTGATAAACGTCCGCATCCAGATCCAGCCGATCCAGCGACAAGCCCTCAAACTCTTCCATCTGCAACTTGCCGAACTCGTAAGGCGCCGTTAGATGAACGGAAACCGTTGCGCCGCAAGAAGCGGACACGTCTCGCTTGATCGTCTCCCGCACCACCTCCATCGACTCGAAAGCCGTCTGCGCGAATGAGCCGAGATACAGCTTGAACGATTTCGACTCGACGATATTCGGCGAATCGGCCGGCACGAAAAACGTCGCCACTGCGATCTGCGGTTTGCCGCGCGCGTTCAGCCAGGAAAGCTCATAGGCATTCCAGATATCGGTGCCGAAGAAGGGCAATGGCGCGCTGATGCCGATCGCCTCGCGCGCATTGCCGCGCGCGATCGGAAACAGCAGCGAAGCGTCGTATTGTTCGGTGTAAGCGGAAGGCTTACCCAGCGGTGACTGTTCAGGTGTCATGATGCGTTCACGATGCCACTCAGCACGTGCCCCGTCGCCGTCACGACGCGGGCCGATTCGCAATGGCCGATTTGGTCGTCGAAGAAAAAGTCCGGCTCGAATTCGCGCAGAAATGCGCTCTTGTCGAGGCCGCCGAGGAACATCGCTTCGTCGATTTCGATGTTCCACGCCATCAAGGTGCGGATCGCGCGCTCATGCGCGGGGGCCGAGCGCGCCGTCACCAATGCGGTACGAATATGCATGGGCGCGGCTTCGTCCGCGAGTTTTTGCAGCCGGTGCAGCGCTTCGAGCAGCGGCTTCAACGGCCCGTCCGCGAGCGGCAGATTTTTGTTGTGAATCTCGTGTCCAATGAATGCGCGCAAGCCATCTTGCTGGAACACGCGTTCGGCTTCGTCAGAAAACAGCACCGCGTCGCCGTCGAACGCAATGCGGATTTCGTCGGGATACTTGCTCGCCATTTTCGCCGATTCGGGCAGGACGCGCGCGGCCGGAAAACCAGCGGCGAGCGCGTCGCGCACGTCGTCCTGATTCGCGGACAAAAACAGCGACGCGTTCAGCGGCTTCAGATAGCCGAACGGCGCGCGTCCGCGTGTGAACACGCCGCGCTCGATCGCCAACCCATGTTCGCGGCACGAATGAAACGCGCGCAGTCCGCTGATCGGATCGCTGCGCGACAGGATCACCACTTCCACGCGATGCCCGCCGGCGTTCAGCGCCAGCAGCTTGCGGATCAGCGGAAACGCTACGCCCGGCTTGGCGGGCACGGTCAGGCGGTCGCGCTGCAGCGCTTCATACGCTTGCAGATCGCCTTCCTCGTACACGCGGTTCTCTTCCTCGAAGTCGAACAGCGCGCGCGACGAGATTGCCACCACCAGTTTGTCGACAAGCGAAAGAGCCATCTGCGCGTTTCAATCCCAAAAGATCAGGCGAGGAATAAGCGGTACACCGGATTGCCGGTCTCTTCCCAATACGGATACCCCAGCGTCGCGAGAAAGCGTCCGAACTCGCTGTTCTCGCTGTCGGGCACCTGAATGCCGACCAGGATCGAGCTGTAGTCCGCGCCCTGGTTGCGATAGTGAAAGAGGCTGATATTCCAGTTCGGCGCCATCGACGACAGGAACTTCATCAGCGCGCCCGGCCGCTCGGGAAACTCGAAGCGGAACAGCCGTTCGTCATGCGCGAGCGGCGAGCGGCCGCCGACCATGTAGCGGATGTGCTGCTTCGAGAGTTCATCGAAGGTCAGGTCGACAGTGGCGAAGCCGTGCGCTTCAAAGGCGCCCGCGATCTGCGCGGACTCGCTGCGGTTCCGGATCTGCACGCCGACGAAGATATGCGCCGAGCTCGCGTCCGCGATCCGGTAGTTGAACTCGGTGACGCTGCGCGTGCCGACCAGTTCGCAGAAGCGCCGGAAGCTGCCGCGCTCCTCGGGAATCGTCACGGCGAACACCGCCTCGCGCGCTTCCCCCACTTCGGCGCGCTCGGCCACGAAGCGCATGCGGTCGAAATTCATGTTCGCGCCCGACGTGATCGCGACCAGCGTCTGGTTCTCGATGCCTTCGCGCTCGGCATACTGCTTCGCACCGGCCACCGCGAGCGAGCCGGCAGGTTCGAGCACGCTGCGGGTGTCCTGGAACACGTCCTTGATCGCCGCGCACAGCGCATCGGTGTTCACGAGCAGCACGTCGTCGAGATACTCGCGGCACAGGCGGAAGGTTTCCTCGCCCACCAGCTTCACCGCGGTGCCGTCCGAGAACAGGCCGACCTCGTTCAGCGTGACCCGCTCGCCGGCTTTCAGCGACGCGGCCATCGCGCACGAATCGTCGGTCTGCACGCCGATCACCTTGATCTCCGGGCGCACCGATTTCACGTACGCGGCGACGCCCGCCGCGAGTCCGCCGCCGCCGATCGGCACGAAGATCGCGTGAATCGGTCCCTGATGCTGGCTGAGAATTTCCATCGCGACGGTGCCCTGGCCGGCGATCACATACGGATCGTCGAACGGATGCACGAAGGTCAGGCCGCGCGCTTTCTGCAGCGTCAGCGCATGCGCGTACGCATCGCTATACGACTCGCCCGACTGCACCACCTCGACGGTCGGCCCGCCGTGCGCGCGCACCGCATCGACCTTCACCTGCGGGGTGGTGACCGGCACGACGATGATCGCCTTCACGCCCAGCCGTGCCGCCGACAGCGCCACGCCCTGCGCATGATTGCCCGCCGACGCGGTGATCACCCCACGCTCCAGCGCCTCGGCCGGAATGTGCGCCATCTTGTTGTACGCGCCGCGCACCTTGAACGAGAACACCGGCTGGTTGTCCTCGCGCTTCAGGTAGACCGGATTGCGCAGGCGCGCCGACAGATTCGGCGCGCGTTCCAGTTCGGTCTCGCGGGCCACGTCGTAGACGCGTGCGGTCAGGGTTTTCTTCAGGTAGTCGTGGGAAGCCATGCGGGTGGCGCGGTGCGCTTTATAAGACGGGAAAGGACCAATGATAGCGCCAACGGCGTGCGCTCCGGCTTCCGCGCGGCGGTCGGAGCCGCGCCCCGAGCGCCGCCTGACCGCCCGGTTGGTCAATTGGCCATATGCACGAAGGCGCGTGTGTTAGTGACGAAAACCCGCCAAGCCCCGCCACGCCTCCGATTTCAGCCGTCAACGCGCGGCGGGATCATGCGGTAGAATTCCATTTTGGAATAAGGATCGGAAGATGCACTGGCAGCCTCGGATCGCCCATTCGATGCCCATCCCGCGTGAGTGTTGCCCCGCGGCGGAGCGTCACGCCCGCCGGGCACGATCGTGTAGCTGCATCTGAGCGCCGTGAAGCGATCGATGTGAGGAAACCGTCGGTTGCGCTTCGCTCCACTAGAAATTTTCCAGCATTGCGCCCCACGCGCACCGTCAGCCGACGCCTTCCACCTGAGCGCGGCCGGTTGACCCACCGAGTCGTCCGAACATGAACGCACCTCAAGTATTCGATCCGCACGGGGCCGCCGCCGCGGTGGCCGCCGATCCCGAAGCGCGTCTGCGCGAAATTCCCTATAACTACACGTCCTTTTCCGACCGCGAAATCGTCATTCGTCTGCTCGGCGACGACGCCTGGGCGGCACTGGCCGAACTGCGCGCGGAGCGCCGCACCGGCCGTTCGGCACGCATGCTTTACGAAGTGCTCGGCGACATCTGGGTCGTGCGTCGCAATCCCTACCTGCAAGACGATCTGCTCGACAACCCCAAGCGCCGGGCGATGTTGATCGAAGCGCTGCATCACCGTCTGTCTGAAATCGAAAAGCGCCGCCGCGCCGATCTGGTCGAGCATGGCGACGAAGCGGGCGTCGACCGGGCCGCTCGGGTCGAAACCCTGGTCGAGGCCGCGCGCCGCGCCGTCGACGACTTCGAAAGCGAATTCCAGAAAACCTACGATCTGCGCCGCCGCGCGACCAAGGTGCTGGGCCGCGTCACCGAAAAAGACAACATCAAGTTCGACGGTTTGTCCCGCGTCTCGCATGTGACGGACGCCACCGACTGGCGCGTCGAGTACCCGTTCGTCGTACTCACGCCGGATACCGAAGCGGAGATCGCCGGCATGATCAAGGCGTGTTTCGAGCTCGGTCTGACCGTGATTCCGCGCGGCGGCGGCACGGGCTACACGGGCGGCGCGGTGCCGCTCACGCCGTTTTCGGCCGTCATCAACACGGAAAAGCTGGAACAACTGGGCGCGGTCGAGATGACCGAACTGCCGGGCGTCGAGCGCAAGGTGGCGACGATTTTCTCCGGTGCGGGCGTCGTCACGCGCCGCGTGACCGAAGCGGCCGAGCAGGCCGGCTTTGTGTTCGCGGTCGATCCGACCTCGCTGGATGCGTCCTGCGTCGGCGGCAACGTCGCGATGAACGCGGGCGGCAAGAAAGCGGTGCTGTGGGGTACGGCGCTCGACAATCTCGCCTGGTGGCGCATGGTCGACCCGGAAGGGAACTGGCTCGAAGTGACGCGTCTGGACCACAACCTCGGCAAGATTCACGACATCGAAGTCGCGCGTTTCGAGCTGAAATGGTTCGACGGCAACTACGCGCCGGGCGAGAAGCTGCTGCGCACGGAGGCGCTCGACATCAAGGGCCGCGTGTTCCGCAAGGAAGGTCTCGGCAAGGACGTCACCGACAAATTCCTCGCCGGTCTGCCGGGCGTGCAGAAGGAAGGCTGCGACGGGCTGATCACGTCCGCGCGCTGGGTGCTGCACAAGATGCCGGCGCACACGCGCACCGTCTGCCTCGAATTCTTCGGCCAGGCGCGCGATGCGATCCCGAGCATCGTCGAGATCAAGGACTATCTGTTCGAAACGTCGAAGCAGGGCGGCGCGATCCTGGCCGGCCTCGAACACCTCGACGAGCGCTATCTGCGCGCGGTCGGCTACGCCACCAAGAGCAAGCGCAACGCGTTTCCGAAGATGGTGCTGATCGGCGACATCGTCGGCGACGATGCGGACGCGGTCGCGCAGGCCACCTCGGAAGTCGTGCGCATGGCCAACGGCAAGAGCGGCGAAGGCTTCGTCGCGGTCAACGCCGAGGCGAGGAAGCGTTTCTGGCTCGACCGCAGCCGCACCGCCGCGATCGCCAAGCACACGAACGCGTTCAAGATCAACGAAGACGTGGTGATTCCGCTCGACCGCATGGGCGAGTACACGGACGGCATCGAGCGCATCAATATCGAGCTGTCGATCAAGAACAAGCTGCAACTGGTCGACGCGCTGGAAGCGTTCTTCAAGGCCGGCAAACTGCCGCTCGGCAAGAGCGACGACGCCAACGAAATCCCGAGCGCCGAACTGCTCGAGGATCGCGTGCAGCAAGCGCTCGATCTGTTGAAGCGCGTGCGCACGCGCTGGGAATTCCTGCGCGACAAGCTCGATCTCTCGTTGCGTGAAGCGCAGCACTACCTGGTCGGTCTCGGCTACGAAGCGCTGGCGGAGAAGTTCGCCGATCGCGCGGACGCGCAGCCGGACGCCACCGTGTTTCACGTCACGCAGGACCGTACGATCCGCGTGTCGTGGAAGCAGGAGATTCGCGCCGAACTGCGGCAGATCTTCAACGGCGGCGAGTTCAAGCCGATCCTCGACGAAGCCCAGGCGATCCACAAGCAGGTGCTGCGCGGCCGCGTGTTCGTCGCGCTGCACATGCACGCGGGCGACGGCAACGTCCACACGAACCTGCCGGTCAACTCCGACAACTACGAGATGCTGCAGGACGCCCACACGGCGGTCGCGCGCATCATGAAGCTGGCGCGTTCGCTCGACGGCGTGATTTCCGGCGAGCACGGCATCGGCATCACCAAGCTCGAATTCCTCACCGACGACGAGATCGGCGAATTCCGCGCGTACAAGCAGCGCGTCGATCCGCATGGGCGCTTCAACGCCGGCAAGCTGCTCGCAGGCGCCGACCTGCGCAACGCCTATACGCCGAGCTTCGGCCTGATGGGCTATGAATCGCTGATCATGCAGCAGTCCGACATCGGCGCGATTTCCGAGTCGATCAAGGACTGCCTGCGTTGCGGCAAGTGCAAGCCGGTGTGCGCGACCCACGTGCCGCGCGCGAACCTGCTGTACAGCCCGCGCAACAAGATTCTCGCCACCTCCTTGCTGGTCGAGGCGTTCCTGTACGAAGAGCAGACGCGCCGCGGCGTGTCGATCAAGCACTGGGACGAATTCAACGACGTCGCCGATCACTGCACGGTCTGTCACAAGTGCGTGACGCCGTGCCCGGTGAAGATCGACTTCGGCGACGTGACCATGAACATGCGCAACCTGCTGCGCAAGATGGGCAAGAAGAAGTTCAATCCGGGCAACGCGGCCGGCATGTTTTTCCTGAACGCGACCAATCCGCAGACCATCAACCTCGCGCGCACCGCGATGATGGGCGTCGGCTACAAGGCGCAGCGCCTCGGCAACGACCTGCTGAAGAAGTTCGCGAAGAAGCAGACGGCGCACCCGCCGGCCACCGTGGGCAAGCCGCCGGTCACCCAGCAGGTGATCCACTTCATGAACAAGAAGATGCCGGGGAATCTGCCGAAGAAAACCGCGCGCGCGTTGCTGGATATCGAGGACAACAAGATCGTTCCGATCATCCGCAATCCGCAAACGACCAACGCCGACACGGAAGCGGTGTTCTACTTCCCCGGCTGCGGCTCCGAGCGGCTGTTCTCGCAAGTCGGGCTGGCGACCCAGGCCATGCTGTGGGAAGCCGGCGTGCAAACAGTGCTGCCGCCGGGTTATCTGTGCTGCGGCTATCCGCAGCGCGGCTCGGGCCAGTTCGACAAGGCCGAGCAGATCGTCACCGATAACCGCGTGCTGTTCCACCGCGTCGCGAATACGCTGAACTATCTCGACATCAAGACGGTGGTGGTGTCGTGCGGCACGTGTTACGACCAGCTCGCCGGTTACGAATTCGAAAAGATTTTCCCCGGCTGCCGGATCATCGACATCCACGAGTTCCTGCTGGAAAAAGGCATGAAGCTCGAAGGCGTGAACGGCGTGCGCTACATGTATCACGACCCGTGTCACACGCCGATCAAGACGATGGATCCGGTCAAGCTCGTCAACGAACTGATGGGCTCGGAGAAAGATGGCTACAGGATCGAGAAAAACGATCGCTGCTGTGGCGAGTCCGGCACACTGGCCGTGACTCGGCCTGACATTTCGACGCAGGTGCGCTTTCGCAAGGAAGAGGAAATCCGCAAGGGCGCGGCGAAGCTGCGCGGCATTCCGCTGCTCGCGGAAGCCGGCGCGAACGCGATCAATCCGGTCAACGCATCGGCCGGCTCGGCGGGCGCGCCGAACGGCTCCGTGCTGAAGGCCGGCGACGGTCCGCAGCCGAAGGGCGCCACCGACGTGAAGATCCTGACGAGCTGCCCGTCCTGCCTGCAAGGCCTGTCGCGTTACAACGAAGACGCGAATATCGACGCGGATTACATCGTGGTCGAGATGGCGCGTCATGTGCTCGGTGAAAACTGGATGGCCGATTACGTGCAGCGGGCGAACAATGGCGGAATCGAGCGCGTGCTGGTTTAATGCAAGCACTGACGATTTTTGCCTGAGGACGACGATGGATTGCGTTTTTTGCCATGAAGATGGCGGCGATGTGCTGTGGCAGGACGACACCTTGCGCGTCGTCCTCGCCGACGAACACGATTATCCGGGCCTTTGCCGGGTGATCTGGAACAGGCATGTAGCCGAGTTTTCCGATCTCGACGGAAGCGACCGCGATCGCGTGATGAAGGCCGTTTATGCGGTCGAACGCGCGATGCGGCGCATCCTTCAGCCGGTGAAGGTCAACCTGGCGAGCCTCGGCAACCAGGTGCCGCATGTGCACTGGCATGTGATTCCGCGTTTTTCGAACGACGCGCATTTCCCGCTGCCCATTTGGGCGCCGCGCCAGCGCACGGTGTCCGAAGCCATGCTGTCGTCGCGCCGCGCGCAAGCTACCTTGTTGCGCGAAGCCGTGCGGCAGGAAATCGAACAAGCGCTTGGCTGAGCGCCCCGTAACCTGCCGCTACGCGCCAAGCTCCGCGACGGGGCGACATCTTGGGGCGGCCCGGCGTTTTCTTTTGAGGCCATCATGAGCGGACTGACCCCCGATACACCGGTGCCGACCGGCGTCGTCCTGCATTCGAAATCGCGCGTGCTCGAATTGCAGTATGCAAACGGCGAATCGTATCGCCTGCCGTTCGAACTGCTGCGCGTGTATTCGCCTTCGGCGGAAGTGCAGGGTCACGGGCCCGGCCAGGAAACGCTGCAAACCGGCAAGCGCGAGGTGACGATCACGATGCTCGAAGGCGTCGGCAACTATGCGTTGCAGCCGACTTTCTCGGACGGCCACGCCACCGGCATCTATTCGTGGGATTTGCTGTACGACATGGCGGTCCGCCAGGATGAACTCTGGCGAGCCTACCTCGCCAAACTGGAAGCCGCCGGAGTCGACCGCGATACGCCGATGGTTCCAGCCGGCGCTGCGCACGGGCATTGTCACTGATACGATTCGCCCCATCGCCGCACTGATGCGGCGCAACATTTCAGAATACGCGAAAGGACGAGCGCGATGAGCAAAACCCACTTCGGCTTTCAATCGGTCGACGAACAGGAAAAGGCGCAGAAGGTGGCGGGCGTATTCCACTCGGTTGCCGCTAACTACGACCTGATGAACGACCTGATGTCGGGCGGATTGCACCGGGCGTGGAAGATGTTCACGATCGCCCAGGCCAACGTGCGGCCGGGTTTCAAGGTGCTCGACATTGCGGGCGGCACGGGCGATCTGTCCAAGGCGTTCGCGAAGCAGGCGGGCGACACGGGCGAGGTGTGGCACACCGACATCAATGAATCGATGCTGCGCGTGGGCCGCGACCGCCTGCTGGACAAGGGCGTGATCACGCCGGCGCTGCTCTGCGACGCCGAAAAAATCCCCTTTCCGGACAATTACTTCGACGTGGTGACCGTGGCATTCGGCTTGCGCAACATGACGCATAAGGATGTCGCGCTGGCGGAAATGCGCCGCGTGTTGAAGCCGGCGGGCCGTCTGCTGGTGCTGGAATTCTCGAAGGTATGGGACCCGCTCAAGAAGGTCTACGACGTCTATTCGTTCAGAGTGTTGCCGTGGCTCGGCGACCGCTTCGCGAAGGACGCCGAGAGCTACCGCTATCTCGCCGAGTCGATCCGGATGCACCCGGACCAGGAAACCTTGAAAACAATGATGGAACAAGCGGGCCTCGATGGCGTCAAATATTACAATTTGTCAGCTGGCGTGGTAGCTTTACATGTGGGGACCAAATACTAGGGTTCCTAACCCATCGATTTTTAAAGGAAAGTACGAAAATGTCCGATTCAGGTGTGTCATCTCCCCGTAAGGTGTCGAGGTCGTTGGTGAGAAGAATCGGACTGATCGCAATGGTCGGTCTGATCATGGCCGGCTCGCTCGCCTCGCTCGACGCGGAAGCTCGCCGCATGGGCGGCAGCCGCAGCATCGGCCGTCAGTCGAATACCGTTCAGCAACAGCAGGCGGCGCCGACCCAACCTTCACCGACCAATCAGGCTACGCAGCGTGCCCAGCCGGCCCCCGCGCCTGCGGCGCCGGCCCCGCAGCCTAACCGGTCGCGCTGGCTCGGGCCGATCGCCGGTCTGGCCGCCGGTCTCGGCATCGCGGCGTTGCTGTCGCACTTCGGTCTGGGCGGTGCGTTCGCCAGCGCCATGGCCAACATCATCGTGATTGCCTTGATCGCGATGATCGCCATCTGGTTGATCCGCCGCTTCATGGGTCGCAAGCGCGATGCGGCGCACCCGGCCTACGCGGGCGGCGCGCCGACTCTCAATTCGGGCGGCACCGGCTACTCGCAGGAACCGCGTTACACCGCACCGCCCACCGGCTCGTACCTCGAACCGCAAGGCAATCCGTTGACCACGCCGTCCATCAACGCGGTGCCCGCCGTGCCGGCCGGCTTCGATTCGGAAGCGTTCCTGCGCAACGCCAAGGTGTATTTCGTGCGGCTGCAAGCCGCATGGGACGTCGGCAACATGGACGACATCCGCGAGTTCACCACGCCCGAAATGTTCGCTGAAGTGAGGGTCGATCTGTCTTCGCGCGGTGCAGAGCCCAATCAGACCGACGTGGTGCAGCTGAACGCCGAACTGCTCGGCGTTGAGGAGCGCGCGAACGAGTACTTCGCCAGCGTGCGCTTCTCCGGCTTGATTCGCGAGGCACCGGGTGCGGCGGCGGAACCGTTCGTCGAAGTCTGGAACCTGTCGAAGTCGAACCGGGCCGGCGAAGGCTGGCTGCTGGCCGGCATCCAGCAGGTTGCGCAGCACTGAGGCGCGAGCAGGGAAGAGCCGAAGCGGTAGGGCTTAGCCCTGACTTTGCACAAAGCGTTGGCCGTTTGGCATAGCGAGCCGCGAAGCGAACGGACGTTACAATAGGAACCCGCGTGGGCACCTCGCCCGCGCGGGTTTTTTCTTGCCACTTTCAATGACCCTCGCCGCCAAGCCTTTCGCTGCTGCTGTCAATCATCTGCTCGCCCGCGAATCGTGGGCTCGTGAGCGCCTCGCCCCCTACGCGGGCAAAACCGCCAGGCTGACGTGCGCGCCAGTCGTGCTGATGTTGCTGGTGCAGCCGGACGGTTATCTGAGTGCGGTCGGCGAAACCGAGGCGCAACGGTTCGATGTGACCATTTCGGTGCCGTCCGATGCATTGCCGGCCTTCGTGCAAGGCGGCCAGGCCGCCGTGATGAAGCACGTGAAGATCGAAGGCGACGCGGAGTTCGCGCAGGTGATAGCCAAACTCGCCGAGCATCTGCGCTGGGAGCCCGAAGAAGATCTTGCCAGGCTAATCGGCGACGGTCCTGCATGGCGGGTTGCCTCGGTCGTGCGCTCGGTCGGCCAACACGTGCAGCGCACCGGGCGCAATCTGCTCGACACGGCCGCCGAATATCTGCTCGACGAGAACCCGCAACTGGTGCGCCGCGTTGCGCTGGAAGACTTCAATGCCGAACTGGCGCGCGCGCGCGATGCCCTGGCGCGTGTGGAAAAGCGCATCGAGCGTCTTCAACAGAAGGTCGAAGCCCGCGGCGCAGATGCGCCAGGCGGCGCCGCCACGTCGCGCGGCACGCGCTAGTCACTGGGCACAACCATGCGTTTTCTGCGTTTCCTCAAGATTTTTTTCACGGTTATCCGATTCGGTCTCGATGAGATGATGCTCGGGCGCATCAACGACCGGCGCGTGCGTCTGCTTCTGCGCATCACCACCATCGGCCGCAAGTTCGATGCGCCGCCCGGCGTGCGTTTGCGGCTCGCGTTGGAAAGCCTGGGGCCGATCTTCGTCAAGTTCGGTCAGGTGTTGTCCACCCGGCGCGACCTGCTGCCGGTCGATATCGCCAACGAACTCGCCAAGCTTCAGGATCAGGTGCCGCCGTTCGATTCGACGGTCGCGATCGGGCTGGTGGAAAAGTCGCTGGGCGCACCGGTCGACGTGCTGTTCGACGACTTCGAGCGGGTGCCGGTGGCGAGCGCGTCGATCGCGCAGGTGCATTTCGCCAAGGTGAAGGCCGGCCAGCATGCGGGCAAGGCGGTTGCGGTGAAGGTGCTGCGGCCGAACATGCTGCCGGTCATCGACTCCGACCTCGCGTTGCTGCGCGACATCGCTGTCTGGGCCGAGCGCCTGTGGGCGGACGGCAAGCGCCTCAAGCCGCGTGAGGTGGTGGCGGAATTCGACAAATATCTGCACGACGAACTCGACCTGATGCGCGAGGCGGCCAACGGCAGCCAACTGCGGCGCAACTTCGCCGGGCTCGACCTGCTGTTGGTGCCGGAGATGTACTGGGAATTCTGCACGCCCACGGTGCTGGTGATGGAGCGCATGGTCGGCGTGCCGATCAGCCAGGTGGAAACGCTGCGCGGGGCGGGCGTCGATATCCCGAAGCTGGCGCGCGAGGGCGTGGAAATTTTCTTCACTCAAGTGTTCCGCGACGGTTTTTTCCATGCCGACATGCACCCCGGCAACATTCAGGTGAGCCTCGACCCTGTGCATTTCGGCCGCTATATCGCGCTCGATTTCGGCATCATCGGCGCGCTGTCGGACTTCGATAAGAACTATCTGGCACAGAACTTCCTCGCGTTCTTCAAGCGCGACTATCATCGCGTCGCCACCTTGCACCTGGAGTCGGGCTGGGTGCCGCCCACCACCCGCGTCGAGGAACTCGAAAGCGCGATCCGCGCGGTCTGCGAGCCGTATTTCGACCGCGCGCTGAAAGATATTTCGCTGGGCCAGGTGCTGATGCGGCTGTTCTCGACCTCGCGCCGCTTCAACGTCGAGATTCAGCCGCAACTGGTGCTGCTGCAAAAAACCATGCTGAACGTGGAAGGGCTCGGCCGCTCGCTCGATCCTGAACTGGATCTGTGGAAGACCGCGAAGCCCTATCTCGAACGCTGGATGAACGAGCAGATTGGTCTGCGCGGCTGGTACGAGCGCCTGAAAATCGAGGCGCCGCAGTGGAGCAAGACGCTGCCGCAGTTGCCGCGCCTGATCCATCACGTACTCGCTGAGCGTCACGACCACGGTCGCGGCATGAACGACGACATGATTCGCCAGATTCTGCTCGAGCAGAAACGTACGAACCGGTTGCTGCAAGGCTTGCTCCTATTCGGCGTGGCGGTCGGTGTCGGCGCAGTGTTGGCGCGGGCGTTTCTGGCTTTCGCTTACGGCGGTTGAGGGCGATCCAGGTCCAGGTCTACATTCAGGCGAGCATTCCATGAGCGACCCAACGCAACCCTCCGCGCCCGACTTTGCAAGCCGCGACCCCAACTCGCCGGAGTTCTGGGACGAGCGTTTCGAGCGTCACCACACACCGTGGGATCAAGGTGGCGTGCCGTCCGCGTTTCAGTCGTTCGCGGCTCGTCACAGCGGCGCGGCCGTGCTGATCCCCGGTTGCGGCAGCGCCTACGAAGCGCTCTGGCTGGCCGAGCACGGCAACCCCGTGCGGGCGATCGATTTTTCGCACGCTGCGGTCGCAGCCGCGCATGAGCAGTTGGGCAAGCATGCGCACCTCGTCGAACAGGCGGATTTCTTCGCCTATGAGCCGCCGTTTTCGCCCGCATGGATCTACGAGCGCGCATTCCTGTGCGCGTTGCCGCCGTCGCGCCGCGCCGACTATGCGCAGCGGGTAGCGGAACTCTTGCCTGCGGGCGCGCTGCTGGCCGGTTTCTTCTTTATCGGATCGACGCCGAAAGGACCGCCGTTCGGCATCGAGCGTAACGAGTTGGACGCACTGCTCACGCCCAATTTCGAACTGATCGAAGATGAAGCCGTGAACGATTCGATTCCCGTCTTTGCGGGACGTGAGCGCTGGCTCACTTGGCGTCGGCTGGCTTGAGGGCTGCCGCGCCGCACTCCGGCGCGGCTCGGTCAACGTTCTCGCGCGGCGCGGCACGGCTCCAAAACGGCTCGCACCGCACTTGATTCGGCGGCCGCCGCCCCCATCTGCCGCAACGGCGGCCGGGTCGATCGCCCGCCCCGAAATCCGGGGAGGGGAGATCGTTTGCGGCTATAATTCAAGGCTTTGCAAGCGTTTACAAGATTTCAGTAGGGAAAAGATCATGCCGATCTACGCTTATCGTTGCGAATCATGCGGCTTCGGGAAGGACGTGCTTCAGAAGATGAGCGACCCCCAGTTGACGCAATGTCCCGAATGCGGGAAAGACAGCTTTCGCAAGCAGGTGACTGCGGCCGGCTTTCAGTTGAAGGGCTCCGGCTGGTACGTCACCGATTTCCGCGGGGGCAATAGCGGCGCGGGCGCGCCTGCCAAACCCGACGCGAATGCCGCTTCGAATGGCGGCTCGGGAGAAAGCGCTGCAGCCGCGAATGGCGGCGGCGCCAAATCCGACACGGCTTCGGCCAACGGCGCGGCCGCAGCCGGTTCATCGAGCGTGGCTGCAACGCCTGCCGCGCCAGCTGCCGCACCGGCCGCCACGAGCGGTGCCGGCAGCGCCTAGCGGGACTGCCGCTCAAACGAGCGGCGCACACGCCGCGCGCCGGTTACCGGCTCGCGCGGCTTTCTGGCGGTACACATGACGACGAAAAAAACGACGCTCAAATCGGTGTTCCTGACTGGCCTGCTGGTGCTGGTGCCTCTGGCTATCACACTGTGGGTGCTCGGCCTGATCATCGGCACGATGGACCAGACGCTGTTGCTCCTGCCGCGCGCGTGGCAGCCCGAGCGCATATTCGGCTTTCGCCTGCCCGGCCTGGGCGCGGTGCTCACGCTGGCGTTCATCTTTGTCGTCGGCTTGTTGACGCAAAACTTCGTCGGGCAGAAGCTCGTGAAGTGGTGGGAAGTCGTGGTCGCCCACATTCCGGTGGTCGGGCCGATCTACACCAGCGTCAAGCAGGTGTCGGACACCTTGCTGTCGAGCAGCGGCAACGCGTTTCGCAAGGCTCTGCTGATCGAGTATCCGCGCCGCGGCTCCTATACGATCGCGTTTCTGACCGGCATTCCGGGCGGCGACGTGGCCAATCACCTGAAAGAAGATCACGTCAGCGTGTATGTGCCGACCACGCCGAATCCAACGTCCGGCTTCTTCCTGATGGTGCCCAAGAGCGAAGTGATCGAACTCGACATGACGGTCGACGCCGCGCTCAAGTACATCGTCTCGATGGGCGTCGTGGCGCCGTCCGCGCCGCCGGCGCCGATGCGCCGCACGACAGTCGAGCCTCCGCTGTAATGCCGGCGCGCAGCGTTTCACGCAGGGTCCAACTGCGGCGCGCCGTTCAACCAATGCAAAACGAAAGACAAACATCATGTCGATGAGATCTGAATACTGCGGTCTGGTGACCGAAGAACTGCTGGGCCAATCCGTCTCGCTGTGTGGCTGGGTAAGCCGCCGCCGCGATCACGGCGGCGTCATCTTCATCGACCTGCGCGACCGTGAAGGCCTCGTCCAGGTCGTTTGCGACCCGGACCGCGCTGAGATGTTCAAGGCGGCCGAAGGCGTGCGCAACGAATTCTGTCTGCAGATCAAGGGCGTGGTGCGCAGCCGTCCGGAAGGCACGACGAATGCCGCGCTCAAGAGCGGCAAGATCGAAGTGCTGTGCCACGAGCTGATCGTGCTGAACCCGTCCATCACGCCGCCGTTCCAGCTCGACGACGACAACCTGTCGGAAACCACGCGTCTCACGCATCGCGTGCTCGACCTGCGCCGTCCGCAGATGCAGCACAACCTGCGCCTGCGTTATCGCGTCGCGATCGAGGTGCGCAAGTATCTCGACGCGCAAGGCTTCATCGACATCGAAACGCCGATGCTCACCAAGAGCACGCCGGAAGGCGCGCGCGACTACCTCGTGCCGTCGCGCACCAACCCGGGCCAGTTCTTCGCGCTGCCGCAGTCGCCGCAACTGTTCAAGCAGCTTTTGATGGTGGCGAACTTCGACCGCTACTACCAGATCGTCAAGTGCTTCCGCGACGAAGACCTGCGCGCCGACCGCCAGCCGGAATTCACGCAGATCGACTGCGAAACCTCGTTCCTCTCGGAACAGGAAATTCGCGACCTGTTCGAGGCGATGATCCGTCACGTCTTCAAGGAAACAATCGGCGTTTCGCTGGACGAGAAATTCCCGGTCATGCTGTATTCGGAAGCGATGCGCCGCTTCGGCTCGGACAAGCCGGACCTGCGCGTGAAGCTCGAATTCACGGACCTGACCGATGCGGTGCGCGACGTCGACTTCAAGGTGTTCAGCACGCCGGCCAACACCAAAGACGGCCGCGTCGCGGCGATCCGCGTGCCGAAGGGCGGTGAACTCACGCGTGGCGATATCGACAGCTACACGGAATTCGTGCGCATCTACGGCGCGAAGGGCCTCGCGTGGATCAAGGTCAACGAAGTGGCGAAGGGCCGTGACGGTCTGCAAAGCCCGATCGTCAAGAACCTGCATGACGAAGCGGTCAAGGCGATCATCGAGCGCACCGGCGCGCAAGACGGCGACATCATTTTCTTCGCGGCGGATCGCGCGAAGGTGGTGAACGACAGCCTGGGCGCGTTGCGTCTGAAGATCGGTCACTCGGAATTCGGCAAGGCCAACGGTCTCGTCGAGTCGGGCTGGAAGCCGCTGTGGGTGGTCGACTTCCCGATGTTCGAGTACGACGAGGAAGACAACCGCTACGTCGCCGCGCATCACCCGTTCACGAGCCCGAAGGACGAGCATCTCGAATATCTGGAAACGGACCCGGCGCGTTGCCTCGCGAAAGCCTACGACATGGTGCTGAACGGCTGGGAAATCGGCGGCGGGTCGGTGCGTATCCATCGCGAGGAAGTGCAGAGCCAGGTGTTCCGCGCGCTCAAGATCGGCGCGGAAGAGGCGCAAGCCAAGTTCGGCTTCCTGCTGGACGCGCTGCAATACGGCGCGCCGCCGCACGGCGGTATCGCATTCGGTCTCGACCGCATTGTCACGATGATGGCCGGCGCCGATTCGATCCGCGACGTGATCGCGTTCCCGAAGACGCAACGCGCGCAGTGCCTGCTCACGCAGGCGCCGAGCGAAGTGGACGAGCGTCAGTTGCGCGAGTTGCATATCCGTCTGCGTACGCCGGAACCGAAGGCATAAGCCGAAGCTGTCTGAAAACGACAGCCCGAGGTGGATGAAAAGCGAAACGAAAAAGGCGCCATGCGCCTTTTTCGTTTTTTGCGTTACAGTCGATGCAACTGCTTTCGACCGCTCACTGCACCATTCGCCGACATGTAGCGCGCAAGCGTTGCGCCCAGTTTTCACGCCATGCCGAAACCGCCGAAGATTCCGCAATCCGTGCTTGTCATCATCCATACGCCCTCGTTCGACGTGCTGCTGATCGAGCGCGCCGACCACGCGGGTTTCTGGCAGTCGGTGACGGGTTCCAAAGACCAGCTCGACGAGCCGCTCATCGAGACGGCGGCGCGCGAGGTCGCGGAAGAGACCGGCATCGTGGTCGGCAGCAAGCTGGTGCCGACGAGCGCGTTATTCGATTGGCAGTATTCGATCGAATACGAGATCTACCCGGAATTCCGGCATCGTTATGCCGAAGGCGTGATCCACAACACCGAGCATTGGTTCAGTGTGGAGGTGCCCGAGCAGCTCGAGGTGACGCTCGCGCCGCGCGAGCATACGGCGTTTCTGTGGCTGCCGTATGAGGAGGCGGCGTCGCGCTGTTTTTCGTCGTCGAATGCGGATGCGATCTTGCAGTTGCCCAGCAGGCTCGAAGCCCGGCGGCGGCTTGATGCTTCGCTCGGTGCGCAGTCTGATGAGGGGCTGGACACGCCCATTGATGGGCGCTCCAGGGAGCGCGGCCGGTGAGCGTCGGCGGCGCGCGCCGTTTCGCTCGACTGCGGCAATCGCTGCTCGGCCGCCGCTATTGGCAACGCTACCGCTTCACGAGCGGCAACGACGTCAAGCTGCTGCGTTCCGGCGACGAGTTCTTCGCCGCACTGGTCGAACGGATCGACGCGGCGCGCGACGACGTGGTTCTGGAAACCTACATCTTCTGCGATGACAACGCCGGCCAGGCCGTCAGCGCGGCGCTGCTGCGCGCGGCTTCGCGCGGCGTGAAGGTGCGCGCGATCACCGACGGCATCGGCACCGCGCGGCTGCCGATGTTCAACGAGTGGCCGGTTGCCGGCATCGACCATCGGATCTACAACCCGCATCTGTTCGGCCGCTTCGGCTTTTCGCGCACGCACCGCAAGCTGGCGGTGATCGACGATCAGTACGCGTATTGCGGCGGCATCAACATCGTCGACGATTACGAGAACAACGGCGTAACGCTGCCTTACCGCCGCTGGGACTTCGCGGTCGAATTGCACGGGCCGGTGGTCGCGGACGTCCGTCAGGCGTTCGAACTGCAATGGCGGCGGATTCGCCTCGGGCATCGTCCGATCGAATCCCTGGAGCCCGATCTCGGGCCCAAGACCACTGCGTCGCTCGGCAGTCTGCGCCGGCGCCGCCGTCGCCGTAACGAGGCACTGTGGGCCGGCGGCCAACCATGCGTGGCCTTCGTCGCGCGCGACAACCTGATCAACCGCCGCGCCATCGAGAAGGCATATCTCACCGCGATCGGCCAGGCGCGCAGCGAAGTGCTGCTCGCCAATCCGTACTTCATGCCGGGGCGCAAGCTGCGGCGCGCGCTGGTGCTGGCGGCGCGGCGCGGCGTCGAAGTAAAGCTCATCATCGGGCGCAAGGAGTTCAAGGCGCTCGATTACGCGGTGCCGTTTCTGTACCGCGCGTTGCTCAAGGCCGGTGTGCAGATCGCCGAGTACGAGAAGACCATGCTGCACGGCAAGGTCGCCGTGGTGGATTCCAACTGGGGAACGGTCGGGTCGTCGAACCTCGACGCGTTGAGCCTGATGCTCAACAACGAAGCCAACGTGGTGCTGGTGAACGATCCGTCGATCGAGGCTTTGCGCGAAGCGATCCTCGTCGCGTTCAGGGATTCGCGCCGGATCGACGAGGCACGTTACGACGCGCGTCCGGCCGGCGAGCGCGTGCTCAACTGGCTCGCCTATACGACCTACCGCGCAGTGATGAAGCTGCTGACGGTAGGCGGGTACGATTAGCGCCGCGTCTGCCGACCGCCTCACCCTCCTTCCTTCATTGCAAGCCGTTCCGGCACAGAATAAAAGACAAACGCCTCTAAAAAATCTCATTCCACTGATTGACGGATGCCGCAGAATTGAAGCCAGGTTAGAAACCGGTTTCTAATAAAGTCCTTGTTTCGCGGACGGCCGCACACAATAATAGTACGGCCGTTCGATTTTATTTCGGTCACATTAGAACGGTAGGGAAGCTATGCGAAAAGGCGAACAAACACGAGCCGCGATTCTCGAAGCAGCACTCGATCTGGCAAGCCGCGACGGACTCGAAGGTCTGACGATTGGGCTTCTGGCCGAGCGCATGCAGATGAGCAAAAGCGGTGTGTTCGCGCATTTCGGGTCGCGCGAGGATTTGCAGGTCGAAGTCGTGCGCGAATATCACCGTCGTTTCGAAGACGAGGTGTTTTTCCCAAGCCTGCGCGAGCCGCGTGGCTTGCCGCGCTTGCGCGCCATGATTTCCCGCTGGATCGAGAAGCGCATTCAGGAAGTCACGACCGGCTGCATCTATATCAGCGGCGCGGTCGAATACGACGACCGCGCGGACAACCCGGTGCGCGAGCAACTGGTGTCGAGCGTGACGATGTGGCGTGCGGCGCTCACCCGCGCGATTTCGCAGGCGGTGGAAGAAGGGCATCTGCGTGCCGATACCGATCCGCAGCTCATGCTGTTCGAACTGTATAGCTTCACGCTCGGTCTGCATCACGACGCGCGCTTCCTGCACTTGCCGGACGCCGTGCGTCTCACGTGGGCCGCGCTGGAAAAACTGATTGTTTCGTATCAAAGCGAAAGCCGTTAGCAGCGCCGCCGAACCGACAGACGGGACCCACCGGACCGAGCGGATTCAGCGGCGCGGAATCCGACCACGGACTCAGCTAACAGCCTGGCTTCTTGTCAAACTTTGGAGAGAGTCATGGGACAGTACGCCGCGCCGCTGCGCGACATGCAATTCGTGTTGCACGAACTGCTCAACGTCGAAGCCGAAATCAAGCAGATGCCGAAGCACGCGGATCTCGATGCCGACACGATCAACGCGGTGCTCGAAGAAGCCGGCAAGTTCTGCTCCGAAGTGCTGTTCCCGCTCAATCACAGCGGCGATCAGGAAGGCTGCACGTATGTCGGCGACGGCGTCGTGACCACGCCGAAGGGCTTCAAGGAAGCTTATCGACAGTACGTGGAAGCGGGCTGGCCCGCACTGGGCTGCGATCCTGAATATGGCGGCCAGGGTTTGCCCGCGTTCGTCAACAACGCGCTGTATGAAATGCTGAACTCGGCCAACCAGGCCTGGACGATGTATCCCGGTCTTTCGCACGGCGCATACGAATGTCTGCACGCGCACGGCACGCCGGAGTTGCAGCAGCGCTATCTGCCGAAGCTTGTCGCGGGCGTCTGGACCGGCACGATGTGTCTGACCGAACCGCATTGCGGCACCGATCTCGGCATCCTGCGCACCAAGGCCGAGCCGAACAGCGACGGCTCGTACGCGATCAGCGGCACGAAGATTTTCATCTCCAGCGGCGAACACGATCTCGCCGAGAACATCGTTCACCTGGTGCTCGCGCGTCTGCCGGATGCGCCCACGGGCACTAAGGGTATTTCGCTTTTCATCGTGCCGAAGTTCATCCCGAACGAAGCGGGCGCGCCGGGCGAGCGCAACGGTGTGAAGTGCGGTTCCATCGAGCACAAGATGGGCATTCACGGCAACGCGACCTGCGTGATCAATCTCGACAACGCGAAGGGCTGGCTGGTCGGCGAGCCGAACAAAGGCTTGAACGCGATGTTCGTGATGATGAACGCGGCGCGTCTGGGCGTCGGCATGCAGAGCCTGGGCCTGACCGAAGTCGCGTATCAGAACTCGCTGACGTATGCGAAAGAACGTCTGCAAATGCGTTCGCTGAGCGGCCCGAAGGCGCCGGAAAAAGCCGCCGATCCGATCATCGTCCACCCGGACGTGCGCCGCATGCTGCTCACGCAAAAGGCCTACGCCGAAGCCGCGCGCGCCTTCTCGTACTGGTCCGCGCTGCATATCGACAAGGAGTTGTCGCACGGCGACGAAGCGGTGCGCAAGGAAGCCGCCGATCTCGTCGCGCTGCTCACGCCGATCCTGAAAGCGTTTCTGTCGGACAACGCATTCGAAAGCACCAATCACGCGATGCAGATCTACGGCGGCCACGGCTTCATCGCGGAGTGGGGCATGGAGCAGTACGTGCGCGATGCGCGCATCAACATGATCTACGAAGGCACCAACGCGATCCAGGCGCTGGACCTGCTGGGCCGCAAGATCCTCGGCGACATGGGCGCGAAGATGAAGAAGTTCGGCAAGCTGGTGTCGGAATTCGTCGAAGCGGAAGGCGTGAAGCCGGAAATGCAGGAGTTCATCAACCCGCTCGCCGACATCGGCGAAAAGGTGCAGAAGCTGACGATGGAAATCGGCATGAAGGCGATGCAGAACCCCGACGAAGTCGGGGCGGCCGCCGTGCCGTATCTGCGCACCGTCGGCCATCTCGTGTTCGCGTACTTCTGGGCGCGCATGGCGCGCGTCGCGCTGGACAAGCAGGCATCCGGCGATCCGTTCTACAAGGCGAAGCTCGCCACCGCACGCTTTTACTTCGCGAAGCTGCTGCCCGAAACGGCAATGACGATCCGTCAGGCGCGCGCGGGTTCGAAGTCGCTGATGGAAGTCGACGAAGCGCTGTTCTAAGCCCACATCACGGCAAGCGCCGCGCTATGCAAGCGTGGCGCTCCGCCAGCCACACATCGCGAAGCGACGAAACACATTCGCGACTACCGCATAACTCCCCGGAGGAACGACGTGAGCAATCTGATCATTCGCAAGGTAGCCGTGCTCGGCGCCGGCGTGATGGGCGCGCAGATCGCCGCGCACCTGATCAACGCCAAGGTGCCCGTGCTGCTGTTCGACCTGCCCGCAAAAGAAGGCCCGAAGAACGCGATCGCCCTGAAGGCGATCGAAAATCTGAAGAAGCTGTCGCCCGCGCCGTTCGGCGTGAAGGACGACGCGCAATACATCCAGCCCGCCAACTACGACGACGATATCGCCAAACTCGAAGAGTGCGACCTCGTGATCGAAGCGATCGCCGAACGCATGGACTGGAAGCACGACCTGTACAAGAAGGTCTCGCCGCACATCGCGCCGAATGCGATCTTCGCGACCAACACGTCGGGCCTGTCGATCACCGAACTCTCGCAAGGTTTCGCGGACGAACTGAAGGCGCGCTTCTGCGGCGTGCACTTCTTCAATCCGCCGCGCTACATGCACCTGGTCGAACTGATTCCCACCGCGACGACGCGCCCGGAAATCCTCGATCAACTCGAATCGTTCCTGACGAGCGTGGTCGGCAAGGGCGTCGTGCGCGCCAAGGACACGCCGAACTTCATCGCCAACCGCGTCGGCATTTTCTCGATCCTCGCGGTGATGACCGAGGCCGCGAAGTTCGGCCTGCGTTTCGACGAGGTGGACGACCTGACGGGCGCGCGCCTCGGCCGCGCGAAGTCCGCCACGTTCCGCACCGCCGACGTGGTCGGTCTCGACACGATGGCGCACGTCATCAAGACGATGCAGGACAACCTGAAGGACGATCCGTTTTTCCCGATCTACGAAACGCCCGCCGTGCTGGCCGAACTGGTGAAGAAGGGCGCGCTCGGCCAGAAAACCGGCGGCGGCTTCTATAAAAAGGAAGGCAAGGCCATCAAGGTGCTCGACCCGAAAACGGGCGAGTACGTCGACGGCGGCGCGAAAGCGGACGAACTGGTCGGCCGCATTCTGAAACGTCCGCCGGCGGAGCGTCTGAAGCTCTTGCGTGAATCGGAACATCCGCAGGCGCAATTCCTGTGGTCGATCTTCCGCGACGTGTTCCACTACATCGGCGTGCATCTGGAATCGATCGCCGACAACGCGCGCGACGTCGATCTCGCGATCCGTTGGGGCTTCGGCTGGAACGAAGGCCCGTTCGAAGGCTGGCAGACGGCCGGCTGGAAGCAGGTCGCCGAATGGGTGCAGGAAGACATCGCCGCCGGCAAGGCGCTGTCGGATGCGCCGTTGCCGTCGTGGGTGCTGGACGGTCCGGTCGCGGAAAAGGGCGGCGTCCATGCGAACGAAGGTTCGTGGTCGCCGGCTTCGAAGACGTTCGTGCCGCGTTCTTCCCTGTCGGTGTACGACAAGCAGGTGTTCCGCGCGCCGCTGGTCGGCGAAACCTTGGCTGATCCGAAGACCTACGGTAAGACGCTGTTCGAAACCGATGCGGTGCGCGCATGGGTCGACGACCGCGCGGGCGAGAACGACGTTCTGATCGTGTCGTTCAAGAGCAAGATGAACACGATCGGACCGTCGGTGATCGACGGTCTGACGCAGGCAATCGAACTCGCTGAAAAGGACTACAAGGGTCTCGTCGTATGGCAACCGACGTCGCTGAAACTCGGCACGCCGGGCGGCCCGTTCTCCGCCGGCGCGAACCTTGAAGAAGCGATGCCCGCGTTCATGATGGGCGGCGCCAAGGGCATCGAGCCGTTCGTGAAGAAATTCCAGCAAGGCATGCTGCGCGTGAAGTACGCGAGCGTGCCGGTCATCTCGGCGGTGTCGGGCATCGCGCTCGGCGGCGGCTGCGAACTGGTGCTGCATAGCGCGAAGCGTGTCGCGCACATCGAAAGCTATATCGGGCTGGTGGAAGTCGGCGTGGGCCTCGTGCCTGCGGGCGGCGGCCTGAAGGAAGCGGCGCTGCGCGCGGCGGAAGCCGCGACGCAAGTGGGCGCGACCAACGACCTGCTGAAGTTCGTGCAGAAATCGTTCGAAAACGCGGCGATGGCGAAGGTCTCGGCCTCCGCGCTCGACGCGCGCGCGATGGGCTATCTGAAGCCGTCGGACACGATCGTCTTCAACGTATTCGAACTGCTCGACGTCGCGAAGAAGGAGGCGCGCGCGTTATCGGCGGCCGGTTACCGTCCGCCGCTGCGCGTCACGCAAGTGCCGGTCGCGGGGCGCTCGGCGATCTCGACCATCAAGGCATCGCTCGTCAACATGCGCGACGGCCGCTTCATCAGCGAGCACGATTTCCTGATCGCGAGCCGCATCGCGGAAGCGGTGTGCGGCGGCGACGTGGAAGCGGGCAGCCTGGTCGACGAGGAATGGCTGCTGCAACTCGAACGTCGCGCGTTCGTCGATCTGCTCGGCACGCAAAAGACGCAGGAACGGATCATGGGCATGTTGCAAACCGGCAAGCCGGTGCGTAACTGAGCGAGTGGGGTACGACTGGATGGGACCGGAGGCAGCGCTGAAGTGCTCACTCTGGTCGACCGCGATAGGACTGCATGGGACAGGAGTAAGCGCTAAAGCGCTAACTACCGTCGACCGCGATAGGACTGCATGGGACGGGAGGCAGCGCTGAAGTGCTAACTCCCGTCGACCGCGATAGAACTGCATGGGACAGGAGTAAGCGCTAAAGCGCCAACTCCTGTCGACCGCGATAGAACCGCATGGGACGGAAGTAAGCGCTAAAGCGCTAACTTCCGTCGACAAAGGAGCTTTAAATGACAAAGCAATTGCAAGACGCCTACATCGTCGCCGCGAGCCGCACGCCGATCGGTAAAGCGCCGCGCGGCATGTTCAGGAACACGCGCCCGGACGAACTGCTCGTGCACGCGATCAGATCGGCCGTGGCGCAAGTGCCCGGCCTCGACACGAGCGTGATCGAGGACGCGATCGTCGGCTGCGCGATTCCCGAAGCGGAACAAGGGCTCAACGTCGCGCGGATCGGCGCGTTGCTGGCCGGCCTGCCGAACACCGTCGGCGGCGTGACGGTGAACCGTTTCTGCGCGTCGGGCCTGACCGCGCTCGCGATGGCGGCCGACCGCATTCGCGTCGGCGAATCGGACGCGATGGTCGCGGGCGGCTGCGAGTCGATGAGCATGGTGCCGATGATGGGCAACAAGCCGTCGCTGTCGCCGCATATCTTCGATCGCAACGAGGACGTGGGCATTGCCTACGGCATGGGTCTTACCGCCGAAAAGGTCGCCGAGCGCTGGAAGATCAGCCGCGAGGCGCAGGACGCGTTCTCGGTCGAATCGCACCGTCGCGCGATCGCCGCGCAGCAGGCCGGCGAATTCAACGACGAAATCGCCGCGTACACGATCACCGAGCGTTTCCCCGATCTCGCCAGCGGCGAAGTGCGCGTGAAAACGCGCGAAGTGTCGCTCGATGAAGGCCCGCGCGCGGACACGTCGCTCGAAGGTCTCGCCAAACTGCGCACGGTGTTCGCGAACAAGGGTTCGGTGACGGCGGGCAATAGCTCGCAAACCTCGGACGGCGCGGGCGCGTTGATCGTCGTGTCGGAAAAGATCCTCAAGCAGTTCAATCTCACGCCGCTGGCGCGCTTCGTCAGTTTCGCCGTGCGCGGCGTGCCGCCGGAAATCATGGGCATCGGTCCCAAGGAAGCGATTCCGGCCGCGCTGAAGGCCGCGGGTCTCAAGCAGGACGACCTCGACTGGATCGAGCTGAACGAAGCGTTCGCCGCGCAATCGCTGGCGGTGATTCAGGATCTCGGCCTCGATCCGTCGAAGATCAACCCGCTCGGCGGCGCAATCGCCTTGGGTCATCCGCTCGGGGCGACGGGCGCGATTCGGGCGTCGACGGTCGTGCATGGCCTGCGCCGCCGCAACTACAAGTACGGCATGGTGACGATGTGCGTCGGCACCGGCATGGGCGCGGCGGGCATCATCGAGCGCCTGTAAGCTCGGCTCGATCGAGACGTATGAACGGAACGGTTCGCAGGCTGCGTGGCTTGCGAACCGTTTTTCACATTCGCAGCAGGACTACGAGGAGATGACGATGGATATTCTGATCGGGCGTGCCGACGGCGTGCTCACGATTGCCTTCAACCGGCCCGACAAGAAGAACGCGATTACGGCCGCGATGTATCAGACGATGGCCGACGCGTTCGTCGAAGCGCAAGGCGATGCCGCGGTGCGGGTCATTCTGATTCGCGGCAGCGCGGGCATTTTCAGCGCCGGCAACGATCTCGAGGACTTCATGAAGGCGCCGCCGGCGGGCGAGGACGCGCCGGTGTTCCGGTTCCTGCGCGCGATCAGTTCGGCGGAAAAGCCGGTGGTGGCGTCGGTGGCGGGGCCGGCGGTCGGCATCGGCACGACGCTGCTGCTGCACTGCGATCTGGTCTATGCGGCGGACACGGCGAGCTTTTCGCTGCCGTTCGCGCAACTCGGGTTATGTCCCGAAGCGGCGTCGAGCCTTCTGTTGCAGCGCGTCGCCGGCTATCAGGCGGCGGCGGAAAAGCTGCTGCTGGGCGAAGCCTTCGACGCGCGCGAAGCGCAACGCATGGGCTTCGTGAATCGTCTGCTGCCCGCCGCCGAAGTCGACGCGTTCGCGGCTTCGCAGGCCGCTAAACTGGCCGCGTTGCCGGCCTCGTCGTTGCGCGTGACGAAGAGCTTGATGAAGCGCGCGAGCCACCACGACGTGCAAACCCAGATCACCGACGAAGCCGTGCACTTCGGCAAGATGCTGCTGGCGCCGGAAGCGCGTGAGGCGTTGAAAGCGTTCTTCGAGAAGCGCAAGCCGGACTTCCGGCAGTTCGATTGAACCCTCGCGCGTGCAGGCGAGAGTCGGCGGCGCGGCTCAGGACTGCGCCGGCTGCAACGTGTCGTAGTCGACGTAGCTCGTTTCGCGGCAGAAGCTGACGAGCCGCACGCCCGCCTTGCGCGCAATCGCAATCGCGAGCGACGACGGCGCCGAGATGGTGGCGAGCATCGGCACGTCGACGCGAGCGGCCTTGCGCACCAACTCGTAGCTCGCGCGGCTTGACAGAAACACGAACCCGTCTTGTGTGTCCACGCGATCGAGCACGAGCCGGCCGATCAGCTTGTCGAGCGCGTTGTGACGGCCGACGTCCTCGAACGCGTAGCGGATCGCGCCTGCCGCGTCGCACCATGCGGCGGCGTGCAGGCCGCCGGTCAGCCGCGTCAGCGCCTGGTGCTCGGGCAATTCGCGCGCGGCGCGAGCGATCGCATCCGGCGCGAGCCGTTGCAGAAAACCGGTATCGGGCACCCGCTCCGGTTGCAGATCCAGCAGATCGATGCTTTCGATTCCGCACACGCCGCAGCCGGTGCGCCCGGCCAGCGCGCGGCGCTTTTCCTTCAGCGCGACGAACGCCTGCTGCACGACCTGCAATTGCACTTCGGCATGCGGCAATTCGCCGTCGTCGTGCAATTCGACCTCGATGTCCTGAATATCGCTGCCGCGCTCGACGATGCCTTCCGAAATCGCGAAGCCGACCGCGAACGCTTCGAGATCGCAGGGCGTGCACATCATCACCGCGTGCGAAATGCCATTGAAGACGAGCGCCACCGGCCATTCCTGACCGATGTGATCGGTAACGGTTTCGACCGCCGCGCCGCGATGCCGGCGCACCTGGCGCTCGACCGCGCCCGGCTGTCCGGCTGTTTCCATATCGTTCAAGCTGGTTCACTCCTTTGCCATGCCGCGCGCCTGCGCGGCTTGCGGTCTCGCCCCGCCCGCGCCGCCGAGGGCAACGGACGGCTCCAAGCCGCGCCGCCTTTACGCGAATAAGGTTCTAAAATACCCCAAGCCGGGCTTGCGCGTTGCCCGTCATCCAAGAGGAACTTGTCATGGGACTCAACGAAGCACCGCTGCTGTTCAACTTCGAGGTCGAGTCCTCGGAGAATTTCACGTATATCCCCATGTCGGTGCGGTTCAATCTCGACCGTTTCGGCCTGCGCATCACGCTCGCGCAGTGGCAGTTGCTGCCGCTCGAGGACCGCAAATTGCTGGCGCGTTTCCCGGTCGAGGAAGACGCGGAAATCGAGCCGAACTTCGATCACGCGCTGTTCGAGATGCTGCGCACTCACGCGAACGTCGAGCCGGAATGGTTCACGCCTGAGGAGTCGCCGGCCTGGCGCCGCATCGACAGCGTGCCGGAAGGCGTCGCGCAGCAAGCGGGGCTGGCCGGTCTCGCCGCGCCGAGCGTCGCCCAGTGGGCCGCCCTCGCGCCATTCAAGCGCTACGTGCTCGCCAAATTGTCGCGCAAGCCGGAAGCCAATCACGACTTCGTCCCCGCGATGAAGGAATTCGGTGCGGCCGGCTAGGCCGGCCAGCCAGGCACCCCCCGCGATTTTTTTTCACTCACCCCCCTCAACCTGTTCCGAACGCTGCCGTTATCCATGAGTTGGCGCGTAAAAGGACTTGCCTCGATGCGCCGCGGCGCATCGGCAGCGGCCGCGCGCTCCCGTCAAGAGAACGATTGACGTTCGGAACCCATGACTCCTTTTCTCACGAAGCGGCTGCTGATCAATATAGCGGTCGTCGCCGCCGCGCTCGGCGCGAATGCGTTCGTCGCCTATACGCAGATTTGCGGCCAGCGCGACGCCGACGCACGCATGCTGCGTTCGACGAACGTGCGCCAGAACCTCGACGCGTACCAGGCCGCGCTCGACGGCGGACTCGTGGCGCTGGGCCGTTTCGAGGCATCGGGCGAGCCGGCGCCCGCGCATGCGGCCACCGCGCTGAGCGCAACGCTCGCCGGTCTCGAGCGCGATCTGCGTGCCGAACTCGCCGGCGAGCCGGCCATGCTCGCCGCGCTGGCGAGGCTGAGCGCGGACAGCCTAGCGCTGCGCCATGATCTCGACGACGCGCTCGTCAGAAGCGCCCACGCCGAACCGGATACCGCACGCACGTGGGCGGCATCCGCCTATACGCATCTCGGGCTCGTGCTGGATCGCGTCGAAGCCGCGCTGGCGGCCCTGCGCAGCGAGGAGAACCGCGCGTTGAAGGCGTCGCTCGCGGCGTCGGCGAGCGAAACCCGGCGCGCGACGTTTCTGCTGATCGTGACGATGCTGGCCGGCAGCGCGCTGTTGATCCTCACGTTCAGCGCACGCGAAAACAGCGCGCGCGAGAAGCTGCGCAGCGTTCGCGCGCTCGGCCGCAACGACGAGCGCTTTCGCAGCCTGTTCGACGATCATCCGGTGCCGATGTATATCTTCGATCGCGAGACGCTGCGCTTTCTCGCCGTCAACGCGGCCGCGATTCAGCAATACGGTTACACGGAAACAGAATTCCTGCGCATGACGATTCGCGCGATCCGGCCGGACAGCGAAGTCCCGCGTCTCGAATCGCATCTGCAACGCAGCGACGCGGTGTCGCACGGCCGCACGATGGCGGGCATCTGGCATCACCGGCGCAAGGACGGCTCCACGATCAGCGCCGACATTTCGTATCACGCGCTGAATTTCATGGGGCGCGCCGCGCTTTTCGTGCTGGCCGACGACGTCACCGAGCAGATCAACGCCGAGGCCGAAGCGCGGCGTTCGAACCAGATGCTCGAAACGGTGATCGACAACATTCCGCAGCGCATCTTCTGGAAAGATCAGCAATCGCGCTATCTCGGCTGCAACATGGCGTTCGCGCGCGATGCCGGGCTCGCTTACCCCGAGCAGGTGGTGGGCAAGAGCGACGCCGACATGCCGTGGCGCGCGTTCGCCGATCTGCTGAATCAGCACGACCAGGAGGTGGTGAGCACCGGCGTGCCGAAGATGAATTTCGAAGTCGACGTGATGATCGGCGGCGTGCATCGCACCACGATGACGAGCAAGCTGCCGTTCACCGACGGCGACGGCCGCGTGATCGGCGTGCTCGGTTCCTATACGGACATTACCGAGCGCAAGCGCGCCGATCTCGCGTTGCGTCTGCAAAGCCGAGCGCTCGACGCCAGCGTCAACGCGATTCTGATCACCGCGCCGTCGCCGGCGGGCAACCTGATCGAATACGTGAATCCGGCGTTCATGCGCATCACCGGTTACGATCCCGCCGAAGTGATCGGCCAGGATTGCCGCGTGCTGCAGCGCGACGACCGCGATCAGGAAGGCGTCGCGTCGATTCGCCAGGCGCTCGCGGCGAACCGCGAAGTGAGCGCGGTGGTGCGCAACTATCGCAAGGACGGCGCGCTGTTCTGGAATCAACTGTTCATCGCGCCGGTGCCGAACGCGGAAGGCGTGATCACGCACCATATCGGCGTGATCAACGACGTGACCGACCTGATGCGCTATCAGGAACAACTCGAATACCAGGCCAACTACGACAGCCTCACGCG
The DNA here is from genome assembly GCF_052045835.1 of Paraburkholderia sp. 22099. Lineage (NCBI taxonomy): Bacteria > Pseudomonadati > Pseudomonadota > Betaproteobacteria > Burkholderiales > Burkholderiaceae > Paraburkholderia > Paraburkholderia sp. 22099. The sequence goes on along the minus strand of NZ_JBQEPU010000003.1, from coordinate 247,822 downwards.
GCTGCCCAATCGCAACCTGCTGCGCGACCGACTGCAGCACGCGTTGATCGTCGCGCAGCGGCAGCACAAGGGCGTCGCCGTCGTGTTCATGGATCTGGACGGCTTCAAGAACGTCAACGACAGCCTCGGCCATAGCGTCGGCGACCGTCTGTTGAGCGTGGTCGCGGAACGGCTCGCGCGCTGCACGCGCACGAGCGACACCGTGGCGCGGCACGGCGGCGACGAGTTCGTGATCGTGATGACCGATACCGTCGACGAGCAATCGCTGATCGCGTGGATGGAGCGCGTGCGCGCGTCGATTTCCGAGCCGGTGTGGCTCGACGGCACCGAGCTATACGTGGGTTGCAGCATGGGCGCGAGCCTCTTCCCGCAAGACGGCGACGACACCGAAACGCTGATGAAGAAGGCCGACCTCGCGATGTATCGCGCGAAGGACATGGGCCGCAACACGTTCCAGTTCTATCAGCCGGAGATGAACGCGAGCGCGAGCGCGCGGCTGAACCTCGACCGGCGTCTGCGCCGGGCGCTGCGCGACAACGAATTCCTGCTGCACTATCAGCCGCAGGTGGACATCGTGAGCGGACAGATCGTCGGCACCGAAGCGCTGGTGCGCTGGCGCGATCCCGAAGCGGGGCTGGTGCCGCCGTCGTCGTTCATTCCGGTCGCGGAGGAAAGCGGGCTGATCGGGCCGCTTTCGGAGTGGGTGTTGCGCGAGGCGTGCCGCCAGAACAAGGCCTGGCAGGATGAGGGTTTGCCGCCGGCGCGCGTGTCCGTGAACCTGTCCGCGCGGGTGTTCCAGCAGCGCGACATCGCCAAGCTGGTGACGCAGGTGCTGGCCGAGACCGGGCTCGAACCGCGGTATCTCGAACTCGAACTGACGGAGAGCACGATCATGCGCAACGCCGAAGAGGCCGTGTCGATGCTCAACGAACTGCATGCGCTCGGCATCGGTCTCGCCATCGACGACTTCGGCACCGGCTATTCGAGCCTCAGCTATCTGAAGCGCTTTCCGGTGGACCGCCTGAAGATCGACCGCTCGTTCGTGTCGGACATCGGCATTTCTGGCGACGATGAAACCATCACGTCGGCGATCATCGCGTTGGCGCACTCACTGAAGCTGCAGGTGATCGCCGAAGGCGTGGAGACGTCCGCGCAACTCGATTTCCTCAAGGAGCGCGCGTGCGACGAGATGCAGGGCTTCTACTTCGCGAAGCCTTTGTCGACAGACGCGATTTCCGCATTGTTTCAGGGCGGCGTGGGGCGCGAACTGGCGACGGTGTGACGCGCCGTGCGGCGAGCGCGGTCGAGCGCTCGCGCGCCACACGCTCACACCGGGGGCGTGCTCACGAATTCCGGCAGTTGCTCGGCGCGCGCGGCGAACGCCTGCAAGCGCGGATGGTCCGCTGCGCTGACGATCTGCGGCAACATCATCTGCGTGAAACGCCAGGCCACGGCCACCGTGACGTCGGCCGCGCCGAAGTGATCGGCCTCGATCGGCAGCGGTGCCGCCGCCACTTCCTGCTCGAGTTCGCCGTAGGCCGCGAGAATTTGCGAGCGCACGCGCTCCATCCAGGGCTCATGCTGCTTATCCGCCGGGCGCAGATTGCGTTCGTAGACGATCTGCACGGTCTTGTCGCACGCGGCAAGCGCGAGCCCCGTCAGACGGGCGGCGCGCAGGCAGGCGTCCGGGCGCGACGGAAAGAGCCGTTGCTCCGGTCCGGCGAGCGTCGCGAGGTACTGAAGAATCACCGTCGAATCCATCACGCTCTGGCCGTTGTCGGCGATCAGCGTGGGCGCCTTGACGACCGGGTTGATTTTCGCGAACTGGTCGTAGGTGCTGAACACGGAGATCGACTGGTGCTCGAAGTCGAGCTTCAGCAATTTGAGGCAGATCGCGACGCGGCGCACGTAAGGCGAATCGAGCATTCCGATCAGTTTCATCGCATTTCCCGTTAGAGGATCTATCATTGCGCGCCTCGGTTCGCGGCACGGCGGCTAGCCGGTCAGCAGCGGTGACGGTGGCGCATCGAACCGATAGCTTAAGCATCTCTTCGCGCCAAAAAAAGCGACATTATTCGACGGTTTACGTCAGAATTTCTTACATGAAACCCATCCCGCCTTTAACCGCGCTTCGCTGCTTCGAAGCCGTCGCCCGCTTGGGCGGCGTGACTCAGGCCGCGCGCGAGTTGCATGTCACGCATTCGGCGGTGAGCCAGCAAATCAAGGTGCTGGAAGAGTCGATGGGGGTCGCGCTGTTCGTGCGCGAGGCGCGCGGCCTGCGGCTCACCGAGGAAGGACGTTTCTACGCGCTCGAAATCCGCGCGGCGCTGCGCGACATCACGCAAGCCACGCGCCGCGCGGAGGCGCGTCCGCACGAAAGCGAACTGGTGATCGCGACCTTGCCGTCGTTCGCGCAACATTGGCTCGTGCCGCGTCTCGCGAGCTTTCGCCATGCGCATCCTTACTATCGGGTCCGTTTGCTGACGAGTTTGCAGATCGAGGACTTGCGCCAGGGCGTGAGCGACGTCGGCATTCGCATGGGCCAGGGGCACTGGCCGGATGTCGCGCAACAGAAACTGTTCGACGACGAGATGGTGGTGGTTGCCGCGCCGCATTTCGCGCTCGCGCCGCACGGCCGCTTTCCTGTCAGCGCCGAGGACGTGATCGCCTGCCCGCTGATTTCAAGCCCCGACGCGCCGTGGGCGCCGTGGTGTCAAGCGGCCGGGGTGGCGGAGCCGGACGCCGAAGCGGTGGTGCTGTCGTCGAACGATTCGAACGTCGTTCTCGGTGCAGTCCTGCTCGGGCAGGGCGTGGCGCTCGAACGGCGCAGCCTGGTCGCGCATGCGCTGGCGCGCGGCGAACTGGTGCAGATCACTGAGATTCGCGTGCCCTACCGGTATCCGTATTGGCTGGTGTGGCAGCAGCGCGAAACCCTCGATGCCAGGCAGGCGCATTTCGCGCAGTGGATCGAAGGGCAGGTCGACGCCTATTTGCGTGACAGCGGCTCGCCTTTGTCGATTGCCGCGAAGTAGCTTCGCGCTTCGCGCGCTGGTTCGTGCAGCGCGAGCCTCTTTGCGCGAGCCGCTCAGTCCAGCACCGGCAGCGCGCGCGGACGGCGGTCGCTGTCGGTGGCGACGTAGGTCAGGGTCGCCTCGGTCACCTTCACGACATCTTGCGTCAGGCTCATACGCTGCGCGTAGACCTCGACCGACACCGTCACCGACGTGTTGCCCGTCTTGACGATATCCGCGTAAAAACTCAGCAGATCGCCGACGAACACCGGCTGCTTGAACACGAACGAATTGACCGCGATGGTGGCGACCCGCCCGTTGGCGCGGCGGCTTGCCGGAATGGAGCCGGCTATGTCCACCTGAGCCATGATCCAGCCGCCGAACACGTCGCCGTGGACATTCGCGTCCGACGGCTGCGGCACGACGCGCAGCGCGCAAGGCTTTTGCGGGAGTTGCGGAAGATCGGTCATCGGGACACCCTTGAAAACGTATGTGGCTCGGTCGGCTCGACCGGCAGGCGGGGATTCACGACAACGGTACGACACGGCCGTGGGGCACGACCGCGCGGCCAACGTGAACGATGGGCCGGACAACCCGTGGAAAGCGGCGCCAGCCGGCTTCTGCGACAATGGAAAGACTAGGAATTGTACGGGAAAGCGCCCAGCCGGGTCGCGCGACAAAAACCAGTGTGACGGGCCGGGAGGCCGCGTCCGCTGGGTCACTCAAGTGTCGTCGCGCGCGCCGTTCGCTGCGAACTCCGTCGCTTCCACCCTCTCCCCAGCCGATCCCATGCGCCGCACGCCCTCGTCCGAACCCTCGCCGATTTCCACCCAGCCGCGCAACGACTGGCAGACGATCCTGTCGCTGCTGCCGTATCTCGCCACCTACAAATGGCGCGTCGCGTTCGCGCTGAGTTGCCTGATCGGCGCGAAGATCGCCAACCTCGGCGTGCCGATCGTGATGAAGCGGATCGTCGACAATCTCGCCTCGGTGCAGCATCTCACCGCGCTCGGCCGCGCGCAGGATTCGCCGGGTATCGTGCTGCTGGGCGGCGTCGGCTTGCTGGTGGTCGCGTATGCGGTGGTGCGGCTCTCCACCTCGCTCTTCACCGAGTTGCGCGAGATCCTGTTTTCGAAAGTGACCGAAAGCGCGGTGCGCCAACTTGCGCTGAAGGTGTTCCGCCATTTGCATGCGCTGTCGCTGCGGTTCCATCTGGAACGGCAGACGGGCGGCATGTCGCGCGACATCGAGCGTGGCACGCGCGGCATCACGCAACTCATTTCGTATTCGCTGTACAGCATTCTGCCGACGCTCGTCGAAGTCGGTCTCGTGCTTGGGTTTTTTGTCGTCAAATACGAGGCGTATTACGCGGTGGTCACGTTCATCGCGCTCGCCGTGTACATCGTTTTCACGGTGAAGGTCACCGAATGGCGCACGCATTTTCGCCGCACGATGAACGATCTCGATTCGAAGGCGAACTCGCGCGCGATCGATTCGCTGCTCAACTACGAGACCGTGAAGTACTTCGGCAACGAAGAGTGGGAAGCGCAACGCTACGACGAAAACCTCAAGCGCTACCGCACGGCGGCGATCAAGTCGCAGCGCTCGCTGTCGGCGCTGAATTTCGGTCAGCAGGCGATCATCGGCACGGGGCTCGTGTTCATTCTGTGGCGCGCGACCGAGGGCGTGATGGCCGGGCGCCTCACGCTCGGCGATCTGGTGCTGATCAACACGTTCATGTTGCAGCTCTATATTCCGCTGAATTTTCTCGGCGTCGTGTATCGGGAACTGAAGCAAAGTCTCACCGACATGGACCGCATGTTCACGCTGCTCGGCGCCGCGCGGGAAGTGCCCGATCTGCCGGACGCGCCGGCGTTGAAGGTGAGCGGCGCGCAAGTGCGCTTCGAGCATGTGAACTTCGCGTATGAGCCGGCGCGGCAGATTCTGCACGACGTGAGTTTCACGATTCCCGCCGGCACCACCACGGCGGTGGTCGGTCATAGCGGCTCGGGCAAATCCACGCTCGCACGGTTGATGTTCCGCTTCTACGATCTGGACCGCGCGACGGGTGGCGCGATCACCATCGACGGTCAGGACATTCGCGACGTCACGCAGGATTCGCTGCGCGCGTCGATCGGCATCGTGCCGCAGGACACCGTGCTGTTCAACGACTCGATCTACTACAACATCGCTTATGGCCGCCCGTCGGCGGCACGCGAGGAAGTGATCGCGGCGGCGCGCGCGGCGCACATTCACGAATTCATCGAAGGCTTGCCGAAAGGGTATGAGACGCCGGTCGGCGAGCGCGGGTTGAAACTGTCGGGCGGCGAGAAGCAGCGGGTCGCGATTGCGCGGACCATCCTCAAGAATCCGCCGATCCTGCTGTTCGACGAAGCGACCTCCGCGCTCGATTCACGTTCGGAGCGCGCCATTCAGCACGAACTCGACCAGATCGCCCGCGAGCGCACGACGCTGATCATCGCGCACCGGTTGTCGACGGTGGTGCACGCACAGCAGATCATCGTGATGGATAGAGGGCGGATCGTCGAGCGCGGCACGCACGCCGAATTGCTGCTCGCGAACGGCCTGTTCGCGCAGATGTGGGCGTTGCAGCAGCAACGCGCGGCGGAGACGCCGGAAACGGTGAGCGCGATCGACGCGGGCGAAGGCGGGCGTTGATTTACTGCTTTCCGGTGCGGGCTTCTCAGCGCCCGCTTTTCAGCGAGTATTTCTCAGCGCCTGTTCAAACGCTCATCCAACTCGTGCAACTGCGCCGGCGTGCCGACGTTTTCCCACAAGCCTTCGAATAACTCGCCGCTCGCGAGGCCGCGCGCGATCGTCTCGCGGTAGTACGGCCTGAGCGCGCGCCGCGTGCCGCGCGGCAGATCGCGAAACATGCGCGTGTCGTAAAGGCCGATATTGCCGAACGTGAAGCGCGGCTGTGCATCGAGCGAGAGCGCGCCGTCGACCAAACCGAAGTCGCCTGCCGGATGAAACGCCGGGTTCGGCACCATCACCAGATGCATGCCCGGCTCAGGCATTGCCGCGAGCCGGGCAGCCGGTGCGTTCAACGCGGCGTAATCGTAATCGGCGTATACGTCACCGCTGACCGCGACGAATACTTCGCTAGCGCCGTGCTCTTCGAGCAGCGGCAAGGCCTGCACGATTCCGCCCGCCGTTTCCAGCGCTTCGTGCTCGGCCGAATAGCGCAACTGGACATGCCAGCCCGAGCCGTCGCCGAGCGCGGCTTCGATCCGCTCGCCGAGCCACGCATGGTTGATCACGATGGTTTGAAAGCCGGCGCTCGCGAGCCGTTCGATCTGCCACACGATCAGCGGCTTGCCGCCCACCTCGAGTAAAGGCTTGGGGCACGCGTCGGTCAACGGACGCATGCGTTCGCCGCGGCCCGCGGCGAAAATCATCGCTTTCTTCAGGGGCATCGTCATTGGTCAGAAGGTGTAGCCCACTTCATTCGCGCGGCCTTCGAGATCGTCGAGCAGCTTCGCGAACGGACGCAGCGGCGCATAGCGTTCAGCCACCTTGCGCGCATAGCCGATGAAACGCGGCAGATCTTTCATGTAATGCGGCTTGCTGTCGCGATAGTTGATCCGGCAGAACAGGCCCAGCACCTTGATGTGCCGTTGCAGGCCCATCCATTCGAGCTGGCGGTAGAACTCGCCGAAGTCGGGGTCGACCGGCAGGCCGGCTTTTTTCGCGCGCTCCCAGTAGTACACGAAGCAATCCAGTTCGAACTCTTCGTCCCAACTGAGAAACGCGTCGCGCAGCAGCGAGGCCACGTCGTAGGTGATCGGACCGTACACCGCGTCCTGGAAGTCGAGCACGCCCGGATTGGGTTCCGCGATCATCAGATTGCGCGGCATGAAATCGCGCAGCATGAACACTTGCGGCTGCGCCCGCGCGCTCGCGATCAGCAGCGCGAAGGTGCGATCGAGCAGCCCGCGGGTTTTTTCGTCGACCTCGCGACCCAGGTGCCGGGCGATGAACCATTCCGGCATCAACTCCATCTCGCGGCGCAGGAAGGCTTCGTCGAATGGCGGCAGCACGTTTTCACGCGACGTGAGCTGCCAGCGGATCAGCGCGTCGAGGGCGTCGCGCATCAGCGTGCGGGCGCGGCGCGGCGCGTTGGTGTCTTGCGCGTCGCGCGCATCGTCTTGCGCGCCGGTCAGCGCGCTCAGATAAGAGTCGGTGCCCAGATCGGTGACGAGCATGAACCCGGCCTCCAGATCGAGCTCCAGCACGCGCGGCACATGCACGCCGGCCGCATCGAGCAACTGCGCGATCTGCGCGAACTCGCGGCACTTTTCGGGGGGAGGCGCATCGACGGCGATCAGCGTGCCGATGTCGTCGCCTTCCGCCGCCTTACCGGCGAGCCGGAAATAGCGGCGAAAACTGGCGTCGGACGAGGCCGGGGCAAGCGTCTCCAGCACGAGCGCATAGCGCGCCGCATGGCCGTGCAGCCAGGCCTTGAGCAGTTCGAGGCGGGTATCTGTGAAGTCTTTGGAAGGGGGCAGCGTCATGAAAACCGGCGGCAAATTCAGGGGGGCAACGTCTTGCCATATAATACCCCACGACTTTTTTGACGCGACTCACGCCAGCTTTTCGCGTATTCCGCTTTGCCGCCCGCCTCACCGTTCGACCGATTGTAAATTTGATGTGCAGCCGACTGTCACGGTCGTGGTGCGCAGGCGGTGGATCGTGACTACGAAAGCTGACGGACGGGCCGATTCGCCAAACGATACATGCCGCCTAGACAGCTTTCCCATACGATTCCCTCTTGTGCCTTAGTGCCACGCAAAAGGCGGCTCGTCGCGGCGTTGATCGCCGTTCCGGGCCTGATGCCCGCGCTTGCGCACGCCCAGTTGGTTGGGGAAGCCGCGCAGCCGCAATCGATCGACGCACCTTGGGGCATGCGGCTCGCCCCGCAGCTCGAAGAACACCCGTTGCCGGCTGGCCAGAAGCCGGCCACGTTCGTGCTTGGCGACAGCACCAGCGGCACGACGGACCAGGACATGGCCGCCAAGGGCTCGGCCGAAGTGCGCCGCAATACCGCGGTGATCAAGGCCGACGCGCTGCATTACGACCAGGACACCGACATGGCCGACGCATACGGCCAGGTTCGCGTGATCAACAACGGCAACTCGTTCGCCGGACCGGAAGCGCATCTGCGTGTGGATTCGAGCGAAGGCTACATGTCCGCGCCGAAGTACCGCTTCAACATCACGGGCGGCTCGGGCAGCGCGGAGCGCGTCGATCTGCTCGACAACGAGCGCTCGGTATTTACGAAGGGCACCTACACCGCCTGCGCGTGCGCGGACGATCCCGCCTGGTACATCAAGGGCAGCGAATTCGATTTCGACACCGGCGCGGACGAAGGCGTCGCCTATAACAGCGTGCTGTTCTTCCAGGGCTTGCCGGTATTCGCGTCGCCGTGGCTGTCGTTCCCGCTTTCGGGCGCGCGGCGCAGCGGCATCTTGCCGCCCACCTTCTCGCTGAGTTCGTCGAACGGCTTCGAACTGTCGGTGCCGTATTACTTCAATATCGCGCCCAATCGCGATCTGACGATCACGCCGCGTGTGATCTCGAAGCGCGGCGTGCAGGTGCAGTCCACGTTCCGTTATCTGTCGCCCACCTACGCGGGCTCGATCACCGGCGAATTCCTGCCCAACGACCGGCTCACGCGGACCAACCGCTACGCGCTGTACATTCAGCACAACCAGAACTTCGGCAACGGGTTCGGCGGCTACATCTACTACAACAAGGTCTCGGACAACACGTATCCGGAAGACCTGTCGTCGTCGGTCAATCAGTTCATGAACGGCACCCAGCTCCTGTATCAACAGGAAGCCGGGTTGACGTACAACAACGGTCCGTGGTCGGTGCTCGCGCGCGAACAGCACTGGCAGACGCTGACGCCGTCCATCGCGCCGTATGGCCGCGAGCCGCAGTTGAACGTGAAGTACGCGAAGTACAACGTCGGCGGCTTCGACTTCGGCGCGGAAGCCGACTACACGAATTTCCGCATCACCACCCAGGACATGACGCAAGGTCAGCGGGTGATGTTCAACCCGTACCTCTCGTATTCGGTGGTCGGGCCGGGCTACTTCGTCACGCCGAAGGTGCAATGGCACTTCGCGTCGTACAACCTGAACAACATTTCGAACGACGTGCCGGCTGGCACGCCGAAGAACTTCAACGAATCGATCCCCACGCTCACCTTCGACACGGGGCTGATTTTCGACCGTTCGGTGCGCCTCTTCGGCCAGGATTACATTCAGACGCTCGAGCCGCGGCTGTACTACGTGTACACGCCGTATCGCAACCAGGCGTCGGCGCCGCTGTTCGACACGGCCGATTCCGACTTCGGGCTGGCGGAGATTTTCACGCCGAACACCTTCGTCGGCAACGACCGGATCGCGGACGCGAACCGTCTGACCGCGGCCATCACCACGCGCTTCATCAATCCGGCCACCGGCGACGAACGCGCGCGCTTCGTGCTCGCGCAGCAGTACTATTTCCAGGACCAGCGGGTCACGCTGCTGCCGAATCAGACCAGCACGCAGGCCACGCATTCGGACCTGATCGCGGGGGCGTCGATCAAGCTCGGCGCCGGTTTCGCTTCGGAAACCGCGTTCCAATATAATGCCGACAACAACCAGTTGGTGAAGACGAGCATCGGCTTCGGGTTCAGTCCGGGCACCAACAGGGTGATCAACGTCGCGTATCGCTACACGCGCGCGAACACCACGCTGGACAACCAGCCGATCAACCAGGTGCTGATTTCGGGGCAATGGCCGCTGTCGCACCGGGTGTACGGCGTGGGCCGTTTCAATTACGACCTCGGCGGGCATCGGATCGTCGACGGCCTGGTCGGGCTGCAATACGACGCCGACTGCTGGACGCTCGGCGCCGGGATTCAGCGTTATGCGAACGGTCTGAACACGTCGTCGCAGCATCAGTCGAGCACGCGGTTTCTCGCGCAGTTGACGTTCAAGGGCTTGTCGACCGTCGACAACGGGCTGATGACCGCTTTCCGCAACAGCGTGGCGGGTTACACGCCGTTGCCGCCGCCGCCGCCGCCGGAAGCGCGCTTCACCAATTACGAATGACGCTGGTCCGACAGCGGTCGTTTATAGAATGCGAAAAGACGGGCCAGGCGCGCCCGACATCATTGGAGTATCTGTGGCAATCATGAAAAAGCTTCGCTTGGCAACACTCGCGGCCGGTCTTGCCGCCGCGGCGTCTTTCCTGTCGGTTGCGCCGGTGCAGGCGCAGGCGCTGAACGGCGGTCGCGGTCAGACGGTCGACACCATCGCCGCAGTGGTCAACAACGGTGTCATCACGCGGCGCGAACTCGACGAGCGCACGAGCCTGATCACGCGCCGGCTGAATCAGCAGAACGCGCCCCTTCCGCCGACGGACCAGCTGCGCCAGCAGGTGCTCAACCAGATGGTGCTCGAACGCATCCAACTGCAAAAAGCGAAAGAAGACGGCATCAACATCGACGACGCCACCGTGCAAAAAACGCTCGAGCGGCTCGCCCAGGCGAACAACCTCACGCTCGACACCTATCGCGCGCGCATCGAGGCGCAAGGCGTGCCCTGGACCACCTTCACCAGCGACGCGCGCACCGAGCTCACGCTCTCGCGTCTGCGTGAGAAGGAAGTGGACAGCAAGGTCACGGTCTCGGACGCCGAGGTCGCGAACTACATCGCCAGTCAGCGTGGCCCGAACGCCGGCCTGACGAGCGACCTGCATATGCAGCACATTTTCCTGAAGGCGCCGCTCAACGCGTCGGAAACCGACATCGAGGCGGCGCAGAAAAAGGCCCAGGCGCTGCTCGCCGAAGCCAAGGGCGGCGCCAACTTCGAAAAGCTGGCGAAGTCGAATTCGCAGGCGCCCGATGCGTCGAAGGGCGGCGATACCGGTTTCGTGTCGCCTTCCAAGCTGCCGCCTGAGTTCGTCAAGGCGGCCTCCGCGCTGCGCCCCGGTCAGGTCAATGCCGATCTGATCCGCACCAACGACGGTTTCGAAATCGTGCGCCTCGTCGAGCGCCGCGCGGGTCAAGGCGCCGGCTCGGCGGATGCCGTCAAGCTCGTGCAAACGCACGTGCGCCACATTCTGCTGCGCGTCGGCGACGGCATGTCGGAGCCGCAAGCGCGTCAGAAGCTGCTCGAGATCAAGAACCAGATCGCCGCGGGCGGCGACTTCGCCAAGTTCGCGCACACCTACTCGCAAGACGGTTCGTCGTCGCAAGGCGGCGACCTCGGCTGGATCAGCCCCGGCGAGACGGTGCCGGACTTCGAGCGCGCGATGAACAGCCTGCAGGACGGCCAGATCAGCGACCCGGTCCGCAGCGAATACGGCTACCATCTGATTCAGGTGCTGGGCCGCCGCGAATCGGAAGGCTCGGCCGCGCAGCAGATGGACCTGGCGCGTCAGGCAATCGGCCAGCGCAAGGCGGAACAGGCCTACGCCGACTGGCTGCGCGAATTGCGCGACACCGCCTACGTGGAAGTGAAGCCGAACCTCTCGGCTTTGCCATAAGCATCATGACAAGCGCCGCGCCGTCCGCCAGCCTTCCGTTGCAGATCGCCATCACGACCGGCGAGCCCGCGGGCGTCGGCCCCGAGCTGACGGCGCAGGCGCTGGCCGGCGCGGCAACCCATTGGCCCGGCGCGGAGTTCACCGTGCTGGGCGATGCGGCTTTGCTCGCCGACCGCGCGCGCGCGGTCGGCGTCGACTGGGCCGCGTTGTTGGCGCACGGCAAGCGCGTGCAGGTGCAGCACCGGCCGCTCGGCGCACCTTCGCAGGCGGGCAAGCTGAACGCGGCCAATGGCCGCTACGTGCTCGATCTGCTCGATAGCGCGATCGACGGCGCGATGGCCGGCACCTTCGACGCGATCGTCACCGCGCCGCTGCAAAAAAGCACCATCAACGACGCCGGCGTGCCGTTCACCGGCCACACCGAATATCTGGCCGAACGCGCCCACACGCCGCGCGTGGTGATGATGCTGGCCGGCACCGGCAAGCGTCCGCTGCGCGTCGCGCTGGCTACCACGCATCTGCCGCTCAAGGACGTCTCCGCCGCGCTGTCGGTCGAGGGCATCGTCGAGACCTTGCGCATCGTCGATCACGACTTGCGCCACCATTTCGGCTTGCCCGCGCCGCGCATTCTCGTGACGGGGTTGAACCCGCACGCGGGTGAAAACGGTTATCTCGGCCGCGAGGAAATCGACGTCATCGCGCCGGCGCTGAAGCTCGTGAATGACCAGGGCATCGACGCGCGCGGGCCCTATCCGGCCGACACGCTGTTCCAGCCGCGTTACCTGGACGAGGCCGACTGCGTGCTCGCGATGTTCCACGATCAAGGCCTGCCGGTGCTGAAATACGCGACTTTCGGCGAAGGCATCAACATCACGCTCGGCTTGCCGATCATCCGCACCTCGGTCGATCACGGCACCGCGCTCGATCTGGCCGGCACCGGTCGCGCCGACGCGGGCAGCCTGATCGCCGCGATCGATACGGCGGTGTCGATGGCGCAGCACCGCCGCGCGGGCTGATTCGGCGGCTTGCTGCGCGCGGCCCGTCGTTGCGGGCTCGGCATGCGTCGAGCGTGCTCTTTTTCTCAAGCAGTTCTCTTTCTTAGCGTTTCTTCGATGTCCACCAGCAGACAGCAACAGGGCCGGCACCAAGGTCATATCGCACGCAAGCGTTTCGGTCAGAACTTCCTGGTCGACATGGGCGTGATCGATTCGATCGTCGACGTCATCCGGCCGCGGCGCGGCGAACGCATGGTCGAGATTGGCCCGGGTCTCGGCGCGCTCACCGAACCGCTGATCGAACGTCTAGCGACGCCCGAGTCGCCGTTGCACGCCGTCGAACTCGACCGCGATCTGATCGGGCGTCTCAAGACGAAATTCGGCGACCTGCTGCAACTGCATGCGGGCGACGCGCTCGCCTTCGACTTCGGCTCGCTGGCCGCGCCCGGAGATAAAGCGTCGCTGCGCATCGTCGGCAATCTGCCGTACAACATTTCGAGCCCGCTGCTGTTTCATCTGACCGCGTTCGCGCAGCGCGTCATCGATCAGCACTTCATGCTGCAGAACGAAGTCGTCGAGCGGATGGTGGCGGAGCCGGGCACCAAGGCGTTCGGCCGTCTTTCGGTGATGCTGCAATACCGTTACGTGATCGACAAGCAGCTCGACGTGCCGCCCGAAGCCTTCAATCCGCCGCCCAAGGTCGACTCGGCGATCGTGCGGATGATTCCCTACGAACTGCATGAACTGCCGGCCGTGAACGAGCGCGTGCTCGGCGAAGTGGTGACGGCGGCGTTCTCGCAGCGCCGCAAGATGCTGCGCAACACGTTGGGCGCGTTTCGCGATTCGGTGGACTTCGACGCGCTCGGCTTCGATTTGCAGCGTCGCGCGGAAGATGTGCCGGTTGCCGAATATGTGCGCGTGGCGCAGGTGGTTCAGGCGCTGCCGTCGCGCGGCGCGGCAGCCGGTGGGAGCGACGCGGACGAAGCTTGAGTCGACGCGTGCCGTGTCTGTCAGTCACAAACAGGTTCGTTCGAACGAGGCGCGCCATGCGCTTGCCGGCGCATCTGAAAATCTCCTCAGCCCTTAACCGGCAACCCGTTTTGCCGGCGCGTTGACGAGCGCAATGCCGGTCAATACCAGCATCGCCGCCATCAGAAAGCGCAGGCTGAACGATTCGCCCAGCAACAGCACGCCGAAGGTCACGCCGAACAGCGGCGTCAGGAACGAGAACACCGACAGGCGCGATGCGCTATACCGCGTCAACAACCAGAACCACACCAGATAGCTGACGAACGCGACCACCACCGCCTGATACGCGAGGCTCATCACGGCCAGCGGCGTGACGGCTTCGACGCGCGCCTGGCCGAGTCCCAGCGCTAGCGCGAGCAGCACCACCGCCGACACCGTCAGTTGATAGAACAGCGTCTTGCTGGCGCTCGATTGCGCGAGACGCGTGGCGCGCACGACCACCGTGGTCGCGGCCCAGGCGACGCCGGCCAGCACGCCGAGCGCGTCGCCGGCGACCCCTCGCAGCGTCGAGCCCTGCGCCGGATGGCCGTGCAGAAAGCCGTCCGCGAACGCCAGCGTCATGCCCGCGAACGCCGCGAAGATGCCGACCCACTGAATCCGCCGCATGCGCTCGCCGTCGACGAACCAGTGCAGGCCGAGCGCCGTGAAGCAGGGCGCGGTGTACAGAAAGACCGCCATGCGCGACGCGCTGGTCAGCGTCAGACCGAGAAAAATGCACACGAATTCGCCGGCGAACAGCACGCCCGCGAACAGGCCGGCGGCGAGCGTGCCGTCGTCGCGAAAGAGCGGCGTGCCGCGCGAACGCGCCCAGCCCCACACCAGCACGGCGGCGATCGCCGAGCGCAAGCCCGCCTGAAAGAGCGGCGGCAGCGCCGCGTTGGTGCTCTTGATCGCGACTTGCTGGAGTCCCCAGATCGCGCACAAACCGATCATCAGCACGATCGCGAAGCTATCGGGGGCGCGGCGCGCGGGCAGGGCGGTAGTGCTCATGGGGGGATGGCCATATGAAGGGTCGGTGATTGCTGGCCGTACGATAACAAACCTGCCCGCCGAGCTTCGCGATGACCCCACCGCCCGCGCGTGCTTCGTTCTTCGCCGCCCACGATTCGCGGACTTAACAACACCCACGTCACACTAATTTCTTACCGTTGCCGTTTCGCGCTAAGGTTGCGCCACATGCGTTTCGTCGGGTGGACCGTGCGTGTGATGAGTCGATTCGTGCCGCCAAAACAGACGAACCGTATCCGCACAATGCGGAACCCGGACGAGGAGACGAGATGAGCAAGGCAAGGAGGTGGACGGCGATCGTGATGCCCGCGGCGCTGGCGTCGTTGGCTTGCCCGATGGCGCAGGCTCAGTCCAGTGTGACGCTGTACGGCGTGGTCGACGAAAGCGTGCGTTATCTGACCCACGCCAACAAGGCCGGCGATTCGTCGCTCGGGCTCGGCGCCGGCGGCATGACGGAGAGCCGCTGGGGGCTCAAGGGCGTCGAGGACCTGGGCGGCGGCTGGTCGACTTTCTTCAAGCTGGAAAACCGTTTTTATATCAACGGCGGGCAGAGCGACCCCACCTTGCCGTTCTTCAACGAAGCACAAGTGGGCATCCGCTCGAATGTTTATGGCCAGGTGATCATTGGGCGTCAGTACAACCTGATGATCGAAGGCATTTCGGTGGCCGGCTACGGCAGCAATCTCTGGATCCCCTACGATTTCAGCTTCCAGCCGGAAGTGACGATGACCGGCGGTATCTGGACCAGCAACCAGGTGCAGTATCAGGCGCGATATAACGGCTTCAATTTCGCCGCGGGCTACGCGTTCGGCGGCAACGCGGGCAATTCATACGGCAGCCAGATCGGCGCGGCCGCGGCTTATGCGCCGGCGGGCGGTCTGTTCAGCATTGGCGGCGCCTATGAAGTATCGAAGGATTCGGTCAACGGCTCGTCCGCCACGGCATGGACCTTCGGCGGCTCGTACACGTGGAACAAGACCCGCTTTTCCGCAGGCTATATCGTCAATCAGAACGACGCCGGCTTTTCGACGTTCGCCAACGGGCCGTTCTCCGCGGCCGCGCTCGTGGCGCTGAAGTACACGGACTTTTCGCGGCGCCGCATGATCATGGGCGGCATCACGCAGCAAGTCGGCAATGCATGGCACCTCGCCGCGAACGTGTGGCGCACGCTGCAGGACGGCAAGCGCGCCGCGCAGGACGGCTCCGCCTGGCAGTATCAACTGGTCGCCGACTACGACCTCTCGAAGCGCACCGACGTCTATCTGGAAGGCGATTACTCGCTCTATCGGGGCGGTCTGATCGGCGCGCAACTGCAAGGCGTGAACGGCGCGGGACTCGCGCAGAAGGGCACGCAGATCGGCTTGATGGCGGGCGTGCGGCATCGGTTCTGAGCACGCCTCGCGGCGTGTGGCGCGCTGCAGCGCCGCGTGATTCCGGGTACATTGACGGTCTCCATATCACGCAACAGGGAGTGCACAATGCGCCTGCTTCACACCATGCTCCGGGTCGGCGACCTGGACCGTTCCATCGCTTTCTATACCGAACTCCTCGGCATGAAACTGCTGCGCCGTGACGACTATCCCGACGGCAAATTCACGCTGGCCTTCGTCGGCTACACGGACGAGCGCGACGGCACGGTCATCGAACTGACGCACAACTGGGACACCCCGTCCTACGATCTCGGCAACGGTTTCGGGCATCTGGCCGTCGAGGTTGAAGATGCGTATGCCGCATGCGAAAAGATCAAGGCCCAGGGCGGCAACGTCGTGCGCGAAGCGGGCCCGATGAAGCACGGCACCACGGTGATCGCGTTCGTGACGGACCCGGACGGCTATAAGATCGAGTTCATCCAGAAGAAGAAATGACGTAAGACACGCGTCCCTGGCCGAGATCGGGCAATGAATAACAGCAATCCCTACTTCAAGGAACTCGACGACATCCACGTCGAAATCGAGGCTCTGTTCGACGGCTCAGCGGATGACGGTGCGCTCGAGCGCATCATGGCGCGTTTCGCCGAGCCATTCACGTTGATCATGCCGTCCGGTCTCGTGCTGGATCACGCCGCGTTGCGCGAGACCTTCGCGAAGCTGCGCGGCGCGCGTCCCGGCTCGCGGATCAGCATCCGCGATAGAGAGATCGTCGCCGACTATCCGTCGGGCGCGGTGGTGAAATATCGGGAGTATCAGCGCGACAACGCGGGCAACGCGAACGTGCGGCGCTCCACGGCGGTGATGAACCTCGACGCGCACGGCAGGGTGACGTGGCGCCATTTGCAGGAAACGTTCTGCACTGAGTGAGCCGCATCAAAGCGTCGGCAGCAACTCCGGCGGATGCGACTTCAACGTCTGCCGCGCTTCGCGGAACTCGGGAAAAATCGACTCGACCGTTTGCCAGAAGCGCGGACTGTGATTCATCTCACGCAAATGCGCGAGTTCGTGCGCGACGACGTAATCGATGATCGAAAGCGGAAAATGGATCAGCCGCCAGTTCAGGCGAATCTTGCCGTCGCTCGAACAACTGCCCCAGCGCGTGGCCGCCGACGAGAGCGCATAGGCGCGATAGTTCACGCCCAGCTTCTCCGCGTAAATCGCCAGACGCTCGCCGAACACGCGCTTCGCTTCGCCTTGCAGCCAGCCTTGCACGCGGTCCTTGATCTGCTGCGGATCCGCTTGCAGCGGCAACGGCAGTTGCAGCGCCGCATCGTCCACGCTGAACGCGAGCGTGCCTTGCGGCGAACCGAGTGTCACGCGCACCGGCTGGCCGAGATACGGCACTTGCGCGCCGTCTTTCCAATCGACCTTCGGCAACGCGCGCTGCTCCACACGTGTTTGCCATTCGATCAGCTTCGTGAAAATCCACCGCTGCTTCTCGGTGATCGCGGTTTCGATATCGGCGAGCGTGACCCAGCGTGGTGCGGTGATCGTGAGACCGGTGCTGTCGATTGCAAAACCAATCGAGCGGCGCGCGGAACGCTTGAGCGCGTAATGGAGCGTGCGTGAACCGAGCGCGAGGCTGCGCAATTTGCTGCCGTCCGGCGCGAGCGGCACGGCCGGTTGCTGGCCGCCTTGCGAGCCCGTTGAAGAGCCGGGCGCAGGCGCGGACGGTGACGGTGACGACGACGTCGATCCCGGCTCGGCAAAAAGCGGGAGATCGAGCTGCCGGTTATCGAGCGCCGCAGCGGGTTGCGGCGTAGGAGACTTCTGCATCGGATTAGGCTTCGCGCAAATACGCCTTCGAGGGCGTGGGCGCGTCAGATTGGTGCGGCGGCGGAACTGCTTTCCGCCGCACGGTACGCGGTTGGATCGATGCGACGCATTTCAGCTTCGATCCACTTTTCGACGCGCGTGTTCACTTCGTCGGGCGTGAGCCCCGTCGTCTCAATCGGCTTGCCGATCGACACTGTGACTATACCCGCATATTTGAGAAACGAGTTGCGAGGCCACACGCGTCCGGCGTTGTGCGCGATCGGCACGACGGGTGCGCCGGTGGCGATCGCAAAACGCGCACCGCCGGTTTTGTATTTGCCCTGCTTGCCGGTCGGCGTGCGCGTGCCTTCCGGAAACATGATGACCCATGCGCCTTCGGCCATGCGCGCCTTGCCTTGCCTGATGACCGACTCGAACGCGTACTTGCCTTCCTTGCGGTCGATGTGAACCATCTTCAGCATGCCGAGCGCCCAGCCGAAGAACGGCACGTACAGCAGCTCGCGCTTGAACACGTAGCACAGCGGCCGCGGCATCAACGCCGGAAACGCCAGCGTTTCCCATGCGGATTGATGCTTGGACAGCAGCACGGCGGGACCGTCGGGCAGGTTCTCATAGCCTTCGATCCTGTAGCGGATGCCGTTCAGCCAACGCACCGTGTTGAGCGTGGCGCGGCACCAGCCGGCCGCCATCCAGTAGCGGTGGTCGGCGCGCATGAACGGGAACGCGATGAAGCACGCGGTTGCGTACGGCACCGTGAACAGAACGAAGTAGATCAGCAGCAGGAAAGAACGAATGAAGCGCATCGGCGTGGTCGGTGAGGGTTGGGGACGCGCGTGGCGCGCGTCACTCTTGAGCGTCGGCGAGGAAGTCGAGCACGAACGCGCGCAGATCGTCGTGGACGCGCGTGCCCTCGGGCAGGCCGCCGGCCGCGAGCGTCTTACGGCCCTTGCCGGTCAGCACCAGATGAATCGGGCAGCCGAGCGCGGCGCCCGCTTGCAGATCGCGCAGCGAATCGCCGACCGTGGGCGTATGTTCCGGATCGACGTCGAAGCGCTCGATGATCATCTGCAGCATGCCCGGCTTCGGCTTGCGGCACTCGCAGTGGTCGTCCGCCGTGTGCGGGCAGAAGAACACTGCGTCGATGCGCCCGCCGACCGCCGCCGCCATGCGATGCATTTTCAGATGCATCGCGTTGAGCGCGTTCATGTCGAAGAGCCCGCGGCCGATGCCGGACTGGTTGGTCGCAACCGCGACGCGATAACCGGCCTGGCTCAGCCGCGCGATGGCTTCGAGCGAGCCGGGCAGCGCGACCCATTCGTCGGGCGACTTGATGAACGCGTCGGAGTCGGCGTTGATCACGCCGTCGCGGTCGAGGATCACCACTTTTTTGGTCGGCATGGCGCGGGGCTCAGGCGGCGAGTCGCGAAATGTCGGCGACGCAATTCATCTGCTGATGCAGCGCGCCGAGCAAAGCCAGCCGATTGGCGCGCAGCGCGGCATCGTCGGCGTTCACCATCACGTCGTTGAAGAACGTGTCGACCGATTCGCGCAATGCGGCGAGCGCGGTTAGCGCGCCCGTGTAGTCGCGTGCGGCAAGCTGCGATTGCACGCGCGGCGCGACCTGTTCGAGCTGCGCATGCAGGGCTTTTTCCGCCGATTCGACGAGCAGCGCGGCCTGCACGCCGCCGTTCGTCGCGCCTTCCGACTTCTTCAGGATGTTGGAAATGCGCTTGTTGGCCGCGGCGAGCGATGCTGCTTCGGCGAGTGCCGCGAATTCGCGCACCGCATCCAGACGCGCGACGATGTCGTCGAGACGCGTGGGATCGAGCGCCAACACCGCGTCGATTTCGCCCGGCGCGTAGCCGCGTTCGCGCAGCAGACCGCGCAGACGGTCCATGCAGAATTCGTAGATCGCCTGCGTGGAATCGGCGACGTTCGGCACCGCGGCGAATTGCGCGTAAGCGGTGCGCAGCAGTTCGATCACGTCGACCGGCAGTTGCTTCTCGACGAGGATGCGCAGCACGCCGAGCGCGTGACGGCGCAGCGCGAACGGATCTTTTTCGCCGGTGGGTTGCAGGCCGATGCCCCAGATGCCGACCAGCGTTTCGAGCTTGTCGGCCAGCGCGACGACGGTGCCGGTTGCGGTGGCCGGCAATGCGTCGCCGGAGAAGCGCGGCTGATAGTGTTCCGAGCACGCGAGCGCGACTTCTTCCGGCTCGCCGTCGTGGCGCGCGTAGTACGTGCCCATCGTGCCTTGCAGCTCGGGGAATTCGCCCACCATGTCGGTGATCAGATCGGCCTTTGCGAGACGCGCGGCGCGCATGGCGAGCGCCACGTCCGCGCCGATCAACCCGGCGATCGCGCCGGCCAGCGCTTCGACGCGCTCGACGCGTTGCAGCGCCGAACCCAACTTGTTGTGATACACGACGTTCGCGAGCAGCGGCACGCGCTCGGCGAGCGGCTTCTTCTTGTCCTGCTCGAAGAAGAACTTCGCGTCGGCCAGGCGCGGACGCACCACACGCTCGTTACCTTCGACGATATCGCCCGGCGTGGCCGTTTCGATGTTCGACACGATCAGGAAGCGCGAGCGCAGCTTGCCGTTCGCATCCGTGAGCGCGAAGTATTTCTGGTTCGTCTGCATCGTCAGGATCAGGCATTCCTGCGGCACTTGCAGGAACTCGTCCTCGAAACGGCAGGCGTAGACCACCGGCCATTCGACCAGCGACGTCACTTCATCCAGCAGCGCTTCGGGCATCACCACCTGATCGCCGTCGGCTTGCGCGAGCAGGTGCGTGCGGATGGTTTCCTTGCGGTCGGAGAAATTGGCGACCACGCGGCCTTTGTGCATCAGCGTGTCGGCATAGGCGTCCGCGTGCTGGATCTGCACGAAGCCTTCGGACAGGAAGCGGTGGCCGAGCGTGGTGTCGTCGGCGTCGATGCCGAGCGCGCTGACCGGCACGATCCGCTCGCCGTGCAGTGCGGTGAGACGATGCGCGGGACGCACGAACTGCACATTGGTGCCGTCCGGGCGCTGATACGTCATGAACCTCGGAATCGGCAGCTTGCCGAGCGTTTCGTCGAGCGCGCTTTGCAGTCCTTCGGCGAGCGTGGCGCCGGGCGCCGCGTAACGCAGGAAGAAGGCCTCCGCCTTGCCGTCTTGCGCGCGCTCCAGGTCGCTCACTGAAAAATCGGGGAAGCCGAGCGCGGCGAGTTTCTTGGCGAGCGGCGCGGCGGGCTGGCCGTCTTTATCCAATGCGACGGAAACCGGCAGCACTTTTTCGCGCACGTGTTTTTCCGGCGCGACCGCACGCACGTTTTTAATCGTGACGGCGAGACGGCGCGGCGTTGCGTAGCGTTCGAACGACAGGTCGCCTTCGATCAGGTCGCGCGCCGCGAGGCGCTGCGCAATGCCTTCGGCGAAGGCCTCGCCGAGACGCGCGAGCGCCTTGGGCGGCAGTTCTTCGGTCAGCAGCTCGACGAGCAGGGTAGCTTGATGGGGATGAGTCATTTCTTGGTGTTCTCGTCAGTCCTGGTCGATCTTGCGTTCGACTTTCAGCGGCGGCGCCCAGGCGGGCATCGCGGCATCTTGCGCGTCGGTGGTGAGGCCGGGCACGCCGTGCACCGGATTGCCGAGCATCGGGAAGCCGAGCTTTTCGCGCGAATCGTAGTAAGCCTGCGCGACCAGCTTCGATAGCGCACGAATGCGGCCGATATACGCCGCGCGCTCCGTGACGGAAATGGCGCCGCGCGCGTCGAGCAGATTGAAGGTGTGACCGGCCTTCAGCACCAGTTCGTAGGCGGGCAGCGCGATTTGCGCCTCGATCATGCGCCTCGCTTCCGCCTCGTAGCTGTTGAAGATCGAGAACAGCAACTCGACGTTCGCATGCTCGAAGTTATACGTGGACTGTTCGACTTCGTTCTGGTGGTACACGTCGCCGTAGGTCAGGCGGCGGATTTCGGGGCCGTTCGGACCTTGTTCTTCCCATTCGGTCCAGACGAGGTCGTAGACGTTCTCGACCTTCTGCAAGTACATGGCGAGGCGTTCGAGACCGTAGGTGATTTCGCCGAGCACCGGCTTGCAATCGAGACCGCCCACTTGCTGGAAGTAGGTGAACTGCGTCACTTCCATGCCGTTCAGCCACACTTCCCAGCCGAGGCCCCATGCGCCGAGCGTGGGGTTTTCCCAATCGTCCTCGACAAAACGCACGTCGTTCTGCTTCAGGTCGAAGCCGAGCGCTTCGAGCGAGCCGAGGTACAGATCGAGGATATTTTCCGGCGCCGGCTTGAGCACCACCTGGTACTGGTAGTAATGCTGAAGGCGGTTCGGGTTCTCGCCGTAGCGGCCGTCTTTCGGACGGCGCGACGGTTGCACATAGGCGGCGCGCCACGGTTCCGGGCCGACCGCGCGCAGAAACGTATGAACGTGGGACGTGCCCGCGCCGACTTCCATGTCGATCGGCTGGAGCAATGCGCAACCCTGCTTGTCCCAGTAGGACTGCATTGTCAGGATGATTTGCTGAAACGTGAGCATGAAGTGCCTTTCGGGCATGGGGTCGCGCCGCGAGCGCCGAAGCGCGCGAGGCGACCGTGGAGCGAAGTGCTAAACCTTGGATTTTAACGGAAAGGGGAGGGGGGTGTCCGTTTTGCGGGGTCGGACGGAATCCGACTCAAGCCACCGCCAACTCCACCTTCGGCGCAAACGAATCGCTTTGCGCCACCGGCCACCACTTCTCATACAGCGAATAGCGATAGGTGCCGTTCAGCAGATCGTTCGGCTCCAGATACTTCAACAACTCCGACATCAACCGCACCTCATGCGACGACACCCGTCGCACGATGTGATGCGCGCGTAATTCCGCCGGATGCTTCAAGCCCGCCGCCTGAATGATTTCCTTCAGCGCATGCAGCGTGTTGTGATGGAAGCTGAACACGCGGTCGGCCTTATCCGGCACGACGAGCGCACGCTGGCGCACCGGGTCCTGGGTCGCGACGCCGGTCGGACAGCGCCCAGTGTGGCAGGTCTGCGCCTGAATGCAGCCGACCGCGAACATGAAGCCGCGCGCCGCGTTCACCCAGTCGGCGCCGATCGCCAGCGTCCGCGTGATGTCGAACGCGGTGATCATCTTGCCGCTCGCGCCGATGCGGATGCGTTGCCGCAAGCCGATGCCGACCAGCGTGTTGTGCACGAGCAGCAGCCCTTCCTGCAACGGCACGCCCACGTGATCGGTGAATTCCAGCGGCGCCGCGCCCGTGCCGCCTTCCGCGCCGTCCACGACGATGAAGTCCGGCAAGATTCCCGTCTCCAGCATCGCCTTCGCAATGCCGAAGAATTCCCACGGATGGCCGATGCACAGCTTGAAGCCGGTCGGCTTGCCGCCGGACAGCGTGCGCAAGCGGTCGACGAATTCGAGCAGGCCGCGCGGCGTCGAGAACTCCGAATGCGTGGCGGGCGAAATGCAATCGCGGCCCATCGGCACGCCGCGCGTTTCGGCGATTTCCGGCGTGATCTTGGCGGCCGGCAGCACGCCGCCGTGACCGGGCTTCGCCCCTTGCGAGAGCTTCACTTCGATCATCTTCACCTGCGGCTCGGCGGCCTGCCTGGCGAATTTCTCCGCGCTGAAGGAGCCGTCGTCGTTGCGGCAGCCGAAGTAGCCCGACGCGATTTCCCAGATGATGTCGCCGCCATGCTCGCGGTGATACCTGGACATCGAGCCTTCGCCCGTGTCGTGCGCGAAGTTGCCTTTCTTCGCGCCGAGGTTCAGCGCCATGATCGCGTTCGCCGACAGCGAGCCGAAGCTCATCGCGGAGACGTTGAAGATCGACATCGAGTAAGGCTGCGCGCGCTCGCCTCCCACGACGATGCGAAAGTCGTGGCTATCCAGCCTGGTCGGCGCGAGCGAATGACTGATCCATTCGTGCGCGACGGCCTTCACGTCGAGCTCGGTGCCGTAGGGGCGGCTGTCGACGTCGTTCTTCGCGCGCTGGTAGACGATGCTGCGCTGAGCGCGCGAGAACGGCTTCTCGTCGGTATCGTTCTCGACGAAATACTGGCGGATTTCCGGGCGGATGAATTCGAACAGAAAGCGCAAGTGTCCCCACAACGGATAGTTGCGCAGAATCGCGTGGCGCTGCTGCGCCAGGTCGAATACCCCGAGCGCGACGAGCGCCGCCGGCACGATGAGCCAGAACCACGCAATGCTATGCGTTGCGGCGAGCGCCGCGCAAACGGCGAGCAGCACGGCTGCGCACCACATGGCCAGATAACGCCGAGAAAACATGGAGACTCCGGTGCAGTGAGGATCGTCATGGCGGGATCGTCGGCGCGGATTGCGCCGGCGGAATCCGCCCACGAGGGAAAACGAACGACTGCTTCTTATGGTGAAGCTGGCTGCGACTTGAAGATGCAACGCACGCGTGGAGCGCGCAGTGTCGAATCAGAAGACGCGGTGTGAACTTGAAGCGTAAAGATAAAACGCGTGCGGCGATGACGAGCCTTGCCGCACGGTGCAACGCGGCGCCTAGCGAGCGGTCACCAGCGCGGCCGTTTGCGGCTGACGCGCCGTCGGCTGCCCGGTCACCGCGTGTTCGATGATGCCGCCGCCGAGACACACGTCGCCATCGTAGAGCACCGCCGATTGCCCCGGTGTGACAGCCCATTGCGCAGTGTCGAAGTTCAGCTCGAAGAGGCCTTCGCCGGGGTTTGCCGCGCTTGCAGCCGCGCTTGCAGCCGCACCGAACGTGCAGCGCGCATCCGCTTGCCGGTAACGAGTCTTCGCGCCGCACGCGAAGCCGTCCGCGGGCGACTCCCCCGCGACCCAGCTCGTGTTGCCCGCAGTGAGCGTATGGCTGAGCAGCCACGGATGATCGTGGCCCTGCGCGACGTACAACGTGTTCGACGGAATGTCCTTGCCGGCGACGAACCACGGCTCGCCGCTGCCGTCCTTGCTGCCGCCGAGGCCGATGCCCTTGCGCTGGCCGAACGTGTAGAACGCGAGGCCGATGTGTTCGCCGACCACTTTGCCGTCGGTGGTTTTCATCGGGCCCGGCCTGGTCGGCAGATAGCGATTCAGAAAATCGCGGAACGGCCGTTCGCCGATGAAGCAGATGCCCGTCGAATCTTTTTTCTTCGCGTTCGGCAGGGCGATCTGTTCGGCGATCGCCCGCACCTTGGTCTTGGGAATCTCACCCAACGGAAACAGCGTCTTCGATAACTGCGCCTGATTCAGCCGATGCAGGAAGTACGACTGATCCTTCGTATGGTCGAACGCCTTCAGCAATTCGAAGCGGCCGTTGTTCTCACGCACGCGTGCGTAGTGGCCGGTCGCGATGGTTTCCGCGCCGAGCGACATTGCATGGTCGAGAAAGGCCTTGAACTTGATTTCGGCGTTGCACAGCACGTCCGGATTCGGCGTGCGGCCGGCCGAATATTCGCGCAGGAATTCGGCGAACACACGGTCCTTGTATTCGGACGCGAAGTTGACCGCTTCGACGTCGATGCCGATCAGGTCCGCCACCGACACGACGTCGATCCAGTCCTGCCGCGTCGAGCAGTATTCGCTGTCGTCGTCGTCTTCCCAGTTTTTCATGAACAGGCCGACCACGTCGTAGCCCTGTTCCTTCAGCAGCCATGCGGTCACCGACGAATCGACGCCGCCCGACATGCCTACTACGACTTTCTGCTTGCTCATAAGATGCTCACTGGGTACTGCGTGACTTCATTGATCGTGGGTTGGCCGCTCATCAGGCTACGGCCGTTTTTGCGCGACCGAATGCGTATGCACGAAGTCGAGCGGGAAACGCCGGCCCGCGAGGTAGTCGTCGAGGCATTGCATGACGAGCGGCGTGCGATGCCGTTCGGCGCAGGCGCGCAATTCATCGGCGCTCATCCACAGCGTGCGGGCGATGTCGGGATCGAGCGCGCACTCCGCGTTCGGTTCGCCGCCCGTGCCGCAATAGGTGAAGCGCAGATACGTCACGCCCTCGCTGCCGGGCCGCTCGAAATGCGTCATGTACATGCCGACCAGCGCTTCGGGTTCGAAGGGATGGGCGGTCTCCTCGAGCGTTTCGCGGATTACCGCTTGAAGAAGCGTTTCACCCGCTTCCAGATGGCCCGCGGGCTGATTCAGGCGCAGGCCGTCGGCGGTATGTTCCTCGACCACGAGAAAGCGCCCGTCGCGCTCGACGATGGCCGCGACGGTCACGTGCGGCAACCAGGTTTCCGGTTTCATGGCTGCGCATTTTACCGTTTATGGGCGGGGGCTGCCGGAATGCGGGCGACCGGCTGGGCGACCGCTCGCCTTGGCTGGCGGCAGGCGCATGGGCCGGAGAGCCGGCGATTGCGTACGCAGCGGCTGCGATGTGCAAGCCGCCCGGCCGGCCGGGCGCCCCCGGATTGTCCCCGATTTCTGCGCACCCCCGTGTTTCGGTTAAAGTGAGGCGTTAGCCGTTGCACTCGTAAGCCGGCGTGCCTCGTCGGCGATCTGTCGTAAAACAGGAAGTCGAGGAGGAACAACGATGCACATCGGAGTGCCAGCCGAGACGCGCGCGCATGAAACCCGTGTCGCCGCGACGCCCGAAACGGTCAAGAAGTACGTGGCCCAGGGCCATCGGGTCACCATCCAGAGCGGCGCCGGTTCCGGCGCGAGCTTTCCTGACGATGCCTTCACAGCCGCCGGCGCCGAAATCGTCGACGCGGCCACGGCGTTCGGCGCCGATCTCGTCCTCAAGGTGCAGTCTCCAACCGATGCCGAACTGCCGCTCCTCAAGCGCGGCGCGACGCTGATCGGCATGCTCGATCCGTTCAACGCCGAAAACGCGTTGAAACTCGCGGCAGCCGGCGTCACCGCCTTCGCGCTCGAAGCCGCGCCGCGCACCACGCGCGCGCAGAGCCTCGACGTGTTGTCGTCACAGGCGAACATCGCGGGATATAAGGCGGTGCTGCTGGCGGCCACGCTTTATCCGCGCTTCATGCCGATGTTGATGACCGCCGCGGGCACCGTGAAAGCGGCGCGCGTGCTGATTCTCGGCGCGGGCGTGGCGGGCTTGCAGGCGATCGCGACCGCCAAGCGCCTGGGCGCGGTGATCGAGGCGTCCGACGTGCGTCCGGCGGTGAAGGAGCAGATCGAATCGCTCGGCGCCAAGTTTCTCGACGTGCCCTACGAAACCGACGAGGAGCGCGAAGCCGCGCAGGGCGTCGGCGGTTATGCGCGGCCGATGCCGCCGTCGTGGCTGCAACGGCAATCCGCGCTCGTTCATGAGCGCGCGAAACAGGCCGATGTGGTGATCGCCACCGCGCTGATTCCTGGCCGCGCCGCGCCGACGCTGATCTCGGTGGAAACGGTGCAGGCGATGAAACCCGGCTCGGTGCTGATCGACCTGGCGGCGGGCCGCGGCGCGGAGTACGAAGGCCGGCGCGGCGGCAACTGTCCGCTCACCGAGGCGGATCAGGTCGTGAGCAAACACGGCGTGACGATCGTCGGCTATACGAATCTGGCCTCGATGGTGCCCGCCGACGCGTCGTCTTTATACGCGCGCAACCTGCTCGACTTCCTCAAGCTGATCATCACGAAGGAAGGCGCCCTGAACATCGATCTCGCGGACGATATCGTCGCGGCCACGCTGCTGGCCCGCGACGGCGAAGTCACGCGCAAGACATAAAACGAATTCACCAGGAGAAACGGCGATGGAAGTGCTCAACCACACCGTCATCAATCTGATCATTTTCGTGCTGGCGATTTACGTCGGCTACCACGTGGTCTGGAATGTCACGCCCGCGTTGCACACGCCGCTGATGGCCGTGACCAACGCGATCTCGGCGATCGTGATCGTCGGCGCGATGCTCGCAACCGGCCTCACGCTCGGCGCGCCCGGCAAGTTCTTCGGCACGCTCGCCGTCGCGCTCGCGGCGGTCAACGTGTTCGGCGGCTTTCTCGTGACGAGGCGAATGCTGGAGATGTTCCGCAAGAAAGAGCCGAAGAAACTCATCGCGGACAAGACCAAGGGGAACGCGTAATGAGCCTGAACCTCGTCACGCTGCTTTATCTGGTCGCGTCGGTCTGCTTCATTCAGGCGCTCAAGGGGCTGTCCAATCCGAAGACGGCGCGCATCGGCAATACCTTCGGCATGGTCGGGATGGCGATCGCGATCCTCACCACCATCGCGCTGATCGCCAAACAGGCCACCACGCTCGGCTCGAATCTGGGCCTCGGGCTCGGCTTGCTGCTGGTTGCGTTGGTGATCGGCGGCGCGGTCGGCGCGTTCGTCGCGGCGCGCGTCGAGATGACCAAGATGCCGGAACTGGTCGCGGCGATGCACTCGCTGATCGGTCTTGCCGCTGTCTGCATCGCGTATGCGGTGGTGTCGGAGCCCTCGGCGTTCGGCTTGATCGATCCCGAGAACCCGGTGCCGGGCTTTCTGCCGTATGGCAATCGCGTCGAGCTATTCATCGGCACGTTCGTCGGCGCGATCACGTTCTCCGGATCGGTGATCGCGTTCGGCAAGCTGTCGGGCAAGTACAAGTTCCGGCTGTTCCAGGGCGCGCCGGTGGTGTACGGCGGTCAGCATCTGATCAACCTCATGCTCGCGATTGGGATGCTCGGCTTCGGCGTGATCTTTTTCCTCACGCAGTCGTGGCTGCCGTTCATCATCATGACGATCATCGCGTTCGTGCTCGGCGTGCTGATCATTATCCCGATCGGCGGCGCGGATATGCCGGTGGTCGTGTCCATGCTCAATTCGTACTCGGGCTGGGCGGCGGCGGGCATCGGCTTCTCGCTGAACAATCCGATGCTGATCATCGCGGGCTCGCTGGTCGGCTCGTCGGGTGCGATCCTGTCGTACATCATGTGCCGCGCGATGAACCGCTCGTTCTTCAATGTGATTCTCGGCGGCTTCGGCAATGAGCCGGGTGCGGCGGCGGCGGGCGGCGCGGCGGAGCAGCGTCCGGTGAAATCGGGTTCGGCCGACGATGCGTCGTTCATGCTCGGCAACGCGGAAACGGTGGTGATCGTGCCGGGTTACGGTCTCGCGGTGGCGCGCGCGCAGCATGCGTTGAAGGAGCTGACCGACAAACTGGTCGAGAAGGGCATCGAGGTGAAGTACGCGATTCACCCGGTGGCCGGACGGATGCCGGGTCACATGAACGTGTTGCTCGCCGAAGCCGAAGTGCCTTACGACATGGTGTTCGAGATGGACGACATCAACGGCGAGTTCGGTCAGGTGGACGTGGTGCTCGTGCTCGGCGCGAACGACGTGGTGAACCCGGCGGCGAAGAACGACCCGAAGTCGCCGATCGCGGGCATGCCGATCATCGAGGCGTACAAGGCGCGCACCGTGATCGTCAACAAGCGTTCGATGGCGGCGGGCTACGCCGGTCTCGACAACGATCTCTTCTACATGGACAAGACGATGATGGTGTTCGGCGACGCGAAGAAGGTGATCGAGGATATGGTGAAGGCGGTCGAATAAGCACGCGTTGGCGATTCGCGGCTTGCCTCGCGGCGGGCCGCGATTTTTATTTCGGCTTCGCGTTCACATGCCGCAACAGGTCCGCGAGCCGCCTGCCTTCCTGATCCGGATAGGGTTCGCGGGTTTGAAGATTCCGGATCTTCTCCAGCCCGAAATTGCGGAAATCGCCGCGCAATTCACACCACGCGCCGAGGGTCCAGCGTGCGCCCCAATAGGCGAGCGCGAGCGGCCAGACGCGGCGCTCGGTCGCCGCGCCGTTCACGTCGGTATAGGCAAAGCTCACCACATGTCTTGCATCGATCGCGCGATGCAGCGCGTCCAGTTGCGCGGAGAAATCGCTCTTGATGTGAAACGACGGCGCGAAGATCGCAAGACGTTCGAGCGTCGCGCGCTTGTCGGCGGGCATTGCCGAGGCGATCTTCGCGAGCGCCCCGCGTGCGCCGCTCGCAAAGCCGGCGCCGCCCCACGATTCGAGCATCCGCGCGCCGGCTGCGAGCGCGGCCAGTTCGTCGGCGGTGAAGGTGAGCGGCGGCAGACTCGCCGCGCGGCTCAACCGGTAGCCGATGCCGGCTTCGCCTTCGATCGGCACCCCCGACAGTTGCAGATCGCGCACGTCGCGATAGACGGTGCGCAGTGAGATGTTTAGCCAGTCGGCGAGTTGTTGCGCGGTGGTCAGGCGCCGTCCGCGCAGCAGTTCGGCGATCTGGAACAGGCGGTCGGCGCGGCGCGTCATCGTGGGCGTCTTGTAGAAAAGGACGGGAACAGTTCCGCGATGATAGCGCCGCATGCCGCGCTCCGGTTTGCGTTTCGGTCTGCGCTACGCTCAGCCGTTGCGCGGCGCTTGCGCGGGCCCTGGACGGTGCCATGACGTTGCCGTGCAGGCTGTGCACGTTGTACGTGAGCGCTGCGCCGCGTCGTGTTGTGTCGTGTCGCCGTTAACCGTTGGTCCGCGAATGCAGGCCGAGGCGGTTGCCTTCCGTATCCGTGAAAAACGCAATGTAGCCGATGTCCTGCGGCAGCTTGATCACCGGTCCGTCGGTCTTGCCGCCGGCCTGCTCGACACGGGCGAGCGTGGCGTCGACGGTCGGCTGCGCGTTCAGATAGACGAGCACGCCGTCGCCGGTGGGCGTCATCGACGGACTGTGGACGATCGCGCCGCCCGTCGCCGGTTCTTCATAGCCGAAGACCGCGATCGGCTGGCCGCCGATTTCCTGGCGATTCAGTTCGACGTCGAGCGCGGCTTCGTAAAAGCGAACGGCGCGATCGAAGTCGATCGACGGAATCTCGAACCATGCAACAACTTTGGATGATGCGGACATGACATTCTCCTGTGACGGGCGGGTAAGCCGGGTAAAGCGCCGGATGGCGTGAGGAGAAGTGTGCGGGGGTGCTGCTGACAGCGTGGTGTCAGTAGGGTGTGCCGCGACGCGGGTTGCGGAGAAAACGTTGGCAGAAGTTAGACGCCGACAACAGCGATAGTCTTTGCCCGCGTCGTGCGTTTTTTTCGCCCGCATGGGCTGGAAGAACCGTCAATCAGACGACGTTGATTCGATGTGAAGTGTTGCGCGCGGGCCGATGTTGACAAACCTTGACAGTGGTCTTCGTCGGGTTCCACTACGTTACGGGTCCGTTACTGATTTCGCGCAACAGCAATGAACCGAGGAACGCACAGGCTGGTGTTCAGCCGACTGAGAGGCATGCTGGTCGCCGTCGAGGAAACCGCCACGGCGACGGGGAAGCAAGCCGGACAGACCACGTTGCACAGCCGCAGTGATGCGGCCGGTCACACCGCGCCATTCACGCTGCGGCAGATCGCCTTCGCCGCCCTGGCGCTGCTCGGCGCATTGCCGGCGATCTCGGGCGCGCAGATCGTTCCCGGTGGCGCGCATGCGCCCTCCGTCATCCAGACGCAGAACGGTCTCGATCAGGTGAACATCAACCGGCCGTCCGGCGCCGGCGTTTCGATGAACACCTACGGCCAGTTCGACGTGCAGCAGCGCGGCGCGATCCTGAACAACTCGCCGACCATCGTGCAGACGCAGCAGGCGGGCATGATCAACGGCAACCCGAACTTCGGCCCCGGCCAGTCCGCGCGGATCATCGTCAACCAGGTCAACAGCGGCGCGGCGAGCCAGATCAACGGGCATCTGGAAGTCGCGGGCCAGCGCGCGGAAGTCGTGATCGCGAACGGCTCGGGCATCAGCGTGAACGGCGGCGGCTTCATCAATACGTCGCGCGCGATCCTGACGACGGGCACGCCGAACTTCGCCGCGGACGGCTCGCTGACGGGTTTCAATGTGACGGGCGGCAATATTACCGTGCAGGGCGCGGGGCTGAATGCGTCGAACGTCGATCAGGTCGATCTGATCGCGCGCGCGGTGCAGGCGAACGCGGCGATCCATGCGAAGAACCTGAATGTCGTCACGGGTGCGAATGCGGTCGGGCACGACACGCTCACGACCACCCCAATCGCGGGCGATGGTCCGGCGCCGGGTGTGTCGATCGACGTAAGCAACCTGGGCGGCATGTACGCGAACCGCATCGTTCTGGTCGGCACGGAGAACGGCGTCGGCGTGTCGAACAGGGGCGTGCTCGCGGCGCAGGCGGGTGATCTGATCCTGACCGCGCAGGGCAGGCTCGTGCTAGCGGGGCAGACCAACGCGAGCGGCAGCATCAACGTATCCGCTCGCGATGGCATCGACAACAGCGGCACCACCTACGCGCAGCAGAACGTCAAGGCGGACACGTCGGGCGCAATCACGAACAGCGGCGTGCTCGCCGCGCAGCAGAACACGATTCTCACTGCGGGCAGCGTTGCATCGACGGGTACGCTGGGCGCGGGTGTGAACGGCGACGGCACGATTGCCAATGCGGGCGACCTGTCGGTTTCCGCCCAGGGTGCGCTCAGCGCGACCGGCCGTAACGAAGGCGGCGGCAACACGACGATCCAGGGCGCGTCCGTCAGTCTCGCCGGCAGTAACACGTCGGCGAATGGCACGCTGACGCTGGCGGCATACAGTGGCGACCTGGATCTGTCTGGTGCGACGACGACGGCAGGCGGCGCGCTCGACGCGAGCGCGGCGGGCACGCTCACCAACGACCACGGCAACCTGTCCGGCGGGTCGGTCCAGGTGACGGCGGCGAACGTGTCGAACCGCGGCGGTCAGTTCGTTTCGGGCGGCGCGCTCAACGTCACGTCGGCGGGCGGCCTGTCGAACCAGGGCGGAACGATCCAGGCAGCGGGCGCACTGTCCGCCGCTACCGGTTCGCTCGAGAACACCGCGGGCCGCATCGTGTCGCTCGGCAGCGACGGGATGACCCTCACAACGACGGGCGCGCTCGTCAACGGGACGGGCGGCACCATCGGCACAAACGGCGCGTTGAGTGCTTCAGCGGGCACACTCGCGAACCTCGGGAAAATCAGCGCGGCGAGCGATGCAACGGTTCGCGCGCAGGGCATCGACAATCACGCTGGCACGATCGGCGCCGGCGGCGCGCTCGATGTCACCACGACCGGCGCACTGAACAATGCGGCCGGCACGCTGTCAGGCGCGGCCACCACCGTGTCAGCGGCATCCATCGACAACACGAGCGGCGGCATCGAAGGCGATACGCTGGCTGTCTCGGCATCGGGCGACCTCACCAATCGCAGCGGCAGGCTCACGCAATACGGCACCAGCGACCAGACCGTCAGAGCGGGTGGCACGCTCGACAACACGGGCGGCACGATCGCCTCGAACGCGAACAGCTTGACGGTGTCGGGCCGGTCGGTCGCGAATGACAGCGGCACGCTCCAGCACGCGGGCACAGGCTCGCTTGACGTGAGCGCGACGGCGGCGGTCTCGAACGTCGCGGGTACGCTCCAGACGAACGGCGCGCTCGCCGTCAGCGGGGAGCGCCTCGATAACACCCACGGCACGCTGTCCGCGCAGAAGGCGGCTCAGGTCGACGTGGCCTCGGACATCGTGAACCGGAGCGGCACACTGTATGGCCACGACGGCCTGAGCCTCACCGCTCAAAGCGGCATCGACAACACGGACGGCTCGGCGCAGACAGCGGGCGACCTGTCGGTGACGGCGGGCGGCGCGCTGTCGAACGCGCGGGGCACGCTGACCGCCAACGGCGCGCACGGCGTGGCGAACGTGACGGCGGCGAGCCTCGACAACACGGCGGGCAGGCTGACCAACGCGGGCGACGGCGTGACGACTGTTTCCGCCGCAAGCGTGACCAGCACGGGCGGCACGCTGGGCGGCAATGGCGACGTGACGCTCAACGCCCAGACGCTGGCGAACGACGCGGGCGCAAATCTCGTCGCGGGCGGCGCAGCGAACCTGAACGTCATGCAGGCCGTGAACAACGCGGGCGGCACGATCTTCGGCGGCACGGCGGTGAATCTGACCCAGGCGGGCGCGGCTGTCATCAATGACGGTGGCGCGATCCTTGGCGGGCTCGACGTGTCGGTCAATGTCGCTTCGCTGTCGAACGCGGGCGGTGCGATCCGCGCGAATCGCGACATCTCCGCAAGCGGTACGGTAGCGGGCGACGGCGACATGGTCGCGGGCCGCAACCTGTCGCTCGCGGTCCTCGGCGACTACACCAACAGCGCGGCCAACAACCTGCACGCCGATGGCGACATGAGCGTGAGCGCGACCGGCACGCTGACGAACGCCGGCACGCTTGCGGCGGCGGGCGCATTGACGGCGACGGGCGCGAACGTCGTCAATTCGGCGGGCGCGGACATCAATTCGTCGTCCACGACCGTGAACGCAGTGGGCACGCTCACGAACGATGGACGCATCGAAGGCGATACGGTCACCACCTCCAGCGCGACGCTCGCGAACACCGGTACGGTCATCGGCAACAACGTCACCGTGAACGCGGACGACGTGCGGAATACCGGCGCCGCGGCCGTGATCGCGGGCGCGAACAGCGTCCGTCTGTACGCGCAGAACTCCGTCAACAACGCCGACGGCGCGCTGATCTACAGCGCTGGCAATCTGGAGATCGCGAAGGACGGCACGCGCGACGCGTCGGGCATGCTCGCGAACCAGACCGGCTCGCTCACGAACAGCGCCGCGACCATCGAGGCGGATGGCGATATCGACATCGCCGCGCGCACGGTGAGTAACGTGCGTACGGGTGTTGTCACGCAGGCGGGCACGCCGCAGGATGCGGGCTCGACTACGCTGACGCTCTGGACCGGGGGGATGTCCGTCGATGACCTCGGTTTCTACGACAGTTTCGACTATCCGCAGTGGAGGTGGAGCCCAGGGGCGATCGGCGGGGAGAGTATCGGCAAGTTAATGACGCCGATCACCGTCACGGTTCCGAAATCGCAGGTCGCCAATCTGGACGCAACCAAGCAGACGCTCTCGCTCACGCAGCCGCTGACCGACACGTACATCAGCGCCACGACGCCGCTCGTCGAGGTCTGCAACGCCCACGATTTCTGCAGCCAGCAACACGTCAAGGCGACGCGCACGATCACCAGCAACGCGACGCAGTACTACAACAGCATTACGGACAACGGCAGCACTTACACGATTACCTTGTGGCCGGACTACGATCCGAAGACGAACATCCGGCCTGACCAGGTGGTGGTGCGAACCGACCTCGGCTCGGACAGTCACGACTACGTGGAGATGTCACGCACCTCGACGACGACCACGGCGACCGACCAGCTCGTCAGCGCGGGCAACGCGGCAACGCTCCGGGCCCAGGGCGCGATCCGTATCAACGCGGACGGCGGCAGCATCAGCAACCAGTCGTCCACGATGGCCGCGGGCGGCGATCTGGTTCGCCGCGCCACGGGCGGCAGCGTCAACGATACGGGCATCGTGCTTCAGCAGACCGTCACGCAAGACTCGCAATCGACGTTCTACTGGCACCAGAAAACCGGCGGCAGCAACGACACGCAGGTGATTGGCACCGGCATCACCCAGGGCACGACGAGCGTCGATGCACTGCCCGCGATTGCCACGTCGAACCAGACGGTGCAGACCGATGCGCGGGATATCAGCATCAGTTCGGTCAACCGTCAGGGGCAGACGGTTGCCGGCTCGGGCGTTGCAGGCGGCAGCGCTGACGGCACGCAGACGGGCACCATCAGCGGTCAGTCGAGCCGGCCACAGACGGTCGGCGGCGCGACGGGCGGCATTCCGAACCTGAAACTGCCAGTCAGTGGCCTGTACACCTACAACACGGCACCGGGAGCCACCTATCTGGTGGTCACCGATCCGCGCTTCACGCAGTACGGCAGATTCATATCGAGCGACTACATGCTCGGACAGCTCGGGCTCGATCCGCAGAAGATCCAGAAGCGCCTGGGCGACGGGCTCTATGAAGAAAGGCTGATGCGCGACCAGGTCACGCAACTGACCGGCCGCACGTTCCTCGCGGGCTACACGGATAATCTCGCGCAATATACGGCGCTGATGAACAACGGCGTCGCGTATGCGAAGGCGTTCGGGCTGGAACCGGGCATTGCGCTGTCGCCCGCGCAGATGCAGCAACTGACCACCGACATGGTGTGGCTCGTGTCGCAGGACGTGACCTTGCCGGACGGTTCGCACCAGACGGTGCTGGTGCCCCAGGTCTATCTCGCGCAGTCCAGCACGGTTGACTTGGCGCACAGCGGCGCGCTTGTCGCGGGTAATGCGGTGAACCTGAACGCGAGCGGCGACGTGAATAACAGCGGCCACGTCAGCAGCAATCTCGCGACGACCATCATCGGCAACAACATCACGAACCGCGGCGTGATCGGCAGCGCGGGCGCGACGGCTGTCGCAGCGGTCCAGGACGTGCGCAACACGGGTGGCCGGATCGGCGGCGGGGACGTCGTCGTGCAGGCGGGGCGCGATGTCGTCAATGAGACGCAGACCTATGGTGTGTCGAAGTCGTTCGGCTCGAACACGCTGACGGGCAGCGTCGCGGGAACCGGCGTTGACGCGATCGGCACGATCTCGGCGACGAACAGCGCGACGGTGATAGCCGGGCGCGACGTGAACCTGACGGGCGCGACGATCCAGGCGGGCGGCAACGCCGCCATTGCGGCGGGCCGCGACCTGAACGTCGGCACGATCACGCTGACCAGCACGCAGGACGTCCAGACACACGACGGGCTGAACGGCGGACACGACAGGGTCACGCAGAACCTCGGCAGTGCGATTGTCGCGGGCGGGAACCTCGCGACCGTGTCGGGGCGCGATACGACGTTCACGGGTGCGACGGTGCAGGCAGGCGGCGATGCCGCGATGGTCGCCGGTAACAACCTGACGGTGACGGCGGCGAAGGACACGCACGAGCATCGGGAGCAGTCGATGGGCGGCAGTCTGTCGCATCACACGAGTTCGTCCTACGACGAGTCGGTGCAGGGTTCGAATGTGAGCGCGGGCGGCGATGTGACGCTCGCGGCCGGCCAGAGCGGCGGCGGCAATCTCGCGATACTCGGCTCGAGTGTGGCCACCGATGCGGCGGGCACGGGTGGCGTCAGACTCGTCTCGACGGGCGACGTGACGATCGGCAGCGTCGGCGAAACGCACGATTCGCAACGCTGGTCGCATGATGAACGTTCGGGCTTCCTGTCGAAACAGAAAACGACCGACGCGGCCAGTTCGCACCAGGTGATCGCGCAGGGCTCGACGGTATCGGGCGATACGGTCACGGGCGCGGCCGGTCACGACATGACGGTCAGCGGTTCGACGGTTGCGGCCACGCACGACGTGACGCTCGCGGCGGGCAACAACCTGACCATCAACACCACGCAGGACACGAGTGAGAGCAGCCACTTCCATCAGGAGGTGAAAACCGGTCTGGGCAGTTCGGGCGGGGTCGGCATCTCCTACGGCAAGGTCGACCAGAAGGACACGACGCACGACAGTTCGGTGACGCAGAACGGGAGTCTCGTCGGTAGCACGGGTGGCAGCGTGAATCTGTCCGCGGGGGCGGACCTGCATGTGACGGGCAGCGATCTGATCGCGGCGCGCAACGTGACGGGGACGGGCGCGAATGTGATCATCGATGCGGCCACCGGTACTAGTCATCACGACGAGGTGCATGAGGTTAGCAAGAGCGGTTTTACGCTGGCTGTGAAGGGCGGACTCGTGGATGCGGTGCAGGGCGCAGTCGATCAGGCGCATGCGGCGGGCGATAGCAAAGACTCCCGCGCCTCCGCCCTGCACGCGATTGCCGCAGTCGGGAGCGTGGCTTCGGCGGGCGAAATGGCTGCGGGCGGTGCGCCCGACATGAAGATCGAACTGAGTTACGGCAGCAGCCACAGCAAGGATACCTTCACGGAAGACTCGGCATCCCAGCAGGGCTCGACCGTGCGCGCGGGCGGCACAGCCGCGTTTGCCGCGACAGGCAACGGTACGCCGGGAAGTGGCGACGTGACGATTGCCGGTTCGGACGTGAATGCAAACGACGTGGTTCTCGCCGCAAGGAATCACGTCAATCTCGTCAATACGACGAATACGGACACGACGCGCAGCACGAACCAGTCGAGTAGCGCGAGCGTGGGCGTCTCGTATGGCACGCAGGGCTTTGGCGTGTCGGCGTCGATGTCGAAGGCGCACGGCGACGCGAATAGCGACGCTGCGATGCAGAACAATACGCACATCGATGGTGCGAACAGCGTGAGCATCACATCGGGCGGCGATACGAACATCATCGGTTCGAACGTGAGCGGCAAACAGATTTCCGTTGGCGTGGGCGGCAACCTGAATGTCGCAAGCGTGCAGGACACGACCGTCAGCAGCGCGCATCAGGAAAGCTCGGGCGGCGGCTTCAGCATCAGCCAGGGCGGCGGTGGCGCGAGTTTCAGTTCACAGCACGGCGACGCGCACGGCAACTATGCGGGCGTCAACGAGCAGGCGGGCATTCAGGCGGGCTCGGGCGGGTTCGACATCAACGTGAAGGGCAACACGGACCTCAAGGGGGCCGTGATCGCCGGTGACGCCGACGCGTCGAGGAACACGCTGACAACGGGCACGCTTACCTTCTCCGATATACAGAACCGCTCGGACTACAGTGCGTCGAGCAGCGGGTTCAGCGCGGGCGCGTCCATCGGTGCGCCGGCCAGAGGCACAGGCGTATCCTCGGTCGGAAATGCGGGCGGCGTCACGCCGATGCTGAGCCAGCACGACAGCGGCAGTGATAGCGCGCTGACGAAGAGCGGCATCAGCGCGGGCACGATCAATGTCACGGACAGTGCGCACCAGACGCAGGACGCGGCCAGCCTGAATCGCGACACGACGAACACCAACGGCACGGTCGCAAGGACGCCGGACGTGAACGATCTGCTGAACCGGCAGGCCGACATGATGAACGCGTCGAGCGCGGCGGGCGAAGCGGTGGCGACGCAGATCGGGCAATATGCCGACAGCAAGCAGAAAGATGCCTTGGCCGCCAAGCAGCAGGCCCTTGACGCAAATGACACAGAACTCGCCGCGCAGTACGCGCAGGAAGCGGCTAACTGGGGCGAAGGTGGCACGTATCGCGTGGCGCTGCATACGGCAGGCGGCGGTCTGATCGCAGGCCTGGGTGGTGGCAACGCGCTGGCAGGCGCGGCAGGCGCAGGTCTGTCGTCAGCCCTAGCGGGTAACCTGAACCAGGTCAGCAACGCCGTCTATGATGCGAATCCGACCGGCGACGCTGACACGAACCGCATGCTCGGGAACGTCCTGGCGAATGCGCTGGCGGATGGCGCTGGCGCACTGGTCGGCGGCAATTCGGGGGCGTTCACCGGCTCGAATACCGATCTGTACAACCGGAGCACTTCGTGCGACGGTGCTCATTGCGACGACAGCAATGCAATCGGCAAGGGCAGCGATCCGCTCAATGCCATCCGGGTCGATCTGGTGAACCGCTATTGCGGCGCGGGCAATGTCTGCACCGATGCGCAATACAAGCAAGTTCTCCAGGCGCAGGGCGAACTTTCGCAGGCGGTCAACCAGAACGCGATGGGCGTGGTCGCCGTGGGTGGTGCAACAGCGGCTCTTGCTGCGGCCGCAATTGCTGGACCGGAGGCGCTCGCTGCGTACAAGGCCGCGCAGGCGGGATATTCGCTTTACACGGCGGCGCTCAGTGGTGGGGCCGTCTCCGCGGGAGCGTATACATTTACTGGAGCTGCTGCTGCGGCTATCGCGAAGTTCCAAGGCGGCGACGCCGGAACTGCATTTGATCAACACTTTTCGCTATTGGGCCTTGGTGCTGCTACTACAGTTGGCGCAATGAATGGGATTTTTGGTGCCTCGATGTTCAAGTGGGCGGAAATTCCAAACAAACTCACGAATGTAATAACGATACCTGGTGCAGTGATTCGCCTCAATGGGATGGTACAGGGGCAGGCGGCAGGTAAGGCGGCTCAAGCAGCGATAAATCAGCACGAGCAGAATAGATGATTTGGAGAACATCATGAAACAGGATGTACTTGCGGGTGCGATGTACGGACTGATTGTGCCCATTGTTATGCCGCTCATTGCATATTGGACTCGTAAAGTGGGCTACTGGACATTCTTCGCTTGTGGTGCGCTTGGAATCCCGGTATCCGCGTTTGTATCGATGGGACTACGAGCGGGATGGGCTCGTTCCGTCGATGAAGTTTTACCTCGGGTTTTAACTCTCGAAGGCATCTTGATTATGGTGGGTTTCGGCTGCGCAACGGTATTTTTGGTCTGGATTGCACGTTTGTCCGGCTTCGTGGCATCCGAACGTGCTGATAAGCCGTGAACTACTCCAGCAAATGATAGAAGGCCAAGCTGACTGCGCAGCAACTTGGCATTTCTACGAGGCGGCATTGCGGCGGAAATATCATGCATCCAGAATTTCGTCGTCCCCCGGTAGGGCCGCATCGTTCCACGTGGCCCTACCGCTTTGCCGAATTGTTCTTCGCTACGATTGCGAAGGCGACGATGGTCATTGCCGTTTTGCTTCTTGTTGCTCTCGAATTTTTCAGTGGGGGCATGGGCACAGGCGGGGGCCTAAGCGACCTTCCAACAACTGGCAGAGGTTGGCGAAATCTATTGCTCGTTATGCTGACGATTCTCGTCGTTGTTGCGCTCGGTATTTATTTCTTTGCGCCCACAGTGAGTCACCCGCATCTCTAGACGATCCAGTAGCACTGTGGGCACATGAAGGTGTGAACGTGGATCACTTCAACCGGCAATTACACGCTGGTGGGACGAATGTTCGCTTCGCCCGCGTAACGAACAGAATCCAAAGATTGGAACAACAATGAAAATCAGCAAGAGGCTATCGCTTCTGCCGTTGATAGCCTCTGCCTCGCTGGCGGGTCAGGCTGTTCACGCGCAGCACGCCCCGACTCCCGCCGACACCGCCGCCGCCGCCCGCGCCAACGCCGAGCAGAACCAGCAGATCCAGCAACAGCGCGAATCACAGGAGCGCGCAAAAACCGTCAACGCGCCCTCGGTGCGTTCGACCGCGCCCGAGGCTGGCGCGTGGCCAGACCTTCCAACTGAGCAACCCTGCTTCCGCATCGAGTCATTCACGCTCGACGTCCCGGCGACCCTGCCCGATAGCGTGCGCAAGCACGGCGCGTCGGCGCTGCCGCTCGACCGCTTCGCCTTCGCGCGCGAATGGCTCGACCACTACCGGGGCCAGTGCGTCGGCAAGGGCGGCATCGACACGCTCACGAAAGGATTGCAGCGGACGATCCTTTCACGCGGCTACATCACCACACGCGTACTCGTCCCACAACAGGACGTGTCAACCGGAACACTGGCCTTCGCACTGGTGCCAGGCGTCGTGCGCCAGATCCGCTTCGCCGATCCTGAGACGCGCGGCACATGGAAAACCGCATTCCCCGCGAACGACGGCGACCTGCTGAACCTGCGCGATCTCGAACAGGGACTCGAGCAGATGAAGCGCGTCGCCTCGCAGGACGTGGACATGAAAATCGAACCGACCGACACGCCGGGCGAAAGCGATGTCGTGGTAAGCGTGAAGCGCTCGAAGCCCTGGACGTTCGTCGCATCGGTCGATAACTCCGGCACGGAAGCGACGGGCAAATGGCAGGGCAACGTGAGCCTCGGCATCTACAACCCGCTCGGCCTGAACGACGTGTTCACGGTCGGCGCGAACCAGGACCTGTCGTTGGGTAACAAGACGCTCGGCTCGCACGGCTTCAACGGTTCGTACTCGGTGCCGTGGGGCTACTGGACGGCAACCCTGTCGGGCAGCACGAACACCTACTACCAGCCTCTCGCCGGAGCGAACGAGACATTCGTGTCGAGCGGCAACGCGCAGACAACCGCGCTACGCCTCACGCGTGTACTGAGCCGCAGCCAGAACGACGTGTTCGGCGTCGAGTTCCAGCTCTCGAAGCGCTTCGGCGAAAGCTTCATCAATGACGCGAGCATTCCGACGCAGCGGCGCAACAACACCTTCATCGAAGCGGGCCTGACCGATCGCCATTACTTCGGCGCATCGCAGTTCGACGGCACGCTCGCCTACCGTCAGGGTATCGGCGGACTCGGCGCGACGCCGGACCCGTATCCGGGCGGCCCCACCTACCGCTTCCACATGACCGTGCTCGACGCGAACCTGTCGGTGCCGTTCTCCGTAGCCAAACAGAACTTCCGCTACGTGACGACGCTTCACGGCCAGTTCACGAACGACACGCTGTTCTACCTGGACGACCTGACCATCGGCAGCCGCTACACGGTGCGCGGCTTCGACGGTGAAACGATGCTGGCGGCGGAGAAAGGTTTTTACTGGCGCAACGAACTGCAGATGTCGATCGGACAGACAGGACAGTCGCTGTACGCGGGCATCGATTACGGGCGGGTGTTCGGCCCGAACACGGCATTCCTGGCGGGAACGCAACTGGCGGGCGCGGTCATCGGTATCCGTGGCGGCATACCGGCGAAGTACGCGGGACTCGCGTATGACCTGTTCGCGGCAACGCCGATCTACAAGCCGTCCGGCTTTCCCACCGCGCGCGTGACGGTGGGCTTCCAACTCACCGCGCAGTTCTAGCCGGCTCAGGCAGAACTCGCATCG
The DNA here is from genome assembly GCF_052045835.1 of Paraburkholderia sp. 22099. Classification (NCBI taxonomy): domain Bacteria; kingdom Pseudomonadati; phylum Pseudomonadota; class Betaproteobacteria; order Burkholderiales; family Burkholderiaceae; genus Paraburkholderia; species Paraburkholderia sp. 22099. The sequence goes on along the minus strand of NZ_JBQEPU010000003.1, from coordinate 205,522 downwards.
ACGAGCCCCGTCGCCCACCACCTCTCATCCAATAGCTCGACCTACGTTGAGTACGACGGCGCAGTCCGCTATGGCGAATTGCTGACGGCGGGGGACATGCGCGACCGATTGCCCGCCGCATACAACCGCATCGCGGCGGATTTCATCGCACAGGAAGAGCAGAGGATCGGCGCGTCGCAGCGACGGCGCTCCGCGGCGGCGTTAAAGAATGTCCTTGAGCCTCGAAGCCAACCCAAGAGCGAGCGTCGCCGGATTTGCTCATTGGATTCCACGACGGCAACGGCAGGGCGCCCGGCGAGACGGAAAACAACAGGAAGAGCGGAGAGGAGCCGCGATCGTGAGCGCGATCCTAACCGGAGCACCTCGAAAAAAACGCGGACCTAGGTCCGCGTTCGCTGGTTCGACGTGCAATCGCTGCGTCATTGCGCCGGCGTATCGCTTTGCGGCCGCTGCCGCACGCTGCCCGCGATCAGATCGAAACGGAACAACCGGCATTCGAGCGCGCCGTTAAAGAGCGGCGTCTTGGTCGATTCACGCAGACGCAACTGCCCAGGCAGCTTGCGATCCGACGTCAGGATGAACGCATGCCAGCCGGTGAAGCGCTGCTTCAGCGCGTCGCCGAGCGACTGGAAAAACTCGCTGTCAGGTGCTTCTTCCTGGGCGCGGCGGAAACCGTCGTCGTCGCGGTTCTCGCGATTACCGCGTTCGCGGATTTCGCCACGCGCATTGCGGCCGCGCACTTCGATCCGTTCGCCATACGGCGGATTCGCAACGAGGATGCCGGGCTCCGCGCTCGGCGGCGTCATGCCGCGCGCGTCGACCTGCTTGAGCGGAATGGTCGGCAAACCGGCGCGCTGGAAGTTCGCGCGTGCCTTGTCGAGCATGTCGCCGGAAATATCGCTGCCGTAGATCTGGATATCGGCGCGCGAATTGCGGGCCGCCTGCTTCGCGTCGAGCGCGGCGGCCTTCAGCGTTTGCCAGCTCCTGGCGTCGAATTGTTTGAGCTTTTCGAAGCCGAAGCGGCGTTCAGCGCCCGGTGCGATATTCAACGCCACTTGGGCGGCTTCCGCGAGGAAGGTGCCGCTGCCGCACATCGGATCGTAGAGCGGCGTGCCGGCGGTCCAACCCGTCAGACGCAGGATGCCCGCCGCCAGATTTTCGCGCAGGGGCGCCGCGCCCTTGTCGAGGCGCCAGCCGCGCTTGAAGAGCGGATCGCCCGAGGTGTCGAGGTAGAGCGTGCAATCGGTGGCGGTGAGGAACGCGAACACGCGCACGTCGGGCATGCCGGTGTCGATGCTCGGTCGCGCGCCGCTGACTTCACGCAGACGGTCGCAGATCGCGTCCTTGACGCGCAGCGTCGTGAATTCGAGGCTACGCAGCGGCGATTTGATCGCGGTGACATCCACGCGCAGCGTTTCGTTCGCGGAGAACCACTGCTCCCAACGCTGTTCGACGGCAAGTGCGTACACGTCCTGCTCGCTGCGATAGGGCCGATGCGCGATCTTCAGCAGCACGCGGCTCGCGATGCGCGAATGCAAATTGGCGGCCATGCCGGCGGCCCAGCCGCCGCGGAAATGAACGCCGCCCGGCACTTGCGCGCCTGCCGTAAACGGCGCGCCGTTCAGGTGTTGCGCGGCAATTTCGGCGAGTTCGGCCGCGAGCGAGGCTTCAAGGCCGCGTGGGCAGGGGAGGAAGAAATCGAAGGACATTGAGTTGCCGGAAGGCGTTAGATAAGGCGCCATTGTACGCGGTCGGGGTGGGACCGGCGGCGCGCCGGCTGCGCGGTTTCCCGCGGATGCCGGAATACGCTGCCGGAACTCGCGCTGCCAGATCGCGCAACGCGACGGCGAGCGCACCGCATCGCGCGACAAACAAGTCCCGCGATTTGACCGCCCTACAGAAGACGAACGCAAAACACATGGCCGCGCGAGTTTCGCGACGCGCGCCGACGCCACGACCGCAACAAAGTGCCCGTTGTTGTAAAGCACCGCGACGGCCGACCAGAGTGCCGGGTATTGCAAAGTGCCGCGACGGCCGACCAGAGCGACAGGTTGCAAAGTGCCGAGACGGTAGACCAAGGTGTAGGTGTTACGAAGCACCGCGACGGCGCGCGCAGCGCCGCCGGAAGAATGATTGCCTTGTCACGAACGCGGAGTGCGCGAGAACACGGATTCCAGATGCACCACTACGCCCTCCAAGCCAGGGGACCCGCTTCAGAACTGGCGGTGTGAGCCGCTTTCTTTGCCTACTTTCTTTGCGGCGGCAAAGAAAGTAGGTGCCGCCCCGCACAGGGGCAACGCTAATAGACCACTAACAACACAAGGAGAGGCCAACCAGCAACAGCACAACCACAACCACAAACCGCCGAGCAGGCAAAAAAAAGCCTCAACCCCCACCCCCCGAAGGGCACCCCGGCACACCCACACCACCCCCTTTCCCCCGCGAAACAGAACCAGCCATAGCCTTTACAGCAGCCCCAACCTGCAAGGAAACCTGCTCCAACGCCTGCCGATGCCCCTTCACCAGAGAATCATACCCACCGCCAACCGGTTCACTAACCACACTCCGGCAAGTCATCACCACCGCACTCCGCACAGCCCGCACACTCCACACCGCATCGATCAACGCATGCGACCCAGGCCACGACTCGAACCGCTGCACGTTCATGCTGACTCGATAAACCGGCGTCGCATCCGGATAAGCGGTGCCGTACACATCGATGGTATCGAGCTGCTGCGTCAGAGTAGTCGACAAAGCCCGGCGAATCTCGTCCCCCGGCAGGGACGCCCAACGCTCCTGTTCGAGCACGCTGACTTGCGTCGGCGCCGTCTGCACGACCAACTGATTTCTTGCCACTTGCGGCGGCACGTTGATCGGCGCGACTTCGATCAGCCACGCGGGCGCAGCCGAAGTCCGCGTGCCGGCAGAAGCCGCGGCGCCGGTCACGCCGCCATCGCTCAATGTATAGAAGCGGCTCGAAGGCGACGAACAGGCCGTCATCGCCAGTAATCCGGCCAGGGCGCCAGCATAAACGGCACCGCGCACGGGCCCGCGCGGCAGGCGAGGGAGCCGGGCAAACATCATGGTTTATCTCCTGATTTACCGCGCAACAGCGATTCGGGATGACGCTCGAGGTAATCCGACAGCGCGTTCAACGATTGCAACGTGCGCGTGAGTTCCTGCAACGCCTGATGCACATCCGACTGCAACGGCGAGTCCTGCTGCAACGTCGCCTCGGCCGAGCCGAAGGTCTGCTTCGCGGCTGCCAGCGTGTCGCGGGCCTGTGGCACGACTTCCTTGTCGAGTCGGGTGAAGAGCTGATCGGCGTTCTTCAACGCGCTGTTCAGGTTGGCACCGATCTGGTCGAACGGCACCTTGTCGAGCTTCTTCGCAATGTCGGCGACCTGCAACTGCAATTCGTCGAGCGTGTTCGGAATGGTCGGCAATTCGAGCGGATCGCTTGCGACGTCGACGGTGGCCGGCGGCGCTTTCGGGAAGATGTCCAGCGCCACATACAACTGGCTCGTGATCAGATTGCCGGTACGCAACTGACCGCGCAGGCCATGCTTGACGAGCTGTTGCAGCATGGTTTGCCCCGCGATGCTGCCCGGCACCGGAGCCGTTTCGCGGAAGCGCTTGCCGAGCCGGTCGGGGTACAGGTTCATCGTCACCGGCATGGTGAAGCTGCGTTTCTGCGGATCGTAATCGATGCCGATGTTGGTCACCTGGCCCAGCACGATGCCGCGGAAATCCACCGGCGCGCCGACCGACAAACCGCGCAGCGACTGGTTGAAGTTCATCACCACGCGCAGCGGCACGCCGTCCGGCTCGCGCATCGCGTCGGCTTCATCGGAGCCGAGGCGGAACGTCATGTTGTTCGGCGCCTGCGCGCCCACCCCCTGGCCGGGCGGCGACTCGAACGACAAGCCGCCGACGATCACCGTCGCGAGCGACTGCGTGTTCAGCTTGAAGCCGCTCGAGTCGAGCCGCAGATCGACGCCGCTCGCATGCCACCAGCGCGAATTGGTGCCGACGTACTGGTCGAACGGCGCGGACACGAACACCTGCATGGTGACGCCCGTTCCGTCCTTGTCCAGCGAGAAGCCGACCACCTGGCCGACCTGCACGCGCCGGTAGAAGATCGGCGAACCGATGTCGATCGAGCCGAGCGACTCGCCGTGCAGAATGAACTGATGGCCCTTCTGGTCGCCGGTGATCGGCGGCGGCGTTTCGAGGCCGACGAAGTTTTTCTCGGTCTCCGACGAATGACCCGCGTCCGCGCCGATGTAGGCGCCCGAGAGCAGCGTGGTGAGCCCCGAGACACCGCTCGCGCCGACGCGCGGGCGCACCACCCAGAAGCGCGAATCCTTGACCGCGAAGTCCTCGCCTTCCTTGGTCAACTGCACCTGAACCAGAACGTGCGAAAGATCCTTCGACAGCGTAATGGTCTTGACCGCACCGACGTCGACGTCCTTGTACTTGACCTTGGTCTTGCCCGGTTCGAGGCCCTCGGCGCTGGTGAAGCTGAGCGTGATCGTGGGGCCTTTCTCGGTCACCGACTTGATCACGAGCGCGATGCCGATCAGCGCGGCGATCAGCGGAATCACCCAGACGAGCGAAGGCAGCCAGCGGCTGCGGGGCTCGATCTCGGGGTCGGGCAGTTGGGGCGGCAGCGTGGGTCCGTTCGAATCGTTGCGCGGCGCCTCGGAGGCGGGCGTCGGTCCTTGCGGGCTAGTCATGGTCTGGATCCTGAGGTTCTTTGGTATTGCCTTCCACGTGATCCCAGATGAGCCGTGGATCGAATTGCATGGAGGCCATCATCGTCAGAATCACGACGGAACCGAAGGCGATTGCCCCCGGCCCGGCGGTGATGACGGCGAGCGATTTGAAGCGCACCAGCGCGACAGTCAGTGTGACGACGAAAATATCGAGCATCGACCAGCGGCCGATCCGCTCTACCATCCGGTAGAGCGTGGTGCGTTGCCCCGGCCGCCAGCGCGAGCGGCGCTGCGCGGTGACGGTGAGCAGCACCAGCACGCTCAGCTTGAGCATGGGCACCATGATGCTGGCGACGAACACGATCACAGCGAGCGGCCAGTCGCCCGAGGTCCAGAAATAGACGACGCCGCTCATGATGGTGTCTTCTTCGGAACCGAGAAGCGACGAGGTGTGCATCACCGGCAGCAGGTTGGCGGGAATATACAGCAGGGCCGCGGCGATCAGCAGCGCCCATGTGCGCATGAGGCTGTCGGGATTGCGCGAGTGAAGGCGCGCGCCGCAGCGCCCGCAGTGCTGCGCGGTGACCGAGCGGATACGGGGTTCGACTCTTCCGCAGGCATGGCAGGCGACGAGACCCGCGCGCTTCGCGGTGACGTATTTCATCGTGCGCTCACCCGTGACGCGGCTTCGGCGGCGCGCCGCGCGGCGAAGCGGGGGACGCCGGCGTTTGGGCCGCGCTTTGCACCGCATTGTGCATGCCGGGCGGCGCGGGCGGCCCGGCAACCGAACTGATGGCCGCCGCCGCGCTGTCGGCGGCGGTACGCGGTCGCGGCCGCCGCGTGCCGGCGCCCAGCTCGTCGGCGAGATCCCACAGAATGCGCGGATCGAACGTCACGACCACCGCGAACATCAGCGTGAGCGCGCCGAACGCGAAGAGCGCCGCCTCGGGAATCACGCGCGCGAGACTCACCATCTTCACGATCGTGATCAGCACGCCGAGCATGAAGACCTCGATCATGCCCCACGGGCGCACGAATTGAATCGCGCGCAGCACCTGGTTGAAGGCGGGCGGCACGTGGCCCGCGCGCAGCGGGATCAGCACGTAGAGCAGCGCGACCAGTTCGGTGAGCGGAAACAGCACGGTCGAGCAGAACACCATGACGGCGACGATCTGCATGTCCTCGTTCCACAGCGCGACGAGCGCGCCGAACAGCGTGGTTTGCGAGGTGATGCCGTTGGCTTCGAGTTCGACGATGGGAAAGCCCTGAGCTATCAGGAAGGTGATCAGCGCGCCGAGCGTCATGGCGCAGATGCTGTCGAGCTTGCGGGAGACCCCGCTGTAGAGCGTTGCGCCGCAGCGCGGACAGCGCGCGACCTTGCGCCCGACAAGCGTTGGCTTGCGGAACAGCGTATCGCATTCGTGGCACGCGATCAGGTTCTCATGGTCCATGCGGCAAAAGGCCTACGGTGTGAGGGGGAGCGTGCAATACCGGTTCTTGTCGCGCGGGTCTGCAAAATTTGCAGCAATAGTACCAAAACGCGCCCGGGCGTCGCGCCGGCCGCACCCCGAATACAGTTGCGACGCGGGTTGCGTCGCCGTTCGACTGGTTTCTAACGGAATCGCCGTGGCTCTGACAACCTCCGTCCCTAATTGTTCAATAGGGATGCACAGCGATTGAAAGCTTCCAGCGGCGCACTCGACACGAGCCGCAGCCAGCTTTTTCCGCTTGGGGTAGCATGGCGGCCTTGGCGTGTGCCGCATGGCATGTTCCGGTGAAATGTTCCCGTTGGATGCACGGTTTGCATCCGCATGGGGAATAGCGGGGCCGGCCGCGCCGTTAACCTTTATTGGCTCGTGCTGATCTGTCATGGCAATCAATCCTTCCTTCGGCGAACAGGAGTCGTACACGCGCACCGCGATCGCCTTTCACTGGCTGATCGCGCTCCTGATCGTGTGCGGCTTCGCGCTCGGCTGGGTGATGACCGACATCCCCGGCTTCACGCCCACCAAGCTGCGCTACTTCTCGTGGCACAAGTGGATCGGCGTGACGGTGTTCGCGCTCGCGGTGCTGCGCATTCTCTGGCGCGCCACGCACGTCGGCCCGCCGATGCCGCGCCGCATGCCGGCCTGGCAGCGCGGCGCCGCGCATCTCACGCATGTGTTGCTGTACGTGCTGATGATCGTGATTCCCCTGTCGGGCTATCTGTACAGTTCGGCGGCCAACGTGCCGGTGGTGTACCTCGGGCTGATTCCGCTGCCGCGCCTGATCGCGCCTGATCCGCATCTCAAGGAACTGCTGAAGAACGTGCATATCGCGCTGAATTACACGTTGCTCGTGCTGGTCGCGCTGCACGTCGCGGCCGCGCTCAAGCATCAATGGCTGGACCGCGACGGTCTGCTGTCGCGCATGCTCCCTTTCATCAAATAAGGACGACCATGAAAGTTTCGTTTTACCGCTACATGCTCGCCGCGTTCGCGGCGGCCTCGTTGACCGCGGCCGGCAGCGCGCTCGCTCAGGTCGACGTCGCGAAGAGTTCGGTGACGGCCACCTCGAAGCAGATGAACGTGCCGGTCGAAGGCAAGTTCGGCAAGTTCACCGCGCAGGTCAAGTTCGATCCGGCGAAGCCCGCGGAGGGCAGCGCGCAGATCAACATCGACGTCGCCAGCTACGATCTCGGCGACGAAAGTTATAACGAGCAGGTGCGCGGCAAGGACTGGTTCGACGCCAGGACCTATCCGAGCGCCACCTTCGTTTCGAGCGCGATCGCGCCCGCCGGCGGCAACCAGTTCAAGGTGACCGGCAAGCTGACCATCAAGGGCAAATCGCAGACGGTGGTGGTGCCGGTCACGGTCACGCAGCAGGGCGGCACGGAAACCTTCGACGGTGCGCTGCCGATCAAGCGTTCGCAATTCGACATCGGCACCGGCGAATGGAAAGACACGTCGGTGGTCGCCGACGAGGTGGTGATCAAGTTTCATATCGTTGCAGCACGCAAGTGACGTTCGCTGCGCTGTTCCGGCGCAGCCGCTTTTTTTCAAAGACCAAGGAGCATGAATTGAAAACATCCATGTTGATCGCCGTTGGCGCATTGGCTTCCTCGCTCTCGCTCGGCGCGTTCGCCGCCGCCGACACCTATCAACTCGACCCGACTCACACCTATCCGAGCTTCGAGGCGGATCACTTCGGCGGCCTCTCGGTGTGGCGCGGCAAGTTCGCCAAGAGCTCCGGCACGGTGACGCTCGACCGTACGGCGAAAACCGGCACGGTGGAGGTGACGGTCGATCCGGCGTCGGTTCAGACCGGCAACGGCAAGCTCGACGAGCACCTGCAGGGCTCGGATTTCTTCGACGTGGCCAAATTCCCGTCGGCGACTTACAAAGGCACCGACATCAAGTTCGACGGCGACAAGCCGGTTGAAGTGGTCGGCAGCCTGACGATGCACGGCGTGACCAAACCGCTGAATCTGAAGATCGAATCGTTCAAGTGCATGCCGCATCCGATGCTCAAGCGGGAAGTGTGCGGCGTCGAGGCGAGCGGCCATTTCAGCCGCGCCGATTACGGCATGGATTCCGGCGTGAAGTACGGCTTCAATATGGATACCAAGCTGCATATTCAGGCCGAGGGCATCAAGCAATAAGCGCCTCGACACGCCTTTTTGCCTGATCGCATTGAATGGCGTCCACGTTACGCCGCAACAAAAACCGCTTCCATTCGCTTTGGCGAGGAAGCGGTTTTTTATTGCCTGTCTGAAGCGCCGCGGGCCTGAGGTAGCGGCTCGCCGTCATTTGGCGATAGCATCCGTTTAATTTTTAAGATACATAGAGCGCTGAGGCCGGTTGGCTGCGCGCGCATCCAGTCGGCCACATCGGGCGTAAAAGAGCCCGAATCAATAACAGCTCGCGCGAATTGGAGATCCTCATGGACGCAACGACAGCCGTCAGCCGGGCGGGAACCCGGCAGAACTCGTGGCGAGCGGTGGTCGCCGCCTCGATCGGCAACGCGCTCGAATGGTTCGACCTCGTGGTGTACGGTTTTTTCGCGGTGATCATCGCGAAGCTGTTTTTCCCGGCCGGCAATGAGACGGTCTCGCTGCTGCTCACGCTCGGCACCTTCGGCGTGTCGTTCTTCATGCGGCCGCTGGGCGCGGTGGTGATCGGCGCTTACGCGGACCGCGCCGGGCGCAAGGCGGCGCTCACGCTGTCGATCGTGCTGATGATGAGCGGCACGCTGATCATCGCGGTCTTGCCGACCTACTCGAGCATCGGCCTTGCCGCGCCGGTGATCCTCGTGATCGCCCGTTTGATGCAGGGATTCTCGGCGGGCGGCGAATTCGGCAGCGCGACGGCGTTTCTCGCCGAGCACGTGCCGGGCCGGCGTGGTTTCTTCGCGAGCTGGCAGGTGGCGAGCCAGGGGCTGACCACGCTGCTCGCCGCCGGTTTCGGCGCGCTGCTGACCGGCGAACTCTCGCCGCAACACATGGCGTCGTGGGGCTGGCGCGTGCCGTTCGTGTTTGGCCTCCTGATCGGGCCGGTCGCCTGGTACATCCGCACCCGGCTCGACGAGACCCCCGAGTTCCTCGCGGCGGAAACGACCACCACGCCGCTGCGCGACACGTTCACGAGCCAGAAGCTGCGCTTGCTGATCGCAATCGGCGTGGTGGTGCTGGGGACGGTGTCCACCTATCTGGTGCTGTACATGCCGACTTACGGCGTCAAGCAACTGGGACTCGCGCCCTCGGTCGCCTTCGGGGCGATCGCGTTGACCGGCGTGATCCAGATGCTGTTCGCGCCGCTGGTCGGCCATCTGTCGGACCGCTACGGGCGCACCACGATCATGCTGGCGCCGGCGCTGCTGCTGCTCGTCCTGATCTATCCGGCCTTCGTGTACCTGATCGCGCATCCGAGCTTCGGCACGCTGATCGCGCTGCAGATCGTGTTCGGCTTTCTGATGACGGGCTACTTCGCGGCGCTGCCCGGTTTGCTCTCGGAGATGTTCCCGGTGCAGACGCGTACCACCGGCATGTCGCTCGCCTATAACATCGCGGTGACGATTTTCGGCGGCTTTGGGCCGTTCATCATCGCGTGGCTGATCGGCTTCACGGGTTCGAAGGCGGCGCCGAGCTACTATCTGATTTTTGCCGCCGTGGTGAGTCTCGTCGCGTTGATGGCGGCGCGGCGCAAGCTCGGGTTTCGCTGAGGCGCGAAGTTTTTTCGCCGCGCCTCGGCGAGCGCGGCGTAAACGCAAAAGGCCGGTTCGAGAGAACCGGCCTTTTGCATGGAGCTGCGAAGTCTGCGGCTACAACCGACTCAGACTTGCGCGCCCGCGTTCGGATCGTTTGGATCGGTGCCGACCTTCTTGTCCTTCAACAGATCTTCACGCTTCACGCCGAACCACATGGCGAGCGCCGCCGCGACGAACACCGACGAGTAGATACCAAACAGGATACCCACCGTCAACGCGAGCGCGAAGTAGTGCAGCGTGGGGCCGCCGAACAGGAACATCGACAGCACCATCATTTGCGTACAGCCGTGCGTGATGATCGTGCGCGACATCGTGCTGGTGATCGCGTGGTTGATCACCTCGATCACGGTCATCTTGCGTTCGCGGCGGAAGGTTTCGCGAATCCGGTCGAAAATAACCACCGACTCGTTCACCGAATAGCCGAGCACCGCGAGCACCGCGGCCAGCACCGACAGCGAGAACTCCCACTGGAAGAACGCAAAGAAGCCGAGAATGATGATCACGTCGTGCAGGTTCGCGATCACGCCGGCCACCGCGTACTTCCATTCGAAACGGAACGACAGGTAGATCACGATGCCGATCACCACGCAGGCGAGCGCGAGCAAGCCGTCCGTGGCCAGTTCCTTGCCGACCTGCGGGCCGACGAACTCGACGCGCTGCAATTGCACCTGCGGCGTCTCGGTTCGCAGCGCGCCCATCACCTGGTCGCTCTGTTGCGCGGACGTAAAGCCCTGCTTGAGCGGCAAGCGGATCAGCACGTCGCGCGAGGTGCCGAAGTTCTGCACTTGCGCGTCGGCATAGCCGAGTCTCGCGAGCGTGCCGCGCACCGGTTCGAGCGGCGCGGCGCCCGGATACTGCACTTCGATGACGGTGCCGCCGGTGAACTCCACCGACAGGTGCAGCCCGCGATGCAGCAGGAAGAACACAGCGGCAAGGAACGTCAACAGCGAGACTGCGTTGAAGATCAACGCACGCTGCATGAACGGAATGTCTTTGCGAAAACGGAAAAATTCCATGGTCTTGTTCTCCGGGACTCAGCGGGATGAACCCGGTTTCTGCGGCGTGTTCGACGCATTCGGCGACGCATTCGACGCATTGCGGCGGCGCACGGTCGGCTTGCCGGCACGCGCTTGCGCGCCAGCGTTGGCCTTCGGCTTCGCGGTGACGGCAGCGACGGCTTGTGCGGTATCCGTTGCTGCGTCTTCGTTACCGAGGTACGCGGCGGCACCGTCGATACCTTCCGCTTGCGGACGCCACACCTGGCCGATCGCCAGCGACTTGAGCTTCTTCTTGCCGCCGTACCAGAGGTTGACGAGGCCGCGCGAGAAGAACACGGCCGAGAACATCGACGTCAGAATGCCGATACAGTGGACCATCGCGAAGCCGCGCACCGGGCCCGAGCCGAACGCGAGCAGCGCGAGACCGGCGATCAGCGTGGTGACGTTCGAGTCGAGAATCGTCGCCCATGCGTGCGCGTAGCCGTTCTGGATCGCCAGTTGCGGCGGCGCGCCGTGGCGCAGTTCCTCGCGCACGCGCTCGTTGATCAGCACGTTCGCGTCGATCGCCATACCGAGCGCGAGCGCGATAGCGGCGATACCCGGCAACGTGAGCGTGGCCTGCAGCATCGACAGCACGGCGACCAGCAGCAGCAGGTTGACCGACAGGCCGATCATCGAAATCACGCCGAACAGCATGTAGTACGCGATCATGAAGACGGCGATTGCCGCGAAGCCCCACACCACCGAGTGGAAGCCCTTGTTGATGTTGTCCGCGCCGAGGCTCGGACCGATCGTGCGTTCTTCGATGATCTCCATTGGGGCCGCCAGCGAACCGGCGCGCAGCAGCAGCGCGAGGTCGGCGGCGCCTTGCGGCGTGGCCTGGCCGGTGATCTGGAAGCGGTCGCCCAGTTCCGACTGGATGGTCGCCACCGTCAGCACTTCGCCCTTGCCCTTTTCGAACAGCACCATCGCCATCGGCTTGCCGATGTTGTCGCGCGACACGCTGCGCACCGCGCGCCCACCCGCCGAATCGAGGCGGATGTTGACCGACGGACGCTGATGTTCGTCGAACCCGGCCGACGCGTCGATAATCCGGTCGCCCGTGAAGATGATCTGCTTTCTCAGCAGCACCGGCGTCTGGTTGCCTTGCGTGAACAGTTCGTCGCCCGGCGGCACCGGGTCGGACGGATTCGGGTGCGTGTTGACCGGGTCGGCCAGACGCGCTTCGAGCGTTGCCGTGCGGCCGATGATGTCCTTCGCCTTCGCCGTGTCCTGCACGCCCGGCAGTTCGACCACGATGCGATCCGCGCCTTGCTGCTGGATCACCGGCTCGGCCACGCCGAGTTCGTTCACGCGGTTGTGCAGCGTGGTGATGTTCTGCTTGAGCGCCGCATCCTCGACGGTTTTCTGCACCGCGGGCGTGAACGTGCCGACGAGTTGCACGCTGCCGTCGGCGCTGGCTTGCGAGGCCCACTGGAGTTCGCTGATGCCGCGGCCCAGTTGCTTGAGCGCCGCGTCCGCCGTGGCCTGGTCGGCGAAATTGATCACCACCGTCTGGTTGACGCGATTCACGCCGCCGTCGCGGATGTTGTTGTCGCGCAGGAGCGTGCGCGCGTCCGAGGCGTCCGAGTCGAGCTTCTTGTTGAGCGCGCCGGCCATGTCGACCTGCAGCAGGAAGTGCACGCCGCCGCGCAGGTCGAGACCGAGGTACATCGGCAGCGCGTGCAAGGCGGTCAGCCAGCGCGGCGACGCGCTTTGCAGGTTCAGCGCGACGATGAACTGCGGGTCGGTGGGGTCGCTGTTCAGCGACTTCTGCAGCAGGTCCTTCACGCGCAATTGCGTGTCGGTGTCCGTCAGGCGCACGCGAATGTTCGCGTTGGCCGACGTGTTGTCGAACGTGACGTCGGCCGGCTTGATCTGACTGGCCGCGAGCGCGGCTTCGACCGCCGACAGCGTGGTCGAGTCGAGCTTGACCGTTGCCTTGCCGCTCGACACCTGCACCGCCGGCGCTTCGCCGAACAGATTGGGCAGCGTGTACACGAGGCCGATGACCAGAGCCACCAGCATCACGGCGTATTTCCAGAGGGGGTAACGATTCATGAGTGGTCCAACGGGAAGGTTGGCTTGGAAGCGATGCGCCCGGCGATGAGCGCGGGCGGTTCGGCGTTGCGTTGCATGAACCGCCGGCGAGGCCGCGCCGGACGCGAGAGAGCAGGCCTTACAGCGACTTGATCGTGCCCTTCGGGAGAATCGTCGTGACCGACGCTTTTTGCACGGTGATTTCCGTGCCTTCCGAGATTTCGATGCCGACGTAAGCTTCGCCCACCTTGGTCACCTTGCCGACGATGCCGCCATTCGTCACTACCTCGTCGCCCTTGGCCATCGCGGCGAGCATGCTGCGATGTTCCTTCTGGCGCTTCATTTGCGGGCGAATCATGATGAAGTACAGCACGCCGAACATCAAGATCAGCGGCAGGAAGCTCATCAGATTCGATTCAATGCCACCAGTTGCTGTGCCTTGAGCGAAGGCATTGGAAATGAACGACACGTTGGTCTCTCCGTTATAAGTCAAAAACGATCAAAAAAATCAGCCGGTTATTCTACCACTGGCCCTATGCGCGTCGGCGCGGCGAATCGGCTTTGCGATCAATCGGTTAAAGCCTGTTTACCTCGCGCGCGAAAGTGGATTGTAAGGTTTTCCGCGTGACGCCGACGGAATCCTCATGCAAATCCTTCGGCGCGCGCACCGTCTGTCTAATCGATGCCGCGCGCGCGGTTCTCCTGGAAACGCCGGCGGAACGGCTCGAACATTTTTGCGTCGATGGCGTCGCGCATTTCCTGCATCAGTTCGAGGTAGTAGTGCAGGTTGTGGATCGTGTTGAGCTGCGCGCCGAGGATTTCCCCCACGCGATGCAGATGGTGGAGATAGCCGCGGGTGAAGTTTCGACAGGTATAGCAGCCGCATTGCTCGTCGAGCGGGCGCAGCGAATTTTTGTGCGCCGCGTTGCGGATCTTGATGTCGCCGAAACGCGTGAACAGCCAGCCGTTGCGCGCGTTGCGGGTCGGCATCACGCAGTCGAACATGTCGACGCCGGCTGCGACGCCCGCCACCAGATCCTCCGGCGTGCCGACGCCCATCAGGTAGTGCGGCTTGTCGGCCGGCAGCTTCGGGCCGATGTGGTTCAGCACGCGCAGCATGTCTTCCTTCGGCTCGCCGACCGACAACCCGCCGATCGCCAGCCCGTGGAAATCCATTTCCGCGAGACCCGCCAGCGATTCGTCGCGCAGATCCTCGAACATGCCGCCCTGGACGATGCCGAACAGCGCATTCGGATTGCCGAGCCGGTTGAATTCGTCGATCGAGCGCTTCGCCCAGCGCATCGACATGCGCATCGAATCGGCGGCTTCCTGGTGCGAGGTCGGCACATTGTTGGTGGCGTACGGCGTGCATTCGTCGAACTGCATGACGATGTCCGAGTTCAGCACCTTCTGGATCTGCATCGATACTTCCGGCGACAGGAACAGCTTGTCGCCGTTGATCGGCGAAGCGAACGTGACGCCGTCCTCGGTGATCTTGCGCAGATCGCCGAGCGAGAACACCTGAAAGCCGCCGGAGTCCGTCAGGATCGGCTTCTTCCAGCCCATGAAGCCATGCAGGCCGCCGTGCGCCTCGATCGTTTCCAGCCCCGGACGCAACCACAGGTGGAAGGTGTTGCCGAGAATGATCTGCGCGTGCATTTCCTCGAGCTCGCGCGGCTGGACGGCTTTCACCGTGCCGTACGTGCCGACCGGCATGAAGATCGGCGTTTCGACCACGCCGTGATTCAGCGTGACGCGCCCGCGGCGCGCCTGGCCGTCGGTGCCGAGCAGTTCGAATGCGAGGCCGTTATCGGGGCGCGAGGCGGTGTTCCCGCCGGTATTGCCGCTACCGCGTGTATCGTGGGTATGACCTTCGGTCATGGAGACTCCTGTGCCACCGGAGAACAGTCCGGCGCGGTATCGAACGCCGCCGGGTCAGCCACGGCGGCAGGGTAATAAAACTCGAGATGCGGGCATGCCCGCTCAAGAGCGGGGCAAGCACCGCCGCCACATCAACGCGGCAAGGAGCGGCAGACTACCGCGCACATGGCCGGCGCGCAACGCCATCGGCGCGATACGACGGTCTCAGCCTTCCCGCCGCGTAAGCAGCATGGCGTCGCCGTAGCTGAAGAAGCGGTAACGCTCGTCGATCGCATGGCGATACGCTTCGCGAATCGTCTCGACGCCGGCGAACGCCGACACCAGCATCAGCAGCGTCGACTTCGGCAAATGGAAATTGGTCACCAGCCGGTCGACCACGCGGAATTTGTAGCCCGGCGTGATGAAGATGTCGGTTTCCGTGCTGGCGGCGGCAAGCGGCCGGCCGGCGGCTTCGGCGTCGCGCGCGGCGGCTTCGAGCGCGCGCATCGAGGTCGTGCCGACCGCGATCACGCGGTTGCCGCGCTCATGCGTGGCCGCGATCCTGTCGGCGAGCGATTGCGGCAGGTGATACCACTCGCTGTGCATCTTGTGCTCGGCCAGGTTCTCGACCCGCACCGGCTGGAACGTGCCCGCGCCGACGTGCAGCGTCAGCGTCGCGCGTTGCACGCCTTTGGCGTCGAGCTTCGCGAGCAGCGCGTCGTCGAAATGCAGGCCGGCGGTGGGCGCGGCGACCGCGCCCGGATTTTGCGCGAACACCGTTTGATAACGCGTTTCGTCGGTTGCGTCGGGATCGTGCTCGATGTACGGCGGCAACGGCAGGCGGCCGTGTTGCTCGATCAGCGTCAGGCAGTCGTCCGGGAAATGCAGCGTGTAGAACGGCTCGACGCGTTCGCCGACGGTGACGTCGAACGCGTCGGCCAGGCGGATCGTGGTGCCCGGCTGCGGGCTCTTGCTCGCGCGGATTTGCGCGAGCGCCGTGCGCTCGCCGGTGAGGCGCTCCACCAGCACTTCGACCTTGCCGCCACTGGCCTTCTGGCCGAGGAAACGCGCCTTCAGGACTTTGGTATCGTTGAAGACGAGCAGGTCGCCCGCCGCGATGCAATCGGGCAGTTCGGCAAAGCGGCGGTCGATCAGGCGCGCGGCGCCGGCATCGAGCGGATTGTCCACCTCGAGCAGACGGCTCGCGCTGCGCTCGGGCAGCGCGACTTGCGCGATCAGCTCGGGTGGCAGATCGAAATCGAAATCGGAAAGCGTAAACATGCGGACGACTGGAAGCGAATTGGGACGGAATTGAGCCGAAGCCGGAGCCGGGCGGCTATGATTGCGGGACGCCTGAGCGGCCCGCGAGCCCGCGCGCTGATTGGCGGCGACATCTTTGACAGCCGATATTGTACTTGCGAAGCAACCCATGCCTTTGTCCGAACGCCGATTGCCCTCCGCTACCGACGAAGTGAGCGCCGAGCCCAAGCGCCGCGTCTCGCGGGGCAGGCCGGCGGCGGGTGCGGCCGATGCGGTTGGTGCGGGCGGTGCGATGAGCGGCGCGAGCGGTGCTACTAACGTCACCAACGCCACCAACGCCACCAGCGCCAAAGTCGCACCGGACCCGGCAACTCCCAGCGGCGCCAAAGCCGCACCTGACTCAGCCCCCGCGAGCAACGTCAGATCCGCATCCGAATCGGCAACCTCGAACAGCACCAAAACCGCCGCCGCGCCGGACAAAAAGAAAGCCGCGTCCCCGGCGGCCAAGCCTGCGGCCAAACCCGCCGACAAACTCGCCAAGCTCGGCCTCACGCGCGACATCGACCTCGTGCTGCATCTGCCGATGCGCTACGAAGACGAAACCTCGCTGACGCCGATCGGCCACCTGCTGCCGGGCGGCGTCGCGCAAACGGAAGGGGTGGTGTTCGACAACGAGATCGCCTATCGTCCGCGTCGCCAGTTGCTGGTGAAGTTGCGCGACGACGCCGGCGACGAGCTCGTACTGCGCTTTCTGAATTTCTACGGCTCGCAGGTCAAGCAGATGGCGATCGGCGCGCGCCTGCGGGTGCGCGGCGACGTGCGCGGCGGTTTCTTCGGTCTGGAGATGGTGCATCCGGCGGTGCGCGTGGTCGACGAGGACACGCCGCTGCCGCAGGCGCTGACGCCGGTGTATCCGAGCACCGCGGGCGTGACCCAGGCGTATCTGCGCAAATCGATCGACAACGCGTTGTCGCGCACCGCGTTGCCGGAATTGCTGCCCGAGCCGATCGCGCGGGCCTATCTGCAGCCGCTCGGCGTGCCGACGCTGATGGACGCCGTGCGCACGCTGCATCATCCGGGCGTGCAGTCCGATGAAACCGCGTTGATCGACGGCACGCATCCGGCGTGGGTGCGCATCAAGTTCGAGGAATTGCTCGCGCAGCAGATGTCGCTCAAGCGCGCGCACGAAGAGCGCCGCAGGCGCGCGGCGCCGGCCATGCCGCGCCGCAAGCTGGGCGACGAATCCGCGCTGGTGGCGCGTTTGCTGAAGGCGCTGCCGTTTTCGCTGACGGCGGCGCAGGAGCGCGTCGGCGGCGAGATCGCGCTCGATCTGACGCAGCCTCATCCGATGCAGCGGTTGCTGCAGGGCGACGTCGGCAGCGGCAAGACGATCGTCGCCGCGCTGGCGGCGGCGCAGGCGATCGACGCCGGCTATCAGGCCGCGCTGATGGCGCCTACCGAAATCCTCGCCGAGCAACACGCGCGCAAGCTGCGCGGCTGGCTGGAGCCGCTCGGCGTGAGCGTCGCGTGGCTGGCCGGCAGTCTTAAGACCCGCGAAAAGCGCGCCGCGCTCGAAGCCGCCGCGCTCGGCACGGCGCATCTCGTGATCGGCACGCACGCGATCATTCAGGACGCGGTCGAATTTGCGCGGCTGGGGCTCGTGATCGTCGACGAACAGCATCGCTTCGGCGTCGCGCAGCGGCTCGCGTTGCGCGCCAAGGCGCCCAAAGCCGCCGACGGCGTGCGCGAGTTCCAGCCGCATCAGTTGATGATGTCCGCCACGCCGATTCCGCGCACGCTCGCGATGACCTATTACGCCGATCTCGATGTCTCCACGATCGACGAATTGCCGCCGGGGCGCACGCCGATTCTCACCAAACTGGTGTCCGATGCGCGCCGCGAGGAAGTGATCGGCCGCGTGCGCGAAGCCGCGTTGACGGGGCGCCAGGTGTACTGGGTATGTCCGCTGATCGAGGAAAGCGAGACCTTGCAGTTGCAGACCGCGGTGGAAACCTACGAGACGCTGGTAGCCGCGTTGCCCGAACTGAACGTGGGCCTCGTGCATGGCCGGCTCGCGCCGGCCGAGAAGGCGGCGGTGATGGACGCCTTCACCCGCAACGAGGTGCAGTTGCTGGTCGCGACGACGGTGATCGAAGTGGGGGTCGACGTGCCGAATGCGTCGTTGATGGTGATCGAGCACGCCGAGCGGTTCGGCCTCGCGCAATTGCACCAGTTGCGCGGACGGGTGGGGCGCGGGAGCGCGGCGTCGGTTTGCGTGCTGCTTTACACCGGGCCGCTGTCGATGACGGCGCGCGCCCGCTTGCAGACCATGCGCGAGACCACCGACGGCTTCGAGATCGCTCGAAAGGACCTCGAGATCCGCGGGCCGGGGGAATTCCTGGGCGCGCGGCAGTCGGGCGCGGCCATGCTGCGCTTCGCGGATCTGGAGAACGATCAGTGGCTGATCGAGCCGGCGCGCGAAGCCGCGGCGGCGTTGCTCGAGCAATACCCCGAGGTCGTGATGCAGCATCTCGCGCGGTGGCTCGGGGCGCGCGAGCACTATCTGAAAGCGTGATGCCGCTTGGCGGACAAACAGCAGCGCCTTCGGGAAAGCCGGGGGATCAAAAGGTTGGCGAACCGACCCTATAGGTGTATAACTAGAACCTATCGAATTCACCGCACTGATTGGTCCCCTAATGACGCTCACCGAATTGAAATACATCGTCGCGGTTGCCCGCGAGCGGCACTTCGGCCGGGCCGCCGAAGCGTGTTTCGTTAGCCAGCCGACCTTGTCGGTGGCGATCAAGAAGCTCGAAGACGAGTTGAACGTGCAGATTTTCGAGCGCGGCACCAGCGAGGTCAGCGTCACGCCGATCGGCGAACAGATCGTCACGCAAGCGCAGCGCGTCCTCGAACAGACGCTCGCCATCAAGGAAATCGCCAAGCAGGGCAAGGACCCGCTGGTCGGAGCGCTGCGCCTCGGCGTGATCTATACGATCGGGCCATATCTGCTGCCCACGCTCGTCAAGCAGATGATCAAGCGCGTCCCGCAAATGCCGCTGATGCTGCAGGAAAATTACACGCTCAAGCTGATCGAGCTGCTCAAGCAGGGCGAAATCGACGTCGCGATCATGGCGTTGCCTTTCCCGGAAACGGGCCTGATGCTGCGCTCGCTGTACGACGAGCCGTTCGTCGTCGCGCTGCCCTCGGGCCACGCGTGGGAAAACCGCAAGGAAATCGACGCCGACGATCTGAAGCAGGAAACCATGCTGCTGCTCGGCAGCGGCCATTGCTTCCGCGACCACGTATTGGGCGTGTGCCCGGAATTGATGCGCTTTTCGCAGAACGCGGACGGCATCCAGAAGACTTTCGAAGGTTCGTCGCTGGAAACCATTCGCCATATGGTGGCGAGCGGCGTCGGCATTACCGTGCTGCCGCGCATGTCGGTGCATGAAGTGAAGGCGCATGCGGGCGGCATCGACTCGGGCCTGCTGAGCTACGTTCCTTTCGGCGAGCCGGTGCCGGATCGCCGCGTCGTGCTCGCCTGGCGCAAGAGTTTCACCCGCATGCCCGCCATCGAGGCCATTTGCGACGCGGTCAGCGCCTGCGATCTGCCAGGCGTCAAGAAGCTGGACCTGCCGGTCGCCGTCAACTGATTTTCACCCGCTGATTGTTACCCGTTTCGCGCCGAAGCCGGCTCGCCAAGTATCCTGGCGGCCCGGCCATCGCCCAAGGCGCCGTTGGTCCCGCGCCTATCAAATAGATTAAATTAATTAACCACGGAAGTTCGATAGGGTTGATATAGTTTCTCCAACGGATCACCCGATCCCATAAGACCCGGAGGACATCATGGCCCAACCGAATTCGCAGCAAGCCCAAGCCGTCGCCACGCCCCGCGCGTTCGCCGCGTCGATGCTGAATATGCGCACCGTCGCGTTCTCGTTGCTGGTCGACCGGGCTCTGTCCGCTTAGTGCCCACTTAGCATTCGCTCGATATCGGCTCAAGTTTCCGGCATCAGTGTGCCGCGCCTCTCCCCACATTCAGTTTCGATACAAGACACCCAGGAGTCACGCATGTCAGAACGCAAGCTCACCAATGCCGCCGGCGCACCCGTCGCCGACAACCAGAATTCGATGACTGCCGGCACGCGCGGCCCGGTCGTCCTGCAAGACGTATGGCTGCTCGAAAAACTCGCCCACTTCGATCGTGAAGTGATTCCGGAGCGCCGCGTTCACGCCAAAGGCTCGGGCGCATTCGGCACGCTGAAAGTGACGCACGACATCTCGCGCTACACGAAGGCGAAAGTGTTCGCCGAGGTCGGCAAGGAAACGCCGCTCTTCATGCGGTTTTCCACGGTGGCGGGCGAGCGCGGCGCGGCCGACGCGGAACGCGACGTGCGCGGTTTCTCGATCAAGTTCTACACGGAAGAAGGCAACTGGGACGTGGTCGGCAACAACACGCCGGTGTTCTTCATCCGCGATCCGCTGAAGTTCCCGGACTTCATCCATACGCAAAAGCGTGACCCGTACACCAACATGCGCAGCAACGTCGCGGCGTGGGACTTCTGGTCGCGTCATCCCGAGTCGCTGCACCAGGTGACGATTCTGATGAGCGATCGTGGTATTCCGAAGAACTATCGTCAGATGCACGGTTTCGGCTCGCACACGTACTCGTTCATCAACGCGAACAACGAACGTTTTTGGGTGAAGTTCCACTTCAAGTCGCTGCAGGGCGTTGAAAATTTCACCGATGCCGAAGCGGCGCAAGTGGTCGCGCAGGACCGTGAAAGCGCGCAGCGCGATCTGGTCGCGAACATCGACGCGGGCAATTTCCCGAAATGGCGCTTCGCGATTCAGGTGATGCCGGAAGCGGAAGCCGCGGCATATCGCTTCAATCCGTTCGATATCACGAAGGTGTGGTCGCAGAAGGACTATCCGTTGATCGACGTCGGCACGATCGAGTTGAACCGCAATGCGGCCAACTATTTCGCGGACGTGGAGCAGGCGGCGTTCACGCCGGCCAACGTGGTGCCGGGCATCGGCTTCTCGCCGGACCGTCTGTTGCAAGGCCGTTTGTTCTCGTACGGCGACACGCAGCGCTATCGCCTCGGCATCAACCATCACCAGATTCCGGTGAATGCGGCGCGCGTGCCGAACCCGCATTCGTTCCATCGCGACGGCGCGATGCGCACCGACGGCAACCTCGGCGGTAACGTGAACTACGAGCCGAGCCGTTTCGGCGACTTCGCGCAGGACGCGAATGCGTCCGAGCCGCCGCTCGCGGCGGGCGCGGTGGATCGCTACGATCATCGGCTGGACGACGACTACTACACGCAGCCGGCGATGCTGTTCGCGCTCTTCGACGCCGCGCAGCGCGAGCGTCTGTTCGGCAATATCGCGCGCCATATCAACGGTGTGCCGCAGGAGATCGTCGCGCGTCAGATCGAGCATTTCCGCCGCATCGATCCGGCCTACGCCGAAGGCGTGACCGCCGCGCTGGCCGCGCTTGCGGAAGCCGGCAAGAAGTAAGCGGTCGAAGTAATCGGGAAGTGATGCAGCAAAGCGGGGCGCATCGGCGCCCCGCCGGTATTGAGACGAATCGAGGAAGCACGATCATGATCCAGATGATGATGGCGACCATCGGCGGCACGCCGTCGACGCGCGGCGCGCAACAGCGGCAGGCATGGATGGCGCGCAAGACCGTGGGTTTCGCGATCTTCACGAGCGGACTGGCGGTGATCGTCGCAGAAGCGCTCCGGCACGCGTCAGGCGGCTGATTCAAGCGCTTGCCGCAAGGGCGGCAAGTGACCACGCGTCACACGAACGCGGCACCTTTCTAAGATAAACTGTCGAGCGTTCGATGTTTCCGGTTTGTCATTCGCAAACCGTTAGTTTGCCGACCGGTTCGTATCACTCTTCAAAGGAGTCATCATGGCCAAGAAAGAAGCCGTACAGCATGTCAACATCGGGATCAGCGACAAGGATCGCAAGAAGATCGCGGAAGGTTTGTCGCATCTGCTCGCCGACACCTACACGCTGTATCTGAAGACCCACAACTTTCACTGGAACGTCACGGGTCCGATGTTCAACACGCTGCACCTGATGTTCGAAACGCAGTACAACGAGTTGGCGCTGGCGGTGGATTCGATCGCCGAACGTATTCGCGCGCTGGGTGTCCACGCGCCGGGCAGCTACAAGGATTTCGCCAAGCTGTCGTCGATTCCCGAAGCGGACGGCGTGCCGGCTGCCGAGGAAATGATCCGCCAGTTGGTGGAAGGTCAGGAAGCCGTGGTGCGTACCGCGCGCGCGATTTTCCCGTCGACGGAAGCCGCCAACGACGAACCGACCGCCGACCTGCTGACGCAACGCATGCAGACGCATGAGAAAACCGCGTGGATGCTGCGTTCGATGCTGGCTTGAGCGGTTGATCCGCTTGAGCGGCGGCGTGCGGATTCATCGACCGGCGCTTCGGCGTGTGTGATGAATCCAGACGGAGCCTCCCTTTACGGGAGGCTTTTGTTTTTTTACGGGGCGGATTTCGGCTTCGACGCTGGCGTTCGCTCCTGCGTCGGCGCCGAGCGCGTGACCGTCGTCCTGCCGAAGCTCCCCGCAGCCCGCATCCCGTAAAATAGCCGCACATCTCCGCATTCCACCGAATCCGCCATGTTCGCCCGACTTCCCCTGTATTTGCGCCTCGTGCGCATGGACAAGCCGATCGGCAGCCTGCTGCTGCTGTGGCCCACGCTCAACGCGCTGTGGATCGCCTCCGACGGTCATCCGTCGTGGCCGCTGCTGGTGATCTTCACGGTGGGCACGGTGCTGATGCGCTCGGCCGGTTGCGCAATAAACGACTATGCGGATCGCGATTTCGACCGCTACGTGAAGCGCACCGAAAACCGTCCGATCACCTCGGGCAAGATCAAGGCATGGGAAGCGGTGGCGCTCGCGGCGGGCCTGTCCCTGCTGGCCTTTCTGCTGATCCTGCCGCTCAATACGCTGACCAAGGAGCTGTCCGTCGCCGCGTTGTTCGTCGCCGGTTCGTATCCGTTCACGAAGCGTTTCTTCGCGATTCCGCAGGCATACCTCGGCATCGCGTTCGGCTTCGGCATTCCGATGGCGTTCGCCGCGATTCAGGACCACGTGCCGATGCTCGCCTGGGTGATGCTGTTGGCCAACGTGTTCTGGTCGGTCGCGTACGACACCGAATACGCGATGGTCGATCGCGACGACGACATCAAGATCGGCATCCGCACCTCGGCGCTGACCTTCGGGCGCTTCGACGTGACCGCGATCATGCTGTGCTATGCGGCAACGCTGGGGATTTACGTCGGCATCGGCGTACTGCTCGGTTTCGGCGTGCTGTACTGGCTGGGATGGGCGGCGGCGGCGGGCTGCGCGATCTATCACTACACGCTGATCCGCAACCGCGAGCGGATGGCCTGCTTCGCGGCGTTCCGGCATAACAACTGGCTGGGCGGCGCGCTGTTTGCCGGCATCGCCGCGCATTACGCGGCGGCTTCGTTCTAGTTTTTCAGCGCTGTGTTCGCGTTGCCTTTGTGCCGCGCACGCCGCCTCGGTTCGAATCCACTTCTGTTCTAACTGCTCGTCGGCGCGGAGCGCGACGACCGCGCTAACCGCTCTGATCGCCGGCCGAATCCGTCAGCTAATTTCGAGGCGCCGCGTCCTGCGGCGCACTTTTCCTGACTGACTGCCTGATCCGCGCTTAACGCGTCGAGCGCACCAACCGCGCTTACTGCTTGCCGAACTCGTCGCCCATTTCCTTGGCACGCGCATCGGCGGCCAGCACGCCGCGCACGATTGCATCCTTGATGCCGCTCGCGTCGAACGACGCCAGCGCGGCTGCGGTGGTGCCGCCCTTCGACGTCACACGTTCGCGCAGCACGGACGGCGGCTCGTCCGAGTTCGCGGCGAGTTGCGCCGCGCCGGTGAAGGTCGCCACCGCCAGCGCGCGGCCTTGCGCTTCGTTCATGCCGAGCTGGCGCGCGGCTTCCTGCAACGCTTCGATGAAATGGAACACGTAGGCCGGGCCGCTACCCGAGATGGCGGTGACCGCGTCGATCTTCGCTTCGTCGTCGAACCAGACGGTTTCGCCCACCGCGCCGAGCACCTGCGACGCCAATGCGCGGCCCGCTTCGTCGACGCTGCGCGTGGCGGTGAGACCGGCCACGCCCATGCCGATCAGCGCCGGCGTATTCGGCATCACGCGCACGATGCGGCTGTGGCCGTTCAGCCAGCGCGACATATCGTCCATGCGAATCCCGGCGACGATGCTGATCGCCAGTTGCGACGCGTTCAAGTGCGGCGCCAGCGCCTCGGCGACGCTCTTCAGGATCTGCGGCTTCACCGCCAGCACGACGGCGTCATACGACGCGAGCGCGGCGTCCGCCGCGGCGCCGGTCCGGATGCCGAACTGCTGCTCGTTGCGCTTGCGCGCGTCCTCGTTGGGATCGATCGCATAGAGATCGGCGGGCGCGACGCCACGTTTGATGAGGCCGCCGATCAACGCCGCAGCCATGTTGCCGCCGCCGATAAAAGCAATTTTCATGATGGTCCGAAAGAAGTTCCGTTGAGAGCCCGCCTGGGTTCGAACAAGCAAGGGTCAGTGAGAGTAATCCCGCGCGCCGAAGATCGCGGTGCCGACGCGCACGATCGTCGCGCCTTCCAGCACGGCCGCCTCCAGGTCGCTCGACATGCCCATCGAAAGGGTATCGAGCGGCAGACCGTTCTCGCGCAGGCGCTCGAACAGTTCGCGCAAGCGGCGATGCGGCACACGTTGCTCGTCGATGCCGCCGGCCGGTTCCGGAATCGCCATCAAGCCGCGCAAACGCAGCTTCGGCAGCGCGGCGATCGCCTGCGCGACTTCCACCGCCTCGGCCATGCTCACGCCGCTTTTCGACGCCTCGCCGCTGATGTTGACTTGCAAGCACACGTTCAGCGGCGGCAGATTGTCCGGCCGCTGCTCCGACAAGCGTTGTGCGATCTTCAAGCGGTCGACCGAATGCACCCAGTCGAAATGCTCGGCGACCGGCCGCGTCTTGTTCGATTGCAACGGTCCGATGAAATGCCATTCGAGCGCGGCGCGCAAATCGGCCAGCGCTTCGATTTTCGCAATGGCTTCCTGCACGTAGTTCTCGCCGAACGCGCGCTGGCCCGCGTCGTAGGCGGCGCGCACGTCTTCGGCGGGAAAGGTCTTGGAAACCGCGAGCAGGTCGATGGTGCGCGCGTCGCGTCCGGCCGCGTGCGCGGCGGCCGCGATGCGCTGCCGCACCGCTTCGAGGTGGTGAATCAGATCGGACATGGAACGGATCCGGAGGGCGATGACCGGATTATACGGACAGCATGTGCTCGACCAGTTCGATCCAGTGCGCGACCGGCGTGGACGTGCCGCTTTGCAGATGCGCGATGCAGCCGACGTTCGACGACACGATCACCTGCGGTTCCTGCGCATGGAGCCGCTCGAGCTTCTGGTCGCGCAACGCATACGAGAGCTTGGGCTGCGTGAGCGAGTAAGTGCCGGCCGAGCCGCAGCACAAGTGGCTATCCGTGGGAAGACGCACTTCGACGCCGAGCGCCGTCAGCAGATGCTCGACCTTGCCGCGCACCTGCTGACCGTGCTGCAACGTGCAGGGCGGATGAAACGCCACCGTGTGAACCGAGCGGCGCCTCGTGGCCGCGATCAGGCTTTCCTCGAACTCCGGCAAGATCTCCGCGATGTCGCGCGTCAGTTCGACGATGCGGCGCGCCTTCTCCGCGTAGGCCGGATCGTGGCGCAACAGGTGCGCGTATTCCTTGACCGTCGCGCCGCAACCGGACGCGTTCATCACGATCGCTTCCACGCCGTTTTCAACCTGGGGCCACCATGCGTCGATGTTCGCACGCAGATCGTCGAGCGCTTCGTCGTTGTAGCCGAGATGCAGGCGGATCGCGCCGCAGCAGCCGGCTTCGGGCGCGACCACGGTCTCGATGCCGAGCGCGTCGAGCACCCGCGCGGTCGCCGTATTGACGTTCGGCATCATCGACGGTTGCACGCAGCCCGCCAGCATTAGCATCTTGCGCGAATGTTTCGCGCTCGGCCATTCGAGCGGACGCTGCCGCGCGGGCACCTTGTCGCGCAGCTTCTTCGGCAGGAGCGGGCGGACATGCTGACCGAGCCGCATGGCCGGCGTAAACAGCGCGCTGTTCGGCACGAAGCTCGCGAGGAACCGCCGCACCACCCGCTGACCGAACGGTCGCGTGACTTTTTCCTCGGTGAGCTTGCGGCCGATTTCCACCAGCCGGCCGTATTGCACGCCCGACGGACACGTGGTTTCGCAGTTGCGGCAAGTGAGGCAGCGGTCCAGATGAACCTGCGTGCTGCGCGTGACCGGCGCGCCCTCGACCATCTGCTTGATCAGATAAATGCGTCCGCGCGGGCCGTCGAGTTCGTCGCCCAGCAATTGATAGGTCGGGCAGGTGGCCGTGCAGAAACCGCAGTGCACGCAATTGCGCAGGATGGCGTCGGCTTCGTCGCCGTCGGGCGTATTGCGAATGAAGTCCGCGAGGTTGGTTTGCATCGCGTCGCTTAGAAGTCGGGGTAGAGACGGCCGCGATTGAAGATGCGGGCTGGATCGAAGGCCGCTTTCAGGCCGCGATGGATTTTCATCAGCGGCGCGGGCAGCGGCGTGAACACGCCGGTGCTGCGGTCATAGCCGTGGCCGGTGCGGAAAATGGTGGCGTGGCCGCCCGCCTGCTTGGCGCTGATGCGCACGGTTTGCGCGTCGGTGTCGGTGATCCACCAGCGCTGGGCGCCGCCCCATTCCATCAACTGCGCGCCCGGCAACTGCATGGGCTCGGTGATCGACGGCAGCGCGAGGCGCCACAGCGCGGCCTTTGGCGGAATCGCCGAGAAAAACAGGTCGGTCTGTTCGCGCAGGCCCGCCCAGAAGCGTTCCGCCTCGACCGCATCGACGACTTCGCCGCCAAGCGTCGTGCGCGCTGTCTTGACGGCGCTTTCCGCGCCGGCCAGCCGCACGGCCAAGGTGCCGTGACGCCATGCGCTCGCGGTGATCGGCAGCGGCAGGCCGCCCCATTCGTTGAGCTTGCGGACCGCGTCGGTGCCGTTCATATCGAACTTGAGGGTCGTTTCGGCCTGCGGCAGCGGCAACACCTTGACGGACAATTCGAGGATCAGCCCTAGCGTGCCGAGCGAGCCCGCCATCAGGCGCGAGACGTCGTAACCGGCGACGTTCTTCACCACTTGCCCGCCGAAACGCAGCGTCTGCCCCTGGCCGTTCATGACGACGGCGCCGAGCACGAAGTCGCGCGCCGCGCCCGCAGCCGGGCGGCGCGGACCGGCGATGCCCGCCGCGATGCAGCCGCCGAAGGTGGCCTGCGGCCCGAAGTGCGGCGGCTCGAACGCGAGCATCTGATGGTGTTCGGCGAGCGCCGCCTCGAGCTCCAGCAAAGGCGTGCCCGCGCGCGCGGTGATGACCAGTTCGGCCGGATCGTACGCGATGATGCCGCGATAGGCGCGCGTGTCGAGGATCTCACCTTCCAGCGCCTGACCGTACCAGTCCTTCGTGCCGCCGCCACGGATGCGCAACGCGCGTCCCGCGGCGCTGGCCGAACGCACGCGTTCGGACCAAACGGCGACGATGTCGTCCTCTTCCATGGTGTCCTGCTTCATTGTGTTTCGTTTGATTGTACCGGCCGGGAGCGCGCTGACAACCCGGAGCGGACCCGCATCGGGTAATCAGGGTGAACGCCGGAAAGCCCCGCCAGAGCGGGCTATGCGCGCTGCGTCAGTTCGCCATGGGTGAGCGGAAACCCATGAGTTAAAACCGCGGAAGGTCGGGATGCGGCAGCAAGCCGCCGCGCACGTGCATCTTGCCGTATTCGGCGCAGCGCGCTCGGGTGGGAATGCCCTTGTCGGGGTTGAGCAGGCCCGGCGCGTCGAAGGCGCGCTTGACCGCGTGGAACGTGTCGCGCTCCTCGGGCGAGAACTGCACGCACATCGAGTTGATTTTCTCGATGCCGACGCCGTGTTCGCCCGTTATCGTGCCGCCGAGTTCGACGCAGGTTTCGAGGATGTCGCTACCGAACGCTTCCGCGCGGTGCCACTCGTCCCGGTCGTTGCCGTTGAACAGGATCAGCGGATGCATGTTGCCGTCGCCGGCGTGAAAGACGTTGATGCAGCGCAGGCCGTATTTCTTCTCCATCGCTTCGATGCGCGCGAGCAGCGGGCCGATACTGCGGCGCGGCACCGTGCCGTCCATGCAGTAGTAGTCCGGTGAAATGCGGCCCGCGGCCGGAAACGCGTTCTTGCGCCCGGACCAGAAGCGCAGCCGCTCGTTCTCCGAGCGGGAAATCTGGATGCGGGTGGCGCCCTGTTCACGCAGCACCGCCGTCATGCGCACGATTTCGTCGGCGACTTCTTCGGGCGTGCCGTCCGATTCGCAGAGCAGGATCGCGGCTGCGTCCAGGTCGTAGCCCGCATGGACGAATTCCTCCACCGCGCGCGTGGCCGGTTTGTCCATCATCTCCAGGCCCGCCGGGATGATGCCCGCGGCAATGATGCCGGCCACCGCGTCGCCGCCTTTCACGACGTCGTCGAAACTGGCCATGATGACCTGCGCCGTTTGCGGCTTCGGGATCAGCTTGACGGTGACCTCGGTGACGATCGCGAACATGCCTTCGCTGCCGATCAACACCGCGAGCAGATCGAGGCCGGGCGCGTCAGGCCCGAGCGAGCCGAATTCGACGATTTCGCCTTCCATCGTCACGGCGCGAACGCGCAGCACGTTGTGCACCGTGAGGCCGTACTTGAGGCAGTGCACGCCGCCGGAATTCTCGGAGACGTTGCCGCCGATCGTGCAGGCGATCTGCGACGACGGATCCGGCGCGTAGTACAAGCCATAGGGCGCGGCGGCCTCGGAAATCGACAGATTGCGCACGCCCGGCTGGACCGTGGCGGTACGCGCGTAGGAGTCGACCTCGACGATCTTGCGAAAGCGCGCGAGCGACACCACCACGCCGTGGCGAATCGGCATCGCGCCGCCGGACAAACCGGTGCCCGCGCCGCGCGGCACGATCGGCACGTCGAGGCGGTGGCAGATCTGCACGATGCGCTGCACCTGCGATTCCGTCTCCGGCAACGCGACCGCCAGCGGCAGACGCCGGTAGGCGGCAAGCCCGTCGCAGTCGTAGGCGACGGTGTCTTCCTCGCGATATAGCAAACAGTGGGTCGGCAACACGGCCATCAGCGCCTGCACGACTTCGCGCTGGCGCTGGGCGAGTACGTCGGCCGTCAGTTCAGCGGGTGCGTTCATGTGGGTTGTCTCCTCGTGTCGCTCACCCGGCGTGCTCGTCGGGTTCGATGCGGCGGCGGCGCCGCTGCCGCGCCTGGAAATGCCTCAAGCCGCCCAGGAAAAGATCTTGCCGGGGTTCATGAGATTGCGCGGATCGAGCGCGTGTTTGATCGAGCGCATGGTATCCACCGCGACTTCGCCGTGTTCCTCGAGCAGGAAGCCCATCTTGTGCAGGCCGACGCCATGCTCGCCCGTGCAGGTGCCGTCCATGCGCAGCGCGCGTTGCACGATGCGCTGGTTCAGACGCTCCGCTTCGACGAGTTCTTCGGGCTTTTCCGGATCGATCAGGATCGCCACGTGGAAGTTGCCGTCGCCGACATGGCCGACGATCGGGCAGGGCAGCGGCGACGCCTTCAGATCCTGCTCGGTTTCCACCACGCATTCGGCGAGGCGCGAGATCGGCACGCAGACGTCGGTCGTGACCGCGCGGCAACCGGGCTTCAGTTGCAGCATCGCGAAATAAGCGTTGTGGCGCGCGTTCCACAGGCGGCTGCGGTCTTCCGGTCGAGTCGCCCATTCGAAACCCTCGCCGGCATTCTGCGCGGCGATTTCCTGCACCAGCTCGGCTTGCTCCTTGACGCCGGCCTCGGTGCCGTGGAATTCGAAGAACAGCGTGGGCGCCTCGCGCAGCGTCAGATTCGAATGGCGATTAATCGAGCGGATCGCGAGCGAGTCGACGAACTCGACGCGCGCGATCGGCACGCCGATCTGGATCGTTTCGATGACGGCGCGCACCGCATCGCCCATGGACGGGAATGCGCATACCGCGGCGGACACCGCTTCCGGCAGCGGATAGAGACGCACGGTGATTTCGGTGATCACGCCGAGCGTGCCTTCCGAGCCCACGAACAGACGCGTGAGGTCGTATCCGGCCGCCGACTTGCGCGCCCGCGTGCCGGTCTTGATCACGCGGCCGTCGGCCAGCACCACGGTCAGCCCGAGCACGTTCTCGCGCATCGTGCCGTAGCGCACGGCGTTGGTGCCCGAGGCGCGCGTGGCCGACATGCCGCCGATGCTCGCGTCCGCGCCGGGGTCGATGGGGAAGAACAGCCCTGTGTCGCGCAGCGCTTCGTTCAGTTGCTTGCGCGAGATGCCGGGCTCGACGGTGACGGTGAGGTCTTCCGCGTTGATCGACAGCACGCGGTTCATTTCCGACAAGTCGATCGACACGCCGCCTTGCACCGCCAGCAGGTGCCCTTCGAGCGAGGAGCCGTTGCCGTAGGGGATGATCGGCACGTCATGCTGCGCGCATAGCTTGACGATGGTCTGCACTTCCTCGGTCGTGCGCGCGAATACGACGGCGTCGGGCAACTGGGGATCGAAGGGTGATTCATCGCGGCCATGATGGGCGCGCACGGCTTCGGCAATCGACACGCGTTCGCCGAAAGCGGCGTTCAGCGCGCTCAGCAACTCAGCGGGAAACGGCCGGCGCAACGGAGCCGATGGCTCGGGATGGTTCACGCATGTCTCCTGATATAGGGTGGCAGAGCTGGTTTGCAGCAGGCGTTTCATTTTACGCCGATCGCCTTCTGGCCGGCGTCGGGACCGGCTTGCGCTTCTATAATGGCGGCGACCTCGCGATGCGCGCAATATGGATAAACGCGGTGGCTTGTCCGCTGGCTTATCCGGCCGGGTGGCCGATGCGCCGGATGGAATGGCCGGCGCCGCGCGGACGCATCGTTACTAAATGCACGGAGACATCATGGGCAACCGCTTGAGCAAGATCGCCACCCGCACCGGCGACGACGGCACCACCGGTCTCGGCGACGGCCGCCGCGTGCGCAAGGACAGCGCGCGCATCGCGGCGATCGGCGACGTCGACGAACTCAATTCGAACCTCGGCGTGCTGCTGTGCGAGACACTGCCGGACGAAGTGCGAGCGGCGCTCGTCGCGATTCAGCACGATCTGTTCGATCTGGGCGGCGAGCTTTGCATCCCCGGCCACACCATGATCACCGACCAACATCTCGGCCAGCTCGACGATTGGCTCGCCGACTACAACGCGACGCTGCCGCCATTGAAGGAATTCATTCTGCCGGCGGGCTCGCGCGCGGCCGCGCTCGCGCACGTGTGCCGCACGGTGTGCCGGCGCGCGGAGCGGGCGATCGTCGCGCTGGGCGAAATCGAAGCGATCAATCCGGCGCCGCGCCAGTATGTGAACCGCTTGTCCGATCTTCTGTTTGTGCTGGCGCGCGTGCTGAATCGCGCGGACGGCGGCGCGGACGTACTGTGGCAGCACGACCGCGGGGCCGGATAGGCGCATTGGTGGCCCTGTGACAATCTGTCCGGGCAAGTCTTTTCTTAAAGAGGTATTCTACGCGCATCTTTAGGAGAAAGCCTGATGACCACGCTCACCGCTGACCAGATCGCCCGCGTCAAAGCCACTGTTCCCGTGCTCGCCGAACACGGCACCATCATCACCAAGCACTTTTACAAGCGCATGTTCGCGCACCACCCCGAGTTGAAGAACGTGTTCAACCAGACCCACCAGAAGAGCGGCAATCAGCCGGAAACGCTGGCGAAAGCGGTGTATGCGTATGCAGCCAATATCGACAATCTCGGCGCCCTCGGCCCGACGGTCTCGCGGATCGCGCATAAGCACGCCAGCCTGAATATCCGCCCGGAGCAGTACCCGATCGTGGGCCGCCACCTGCTCGGCGCGATCGTCGATGTGCTCGGCGACGCGGTCGATCAGGAAACGCTCAGTGCATGGCAAGCCGCGTACGGGCAGTTGGCCAATATCTTCATCGGCACCGAGGCGAAGCTGTACGACGGCGCCGCGTGGACCGGCTTCCGGCCGTTCAAGGTCGCCCGCAAGGAAGTGGAGAGCGACGAGATCACGTCGTTCTATCTGACTCCCGCCGACGGCTCGCCGGCCTGCGGTTTCGAACCCGGCCAATATCTGAGCGTGAAGCGCTTTGTCGATGAACTGGGTGTTGACCAGCCGCGGCAATACAGTTTGTCGGATGCGCCCAACGGCAAGTGGCTGCGCATTTCGGTGAAGCGCGAAGCCGGCCGCGAGGACACGGCGCCGGGCCACGTATCGAACCTGATGCACGACGGAGTGGAAGTGGGCGAGGTGGTGCATGTGAGCGCGCCGATGGGCGACTTCACGCTCGACCGCAAGAAGACGACCCCGGTGGTGCTGATGAGCGGCGGCGTGGGCGTGACGCCGATGACCTCGATGCTGTCCACGTTGTTGGCCGAGAAGAGCGAGCGTAGCGTGACCTTCGTGCATGCGTGCCGCAATGGCCGGGTACACGCATTCCGTCAGTGGCTTAACGATACGGTTACAGCGCACCCGAACGTGACCCGCGCAGTGTTCTATGAAGCTGTTGAAGCGACCGACCGCCTCGGCGTCGACTACGATTTCGAAGGCCGTCTCGACGTGACGAAAATCGCCGACAAGGTGATCGTGCCCGATGCGGATTACTACATCTGCGGGCCGCTGCCGTTCATGCGCGCGCAGTGCGATGCGCTGGCCGCGCTCGGCGTGGACGCTGCGCGAATCCACACCGAAGTGTTCGGTTCAGGCGCCGTTCAGTAAGGCAAGACGCATGGCAAACCGCTCCGGGCGAAAGCCCGCCGCGCAGCTTGCCATGCTCTTACCCGACCGCCAGCGTGACTGGCTTGCCGATCCGGCTCATCATTTCGACGAGCGTGTCGATGGTGAACTTGGTGGTCTTCTTGTTCACCACGTCGGACACACGCGGGCGCGACACCATCAGAATCTCGGCGGCCTCGGCCTGCTTCAAATGATGCTGTTCGATCCAGCTTGAGAGCTCGGTCATCAACTGCTCCTTGAGCAGCCGCGTGTCGTTGATCTGTTTCTGCGATGCCGCGTGCAGGCGCTTCGCCTCTTCGGCGGAGAAGCCGAGCTCGAGGAACAGATTGGCACCGGGCTTGGTTACGTGACGGACTTTGGCATCGATCGTCATTTTCAAATTTTCCTCTCAGTCATGATGGCGCGATAACGCGTCTCGGCAATCTGTTTATCGTGCGGACTCAGCTTCTGCGTTTTCTTCTGGAAGCAATGCAACACATAGAGCGCTTCCACGAACTTGGTCACATACATGACGCGATAGATGCCGTCCGCTTCCTTGATGCGAATCTCGCGGGTTCCTGCGCCGATCGAATCAAATGGCTTCCAGTCGTCAGGGTCGAGCCCTGCCTGGATCTTGCCCAATTGAAACCCTGCCCGCCGACGCGGCTCTTCGGGAAAAGCGAGTAAATCGCGGTAGCTGGAGCCCATCCAGCGAATTTCTTTTTCCTGCTCCATAGCCGCCTTTCATGTACAAAATTGTATACGCAACACCTCGGCCCGGTCAAGTCAATTTCGACCCGGCGGCGAGCCCGGCAACGAGTTGTTACGGTACAGAGGCGGCAGGCGGCGCACCATTCGTCCGTTCGGCTAACAAAAAAGCCCGGCTCGATTGAGCCGGGCTTTCTAAACTAACTTGCAGCGATCGAGCGGGTTTTCTCAGTTGCCGCTGCCGCGCGCAATACGCCGTTGCTTGACCGCGTCGGCGAGACCTTCCAGCACGGCTACGCTTTCGTCCCAGCCGATGCATGCATCGGTAATGCTTTGCCCATAGGTCAACTGGCAGCCTTCCTGCAGATCCTGGCGGCCCGCCACGAGGTGCGATTCCACCATCACGCCGACGATCCGTTCGTCACCCGAAGCGATTTGCCGGCCGATGTCCGCGCACACCGGAATCTGATTCTCGTGCTTCTTCGAACTGTTCGCGTGGCTCGCGTCGATCATCAGGCGCGCGGCGAGACCGGCCTTGCCGATGTCGGCGCACGCGGCATTGACGCTGTCCGCGTCGTAGTTCGGCGTCTTGCCGCCGCGCAGGATGATGTGGCAGTCCTCGTTGCCGGCGGTCGAGACGATCGCCGAGTGGCCGCCCTTCGTGACCGACAGGAAATGGTGCGGCTGCGAGGCGGCCTTGATCGCGTCGACGGCGATCTTCACGTTGCCGTCGGTGCCGTTCTTGAAGCCGACCGGGCACGACAGTCCCGAAGCGAGTTCACGGTGCACCTGCGACTCGGTGGTCCGCGCGCCGATCGCGCCCCACGAGATCAGATCCGCGATGTATTGCGGGCTGATCATGTCGAGGTATTCGGTGCCGGCCGGCAGACCGAGTTCGTTGATGCGCAACAGCAGTTCGCGCGCGGTGCGCAGACCGTCGTTGATCTTGAAGCTGTTGTCCATGTGCGGGTCGTTGATGAGACCCTTCCAGCCCACCGTCGTGCGCGGCTTTTCGAAGTACACGCGCATCACGATTTCGAGCTCGCCGGCGAAGCGCTTGCGCTGTTCGACGAGACGACCCGCGTATTCGAGCGCCGCCTTCGTGTCGTGAATCGAGCACGGTCCGATGACGACGATCAGACGGTCTTCCATGCCGTGCAGAATGCGATGCATCGCGTTGCGCGAGTTGTAGATGACGTCGGACACCGTTTCATCGCAAGCGAATTCGCGGATCAGATGAGCGGGGGGCGTGAGTTCTTTCAATTCGCGAATGCGGACATCGTCGGTGTTGTGCGGGGGCATGTTGTTCTCCTGAATCGGTTCGTAGCGTGTTCGCGCGGGTAACGAGGGCTGCGGCAATGAGCAGCGATGCACGCGCGGACGACAATCAAAAAAGTTGCAACGACAAAAGTTCTAACGGCATGGGGCGAAAAAAAACCGCCAGACTCGCTGGCGGTTTTTCGGGAATTCTCGGTGTCTTGCGTGCACTAACACCCCTCTCGATCCGCCAGCGGTCTGAGATGCCAAAAAAAGTAAAAGTAAAACTTGGCGGACATGGCGAAATGAGGTCGCTGGTCAAAAAGGGTGAGTGACTTTATAACCCCTACAGGCTCGACTGGCAAGCCGGAAGGCGTAAAAATGCGGAAATTCCGCATACTTCGCGCATTTTATGCACGAAGTATGCGTTTTATCTGGATTCAGGCGGTGCCGCCGACGGTCATGCGGTCGATGCGCAGCGTCGGCTGGCCGACGCCGACCGGCACGCTTTGGCCTTCCTTGCCGCACACGCCCACGCCCGAATCGAGCTTCATGTCGTTGCCGATCATGCTGACGTATTTGAGCGACTCGGGGCCGCTGCCGATCAGCGTCGCGCCCTTGACCGGGTAAGTGACCTTGCCGTTTTCGATCATGTACGCCTCGGAGGCCGAGAACACGAACTTGCCGTTGGTGATGTCGACCTGGCCGCCGCCGAAGTTCACCGCGTACAAACCGTTTTTCACGGAGGCGATGATTTCCCGCGGGTCCTTGTCGCCGTTGAGCATGTACGTGTTGGTCATGCGCGGCATCGGCAGCGCGGCGTACGATTCGCGGCGCGCGTTGCCCGTGACCGGCATTTTCATCAGACGCGCGTTCAGCGTGTCCTGAATGTAGCCTTTCAGGATGCCGTCCTCGATCAGCGTCGTGCATTGCGTCGGATTGCCCTCGTCGTCGATATTGAGCGAGCCGCGGCGGTTCGGCAGCGTGCCGTCGTCGACCACCGTGACGCCCTTGGCCGCAACCTGTTCGCCGATCCGCCCCGCGAACGCCGACGAACCCTTGCGGTTGAAGTCGCCCTCCAGCCCGTGGCCGATCGCCTCGTGCAGCAGCACGCCGGGCCAGCCCGGTCCGAGCACCACGGTCATCGCGCCGGCCGGCGCCGGGCGGGCGTCGAGGTTCACGAGCGCTGCGTGCACCGCGTCGTCGACATAGCCCGACAGTACTTCGTCGGTGAAATAGCCGTAGTCGAAGCGGCCGCCGCCGCCGCCGCTGCCGATTTCGCGGCGGCCGTTCTGTTCGGCGATCACCGTGACCGACACGCGCACCAGCGGACGGATGTCGGCCGCGAAGCCGCCGTCGCTGCGCGCGACCAGCACGACGTCGTACTCGCCGGCAAGGCCAGCCATGACTTGCTGAATACGCGGATCGCGACCGCGCGCCATCTGTTCGACGCGCTCGAGCAGCTTGACCTTGGCGGTGGCGTCGAGCGAATGCAGCGGGTCGGACGGCAGATACAGGTCGCGGCCGGCGATGCCCGTCAGCGACGACGCCACCTTGATCTTCTGCTTGCCGCCGCCGGCCTTGGCGATTGCGCGTGTGGCGATGGCCGCCTGGCGGATCGCTTCGGGCGAGAGGTCGTCCGAATAGGCGAAAGCGGTGCGATCGCCCGACACGGCGCGCACGCCGACGCCCTGGTCGATGCTGAAACTGCCCGACTTCACGATACCCTCTTCGAGACTCCACGCTTCGCTGCGCGTAGCCTGGAAGTACAGGTCGGCGTAGTCGATCTTGTGCGTGAAGATTTCGGCGAGCGTGCGGGTGAGCAGGGATTCGTCGAGGCCGTAGGGCGTCAGGAGGATGTCCTTGGCGGTGGCGAGATTACGGATACCGGGTTCGATGATGTTCATGCGAAGTATGTTCTGCTCGATACGAAGGATTCGGTTAGCGCCACGCTCGCTATATGAGTGGCAGGCGCCGCAGTTTCAACGTCTTGATGCGTCAGGTCAATGAGTCAACTCAGCACGCGGTGACGCCAGGCGGGCAGGCTTTGCCGCACTTCGTCGATGCGCGCACGCTCGAGATCGCCGGCGACCACGCCCGCGCCCTCGTCGCGCACCGCGACGATTTCGCCCCACGGGTCGATCAGCATGCTGTGGCCCCAGGTACGGCGGCCGTTTTCATGTTTGCCGCCTTGCGCGGCGGCCAGCACGTAGCACTGGTTCTCGACCGCCCGGGCGCGCAGCAGCATCTCCCAGTGCGCGCGGCCGGTGGTGTAAGTGAACGCGGACGGCACCACGATCAGCGCGCAATCGCCCATGCGGCGGTACAGCTCGGGAAAGCGCAAATCGTAGCAGACCGACAGGCCGACCCGGCCGAACGGCGCCTCGAAGGTGCGGACCTCGCCGCCGGGACAGATGGTGCGCGCCTCGTCGAACGATTCCTCGCCTTTTTCGAAGTTGAACAGATGGATCTTGTCGTAGCGGGCGGCTTCGTTGCCTTGCGGATCGAACACCAGCGTGGTGTTCAGCACGCGCGACGCTTCGGGTGCCATCAGCGGCAGCGTGCCGCCGATCACCCAGAGCTGGTGACGGCGTGCGGCGTCGGCGAGAAAGCGCTGGACCGGGCCGTCCTGATAGGCTTCGCGCACGGCGAGCTTGTCCGTGTCCTTGAAGCCCATGAAGCAGAAGTATTCGGGGAGCAGGACGAGCTGCGCGCCGTCGGCGGCGGCCTCGGCGATCAACCGGTCCGCTTCGGCCAGATTGCGCTCGCGCTCGGGCGTGCTCACCATTTGCAGCGCGGCGACGCGAAAGACGCTTGCGGAAGATCCGCTGGACGACGGCAATGAAGAGACGTGTGTTTCGCTCATGAGCGTTTCGAGAAACTCCCGGCAAGGCGGCGGCGCGAATCGCTCGGGCCGCGGACGTCGTTCAAGGCTGGCTGCGGCCGGGCGGCGCGGCGCCTGGTTTTTTCGGCCGAACGAGGGGTCGAATAAAGCTCAATGCGCTTGCACGGCCGAAGCCGGAGCGTCCATCTTACCGCGATCGCCCTTCACCCGCTCGATGTGCGGTTTCGACCACGAACCGGTGATCGCGTACTCCCGCGAAAACGCGTGCGAGATCGACTGGCTGAACGCCAGATCGGCCACCAGCGCGCCCAGGCCGAGCAGCGGATTGATCACGGTCGCGGCGATCACGGCGGCGCCAGCGCTGACCGTCGGCACGATCTGAACGTGCAGATTCTGCGTCTCCTGGGCGAGATCGACCGAGCCCTTCATGTCGACGCGAGCCGGCGCCGTCACCATCTCGAAGTTCTCCGTGCGGCCGATGCCGTTGCGGACCTGGGCGGTCCCGGTCACGTGTTCGAACGGCAGACCTTCGCCGATCACGTCGCGGAAATTCAGCGTGGCGAAGCGCGCGAGGCTTTGCAGACTCAGCACGCCCAGCAGCTTGGCGACGCCCGGGTCGACCTTGAGAATCTGCCCGTGGCGCAGATCGACGGCCAGGTTGCCGTTGAGCGTCGGATAGTCGATGGCGGTCGGGCCGCCGCGCCACACCATCTTGCCGGAGAGCGAACCGCTGCCCGACTTCAGCGTGCGCGGCTGGCCGAAGCGTTCGAGCAGCGCGCCCGCGTCCTTGATGTCGAGCTTGAAATCGAACACCGTGCGGCGCGGCGTCGTTTCGTCGGCGGCGCTGCCGAGGCCCGTCGAGGTGCGCCAGTTCGCGGTGGCGGTCAGCGTGGCGGCGGCGTTGGTGATGCCGAGCTTGTCGAGTTGCCAGACCGGCACGCCGTCCTCGTCGAAGTTGTGCGCGTTCACTTCGAGACGGCCGACGTTGCGATCGCGGAAGATCAACTCGTTGACCACCAGATCGATCGACGGCATGTTCTGCGCGGGAGCGGAGATCGCCTGGCCGAGCAGGTCCTTG
This sequence comes from Paraburkholderia sp. 22099, assembly GCF_052045835.1. Lineage (NCBI taxonomy): Bacteria > Pseudomonadati > Pseudomonadota > Betaproteobacteria > Burkholderiales > Burkholderiaceae > Paraburkholderia > Paraburkholderia sp. 22099. Next base: position 166,564 of record NZ_JBQEPU010000003.1, on the reverse strand, counting down.
TCGGCGACCGAAGGAATCACCACGCGCGCGAAGCGCGCCTGCAGCGTGCCCGGCGATTCCTTGCTGGGGCCCGGCAGCCACGACACGTGGCCGGATACCTGATTCGACGCGATGTTGGCCTGCCATTTGCCGTCCGCATGCGACGCGCCGACGATCACGCTGTCCCAGTGGCGCTTGAGCAGCGTCAGCGTGCCGATGTGCAGCGCGAAGCGGTTGGGCAGGAACTGCGTGAGGATCGGGTTCGGCGCGGCCGGCGGCGCGGCGGCGGGTGCTTCCTTGTTGCGCATCTGCGCCACGAGCGCGCGCCAGGCGTCGGCGTCGAATGCCTCGACGTCGACGGCCGCGATCACGCCTTCGGACGGCAACTCCGCAGGCTTGTTGACGCCGATCGCGCCGCGCACGACGGTGGGCGCCGCCTTCGGCTGGTAGCCCAGCAGGTAGGCGGCGGCGACCGGGCCGAACGTGAGATCGGCGCGTTCCAGGCCGGTCTCGCCCGGCGCCGCCGACGGCCTGACGGCAAAGCGCAACGGCATCGGCGTGCCGACCGGCTTGTTGAACGGCGCGGGGAAGTCGAGCGCGAGACCGGTGAGGTCGGAGTTCGCCGTCACGTCCGGCAACCGGCCTTTCGCGCCGCGCACGGTCAGCGCATACGGCGCGCTGCCGCTCATGCGCGCGAGCACCTCGGCGGCCGGACCATGCAGATTCAGATCGCGCGCCGCATCGACGGCAATGTGGCCGCCGAGGTCGAGCGCATAGGTGCCGTCCTTTTTCAGCCCGCCGCTCGCATGCACGTCGCCGCCGAGGAACTGGCCGGAGAGCCGATCCGCCTGAGCCGTATATTCGGTGAAGCGCACCTTGCCGTTCAGTCGCGACAGCGGCGGCACGTTCTCGACCGTCAGCCGGTTGTTCTGGAAACCGACCGCGCCTTCCACGGCGATATGCGGCTTCGGCGTGCGCGGCACCGTCAGCTTGAGCGCGAGCGACGCCGGCCCTTCGGCGCGCACTTTCTCGGTTTCGTGCTTCGCCATGATGCCGAGCGAGCTTTCGTTGACGTAGTCGAGCATGTCGGCGAGCGGCCCGCGGCCGTCGCCCTGAATGACCAGGTTCGACGCCTTGGTGCCGAGATCGTCGATCTTGCCGTTGACGCCCATCAGCGCGACCTGCTTGTAATGCGCGCGGTCGATGTCGAAGCGCAACATGTTCTGGCTCAACTCGAACACGCCGTCGATGCCGTCGAGCGGCGGCCACACGTTCGGCGTGCCGTTTTTCATCGTGCGCGGCGGGTACGGCGAGGGATCGAACTTGCCGCCCTTGAACGGCGCGACGATATGAAAGATGCCGGCCTCCGGGTCGCGCGAGTAGGGGAACCTGGTCAGATCGCCGTGCACCTCGATGGTCGCGCCCTTCGATACGCCCGCTTGCAGCCCATGGCCGAGATAAATGCGCAGCTTCTCGCTGATGCTGGTCGGGAGATAGCGGACGATGCGCGTCACCTGCGCGCGCTCGAAGTCGGCTTTCAGGTCGAGCGCGCCGCGGCCGTGGCCGGGGTTGCTGTAGTCGGCGGTGGCGCTGGCCGCGACGTCCGCATTGGCGACGCTGAGATGGGCCACCTTCACGGCAAAGGCCGGGTGGTTTTCGCCGGGCGCCTTCGGCGTGATGGTCCAGTCGGCGCGGCCTTGCAGACGGTCGAACTTCAGGCGCGGATCGTCGAACACGCCCGGCAGCGTGATCGCGACGTTGGATGTGTCGAGTATCGCGGTGCCGCGCTTTTCGTCCGCATCGACGCTGCCCCACAGGTTTTCGATGCCCGGTATGCCCGCGCGCGGGTGATTGCGCAGCGTGAGCCCCGGCGGCGGTTCCTGCGCGGCCACGCTGATGCCTTGCAGGTCGCCCTTGAAACGATAGCGCTCGATCGGCTCGGTCCCGCTCGCGAGATGGTCGCTGCCCGCCTCGCCGGATTCGGGTTTGCCGCGCTCGACCTCGATCACATAATTGGCGACCAGCCCGCGCGGATTGAAGCGCACGAGACCGTTCAGCAGGCGCCGCGGCAGCGGCAGCGCGCGGCTGAATTCGGCGAGGATGCCCAGGTCGACGCGGTCGCCGCTCACGCTGAGCAACTGGCCGCGCTGCTGCGTGGCGGTGCGAAAGCGTCCGCTCAACGTCGACAGCGCGAGGATGCGGGTGAGCGAGGTGCCGTCGTCGAGCGGCGGCTGGCCGAGCTCGGCGTGCAGGTCGTTCAATTGCAGCTTGTAGTCGCCCTGGTCGGCTTCGAGGCGCCATGAAAAATGAGCAACCGGCAGCAGCAGCTTGGGCTGTGTGGGGCGCACTCGCAGGGCGACGTCCGTGCCGGCCAACTGCCCGCTCGCCGCCTTCATGCGGCCGTCGGCGAAGTCGGCCCAGATCGCGTTGTCGATGCGGCCGGCAAACGTCTCGATCGGGAATTTGACATAGCGCGCGAGCATCGGCAGATCGACCGGGCCCGTCGAGACATACACCTGGCCCTTCCAGTTGACCGGCGCGCCGATCTCGGAGAGACGCGCGTGTTTGAAGTTCGTGCGGAAGTCGATCGGGCCGCGCAGGACCTGGCCGTCGGCGGGAGCCTGCAACGCCAGCCGGTGATCGTAGCCGTCGTTGAGAATCGCGATGCGGATGTCGCGCAGCGCGAGTTCCGGTGCGTCGCGCTGGGCATCGCGCCAGCGCAGCACGCCGCCGCGCACGACGATCGCCTGTTGCCGCAGTAGCCAGGTCGTCAACGTGGCGTTGCCGCTATGCCGGGTCGGCACGGGCACGCCCGCCACCGACAGCACGCCGTCGCCGGCGCGCGAGACCAATACGTCCGGCTTGTCGACGATCAGGCTGGAGAGCGCTGGACGAAACTGCCAGAGCGACTTCCACGAGAGCGTGGCGGTGGCGTGCGGAATCGTCAGCGCCGGTTTGCCCTCGCGGTCGCGAATGACGAGATCGGTGATGTCGAGGCCGGGCTGAAAGCCGCTCCAGAGAGGCGCGAGCTTGCCGATGGTGAACTGCGCATGCAGCTTCTCGGAGACGGTGGCTTCGATGCGCGGCCGGAACGAATCGGCACGCGGCAACACCACATAGCGCAAACCGAGGAACAGACCCGTCGCAATGAAGTAGAGAACGAGGGCGAGCGCAAGGACGACATGCAAGGTCCGGCGCAGCACGACGTGATCGCTTCCGCTCGCAGGCCGGACCTGCCCGGTTTCGTGCGGGTCGGCGGATTCGTTTCGCTCGGGCATGCTGCGGCGGGTGGGCGTATGGTAGTTTTGCGAATTAACGACGAAATGTAACACACGGGCAAGCGTCGGCAGTACTTCCTGCAAAGCCAGTCTGCATGCGCCTCGCGACGTTCGCAAGGACGCCGGAACCGTGTGCCGCGATGAACTGAACCACGCTAATCAAGCAACGAGCGAGCCAGATCCTTGATGACTGACGCCACACTACTGAGTTCCAACTATTCGCATTACGCGGCGCGTGCGGTGGCGGCCCGTCCGCGACTCGCGGCGCACGTGGCGGCGCTTGCCGCCATGCCGCTGACCCGTGAGCGCATCGACGCGCGCTTTGACGCGCTGTGCGCCGAAGCCGCCGGCGCGAGCGGCGCTCCGTTGAGCGAGGACGCGCTCAAGCGGGCCTTGCGGCAGTTGCGCACCGAGGTGTTCTGCGCCGTGATGGAGCGCGATCTGACCGGCGAGGCGGACGTCGCCGAAGTCACCGGGGCAATGACCGATCTGGCGGAGACGACGATCCAGCGCGCGCTCGCGGTGTTGTCCGCCGAACTGGAAACGTTGTACGGCGAGCCGCGCGGACCGCAAGGCGAGCGGCTTGCGCTCGGCGTCGTGGGCATGGGCAAGCTCGGCGGGCGCGAGTTGAATGTGTCGTCGGACATCGATCTGATCTTCGTCTACGAAGAGGACGGCGAGACCGCGGGCGGCCAGCGCGCGCCGATCCCCACTCAGGATTTTTTCACGCGCCTCGGCAAGCGCCTGATCGGCGCACTCGCCGAAGTCACCGCGGATGGTTATGTGTTCCGCGTCGACATGCGCTTGCGGCCGAACGGCGACTCGGGGCCGCTCGTCTCCAGTCTCGGCATGCTCGAAGAGTATTTCTACGTGCAGGGCCGCGAGTGGGAGCGCTATGCGTGGATCAAGGGCCGGCTCGTGTCCGAAGGCGCGAGCGACGCGGCGCGGCGATTGCAGAAGCAGCTCGACGCGATCGTCACGCCGTTCGTCTATCGGCGCTATCTCGACTTCGGCGTGATCAGCGCGATTCGCGCGCTCCATCTGCAGATTCGCCAGGAGGCGCAGCGCCGTGCGTCGATGCGGCCGGACAAGGCCGACGACATCAAGCTCGGGCGCGGCGGCATCCGCGAGATCGAATTCAGCGCGCAGGTGTTTCAGTTGATTCGCGGCGGCCAGGACGCCGGTTTCCGGGTGCGGCCGACGCTTGCCGTCTTGCGCTATGCGGCCACGCATGGGCTGATCGACTCGGCGGTCTGCGTGAAGCTCTCGCAGGCCTATCGCTTCCTGCGCGAACTCGAGCATCGGCTCCAGTACCGCAACGATGCGCAGACCCACGCGATGCCGGTCGATGCCGAGGAGCGCGCGGCGCTCGCTCGCGCGATGGGTTGCGATAGTTATGCCGCGCTGATGACGAAGCTCGACGCGCACCGCGAATTCGTCGAGCAGCAGTTCGACCAGATTTTCGCCGACAAGGTGAGCGGCCGCGACGGCTGCGGCGCGCCCGAAGACGGCGCCGCCGCGTGGGTGTGGAGCAGCGCGCTCGCCGACGACAGCGCGGAAGATGCCCTGCGGGCGCGCCTCACCGAACTCGGCGTTGCCGAGCCGGGCGAATTGCTCGCGCGGCTGCGCGGGGTGTGGCAGTCGTCGCGTTATGCGGGGCTGGCCGAGCGCAGCCGGCAACGCTTCGACATCGTCGCGCAGCGCGCGCTCGATGCCGCTCGCACGCTGGAGCCGCCCGAGCGGCGCGGCGACACGGTGGCGCGCCTGTTCGATCTGCTCGAGGCGGTGGGCCGGCGCGGCGCGTATCTGGCGTTGCTGACCGAATATCCGCAAGCGCTGCACCAGGTGCTGTCGGTGCTGGGCGCCTCGCGCTGGGCCGCGGGCTACCTGATCCGGCATCCCCAGTTGCTCGACGAACTGCTGGACGACGAGGCGATCAACAGTCCGTTCGACTGGCCCGAGTTCAAGCGCTCGCTGCGCGTGCGCCTCGCCGCCGCCGACGGCGTCGAGCAGCAGATGGATCTATTGCGCCACGCTCACCAGGCCGAGGTGTTTCGTATCCTGCTGATCGACCTCGCGGGCAAGCTGAGCGTCGAGCATGTGAGCGACCGCCTGTCCGAACTCGCCGACGCCGTGCTCGACGTCACGCTCGAAGCGGTCTGGAAGCAGTTGCCCAAACGCCACCGCGAGGCGCCGCGCTTCGCGGTGATCGCCTACGGCAAGCTGGGCGGCAAGGAACTGGGCTACGCGTCCGACCTCGACGTGATCTTCCTTTACGACGATCCCGACGATGCCGCAGCCGACGTCTATTCCACCTATACCCGCCGCCTCATCACATGGCTCACGACCGCGACCGGCGCCGGCACGCTATTCGACGTCGACTTGCGCTTGCGGCCGAACGGCGAGTCGGGTCTGCTCGTTACCGATCTGGACGCGTTCCGCCGCTACCAGTTGCGCGAGGGCGACGCGGCGAATACCGCCTGGGTCTGGGAGCACCAGGCATTGAGCCGCGCGCGGTACTGCGCGGGCGATGCCGAGATCGGCGCGAAGTTCGAGGCGATCCGCGAACAGGTGCTCACGACGCAGCGCGAAGCCGCGCCGCTTGCGAACGAGATCGTGGAGATGCGTGAGCGCGTCGAGGCGGGGCATCCGAACCCCACGCCGCTGTTCGATCTGAAGCACGACCGCGGCGGCATGGTCGATATCGAATTCGCCGTGCAGTACTGGGTGCTGTTGCACGCGGCGAGCGATCCCGCGCTGATCCGCAACACCGGCAACATCGCGCTGCTGCGCGAAGTGTCGGGCCTTGGCTTGATGAGCGAGGCGGAAGCGGAGACGGTCGGCGCGGCTTATCGCACTTACCGCAAGTTGCAGCACAAGCTGCGGCTGGACGGGATGGAGAAGGCGCGGGTCGATCCGGCGTTGGTTGCCGCCGAACGGAAGGCGGTGCTGGCGCTGTGGAAGCGGGTGTTCGGGTGAGGGGTAAGGCGCTGCGTTGGCTGGGGGGGCGCGGTTCGGTGCGCCGCTGCGATTCCCCTGTCCTCGCACAATTACGCTACGCCGCCAGCATTTCCTTCGCGTGCTTGCGGGTGGTCGCGGTGATTTCCAGGCCGCCAAGCATGCGCGCGACTTCTTCCACGCGGCTCGCCTTGTCGAGCGAGATCACGCTGCTGACCGTGCCGCCCTTGCCGTTGCCCGCCTTCGCCACCTGGAAATGATGGTCGCCGCGTGCCGCGACCTGCGGCAAGTGCGTCACGCACAACACCTGGCGCGCTTGCCCGAGTTGATGCAGCAAACGCCCGACCACTTCGGCGACGCCGCCGCCGATTCCGGTATCCACTTCGTCGAAGATCAGCGTGGGCGTCGGGCTGGCGGCGCTCGCGATCACCGCCAGCGCGAGGCTGATGCGCGCCAGTTCGCCGCCTGAGGCAACCTTCGCGAGCGGCCGCAGCGGCACGCCGGCATGACCGGCGACGCGGAACTCCACCTGCTCGAGTCCATGTGCGCCGCCTTCGGGTAGCGGCACCAGCGCCACCTCGAAGCTGCCGCCTTTCATCGACAGTTCCTGCATGCCGGTGGTGACCGCCGCGCCGAGCGCCTTGCCGGCTTTGGCGCGCGCTTTCGACAGTTTTTTCGCCTCGGCCAGGAAGGCTTCGCGGGCCTGGGCTTCGGCGGCGTGCAGGCTATCGAGATCGGCGGCGGCGTCGAGCGCGGCCAGTTGCGCGCGGCGCGCTTCGTGTTCCTCGGGCAGCGTTTCGGGCTGCAAGCGGAATTTGCGCGCGGCCGAATGCAATGCGTCCAGACGCTTTTCGACTTGCGCGAGACGGTCCGGGTCGAGTTCGAGCTTTTGCGCGTAATGACTGAGCGAATACGCCGCTTCCTGCAACTGGATCTCGGCCGGCTCGAGCGCGGCCAGCACGTCGTTCAGCGCCGGATCGATCTCGGCCAGGTCGCGCATCTTCGAGATGATCGACGCAAGGTGCGTGATCATCGCCTCGTCCGATTCGGACAGCGCGGCGAGCGCGCCTTGCACGCCGTCGATCAGATTGGCCGAATGCGACAGCCGCCGATGCTCGCTGTTGACCTCCTCCCATTCGCCCGGCTGGGGTGCGAGCTTGTCCAGTTCGGCGAGCTGCCATGCAAGGCGCTCGCGCTCCAGTTGCAACTCGCGGTCGCGCGTTTGCGCGTGCTCGACTGCCTGAACCTTTTCGCGCCACGTGCGCCACGCCCGCGTTACCGACGCGGCGGTCTCGGTCAAACCCGCGTGCGTGTCGAACAGTTCGCGTTGCGCGTCCGGCCGCATCAGCAATTGATGCGCGTGCTGACCGTGGATATCCACCAGCATTTCGCCGACTTCGCGCAGTTGCGCCAGCGTCGCCGCCGTGCCGTTGATGAACGCCCGCGAGCGGCCATTCGCGTCCACCACGCGCCGCAGCATCACCGTGCCGCCGTGTTGGCCGTCGTCGGCGGTGGCCCCGAGCGCCTGCTCGTCGAGCCACTGCTCGACTTGCGCATGCGTCTCGAACTCGGCGGTGATGTCGGCGCGGCTCTCGCCGGTGCGCACCACGCTCGCATCGGCGCGCGCGCCAAGCGCGAGCGCCAGCGCGTCGATCAGGATCGACTTGCCGGCGCCGGTTTCGCCGGAGAAAACGGTAAAGCCGCTGTCGAATTCGAGATCGAGCGCGGCGACGATGACGAAGTCGCGTATCGAGAGATGGCGAAGCATGGAGGTCGTCTGGTGAGCGTGAGATTCAGGGTTCGGCAGCGGCGGCGTTCGCGTTCCAGTGATTGCCGGCCGCTCAGGGTTTGTCGTCTTCTTCGTGTGACGGGTATTCGTTCCAGTGCAGCTTCTTTCGCAGCGTCGCGTAATGGCTGTAGCCGACCGGATGCAGAATCGGCACGGTATGGCGCGAGCGGCGCACTTCGATCGTGTCGCTCAGTTCGAGCGAGGTGAACGACTGCATGTCGAAATTGACGTTCACTTCGCGGCCCGAGACGATCTGAATGCTCACCTTTGAATCGTCCGGCAGCACGATCGGCCGGTTCGACAGCGCGTGCGGCGCGATCGGCACCAGCACGATGCCCTGCAACTGCGGATGCAGGATCGGCCCTTGTGAAGAAAGCGCGTAAGCGGTCGAGCCGGTCGGCGTGGCGACGATCAGGCCGTCGGAACGCTGGTTGTACATGAAGCGCCCGTCCACCGAGACATGCAGTTCCGCCATGCCCGAGAAGCCGCTGCGGTTCACCACCACGTCGTTGAAGGCCAGCGCGTGATAGATCGGGTTGCCGCCGCGCATGATGCGCGCTTCGAGCAGCATGCGTTCCTCGCGCTCGAAGTTGCCGCACAGCATTTGCGGCACGGTCTCGCGCATGTCGGAGATCGGAATGTCGGTAATGAAGCCGAGCCGCCCGTGGTTGATGCCGATCAACGGCGTGCGGTAAGGCGCGAGCTGACGGCCGATGCCGAGCATGGTGCCGTCGCCGCCCAGCACCACGGCGACGTCGGCGCGCGCGCCGATCTCGGCGGGACGCAACGCCGGGTAGTCGGTGATGCCGATTTCAGCGGCCGTCTCGGCTTCGAACACGACGTCGAAGCCGCGCTTCGCGATGCACGCGGCGAGCTCGGTCAGCGGCTCGCCGATGCCCGGCGTGTTGTTGCGCCCGACGAGCGCAACGGTCTTGAACTGGCTGGTTACTTGCATGCCGGCATTACACCATAGGTGGGGCCTGAAAAGAACCGCAGACAGACCCGGTGGCGGGCCGGCTGGAGCGGGCTGTCAGCGTATCGCGCGATTGTCGTTAGAATGGTGAAGCCTTGATGACATGCGCGCCGGGTAAAGTGCGGCGGCGCGCTGCCGTCGGATTCGTCGGACTGGCGGCCGGCGAGGCGCTGTACCGAGCGATGGACTTCGCGCCGCCACTGGATCGCGCGGGCGCAAGAACGCTGGACGAAGCGCCGAACCGCGGGCTGGCACGCGCGCCGCAGCGAATGCGAAACGCCGTCCCGCCGGCTTGCGGCGCGGCCGTTAGGGGCGGGCGCCGTTAGCGCTCGCGGTAGCGCTGTCATTGAGCTAAAATTTTCCGTCATGCTAGATCCTCGCGCACAAACCCTCCTCAAAACGCTGATCGAGCGCTACATCGCCGAAGGTCAGCCGGTCGGCTCGCGCACGTTGTCACGCTATTCCGGCCTCGAACTGAGTCCGGCCACGATCCGCAACGTGATGTCCGATCTCGAGGACCTGGGGCTCGTGATCAGTCCGCATACGTCGGCGGGCCGCATTCCTACTCCGCGCGGCTACCGGCTCTTCGTGGATACGATGCTGACGGTGGAATCCGCCGCGGACGAAGAAGCCGTGATGCGTACCGTCAAGACTACGCTGCAGGCGGGCGAACCGCAGAAAATCGTCGCCGCGGCGGCGAGCGTGCTCTCCAATCTGTCGCAGTTCGCCGGCGTGGTGCTCACACCGCGGCGCAGCCATGTGTTCAAGCAGATCGAATTCATGCGCCTGTCCGACAAGCGCATCCTGCTCATCATCGTGACGCCGGAAGGCGACGTGCAGAACCGCATCATGGCCACCCAGCGCGACTTCTCGCCGTCGCAACTGGTTGAAGCCTCGAATTACATCAACGCGCACTTCGCTGGCCTGTCGTTCGACGAGGTGCGCCGCCGCCTGCGTGAGGAAATCGACGAACTGCGCGGCGACATGACCACGCTGATGCACGCCGCCGTCACCGCCAGCACGGACGAAGCCGACACCGGCGAGACCGTGCTGATTTCCGGCGAGCGCAACCTGCTGGAAGTAGCCGATCTGTCCTCGGACATGGCGCGCTTGCGCAAGCTGTTCGATGTGTTCGACCAAAAGACGAGTCTCCTTCAATTGCTCGACGTGTCGAGCCATGCGGCGGGTGTGCAGATTTTCATCGGCGGCGAGTCGAACCTGGTGCCGATCGAGGAAATGAGCGTCGTCACCGCGCCCTACGAGGTGAACGGCAAGATCGTCGGCACGCTCGGCGTCATCGGGCCGACCCGCATGGCCTACAACCGCGTGATCCCGATCGTGGATATCACGGCGCGTCTGCTTTCCCTCACCCTCAGCCAGCAGTAACACGGCCGCCCATCGCGGCCGCGGAGGTTCGTGCCGCACATGATGCGCGACGGCGCCCGGCTTGCCAATTGGCCGAATGGCCAGGGGTCTCCGGCGGACCTCGCCGGGAACCGCGCCGCTATAATGAATCCCACCTGAACCGACTTTCCGCCCAAAGCGGTTACCCCTCCTGCCTATGCGCTTCGACCTCGAGCGGCCTTCACAGAACGCCACGTCACATCGTGTCGCCGTGCTGCTGATCAATCTCGGCACGCCGGACGCGCCGACGCCGCGCGCGGTCCGCCGCTATCTGGCGCAGTTCCTGTCCGATCCCCGCGTGGTCGAGATTCCCGCCTTGCTCTGGCAGGTGATTCTGCGTCTGCTGATCTTGCCGTTGCGCGGCCGGGCGTCGGCGAAGAAATACGCGGCGGTCTGGATGCCCGAGGGCTCGCCGTTGCGCGTGCATACGGAGAAGCAGGTGGAGGCGTTGCGCCATCTGTTGCAATTGAACGATTACACGGTGCTGGTCGACTACGCGATGCGTTACGGCACGCCCGGCATTCCGGCCATGCTGAACCAGTTGAAGCTGGCGGGCGCCGAGCGCGTGCTGCTCATGCCCATGTATCCGCAATACTCGTCGTCCACCACGGCCACCGCGTTCGACGATGCTTTTTCGGCTCTCAAGCGCATGCGCAACCAGCCGGAAATCCGCACGGTGCGGCATTACGCCGACCATCCGGCCTATATTGCCGCCCTCGCCGCGCAGGTGCGTCAATACTGGCATCAGCATGGCCGGCCTGACTTCGCGGCGGGCGACAAGCTGGTGCTGAGTTTTCACGGCGTGCCCAAGCGCACGCTCGATCTCGGCGATCCGTACCACGAGCAATGCCAGCAGACCGGCGCCTTGTTGATGCAGGCGCTCGAACTGACGCCGGTGGAATGCCGCATTACTTTCCAGTCGCGCTTCGGCAAGGCCGAATGGCTGCAGCCGTACACTGCGCCCACGCTGAAGGAATTGGGCGCGGCGGGCGTGCGGCGTGCTGATGTGTTCTGTCCAGGCTTCACCGCCGATTGCCTGGAAACCATCGAGGAAATCGGCATGGAAGTGCGCGACGAGTTCCTGCATGCGGGCGGCAAGGAGTTTCACCGGATCGCCTGCCTGAATGCGTCGCAAGCGTGGATCGCGGCGCTCGGCGAAATCGTCGCGCAGAATTTGCAAGGCTGGCCGGTGCAGGCGGTGCCGGTGCCGCATACGACAGGGGCTTGACCGAGGCTCATGAATTACAGGATCTCCACTGAACCGGGCGCGAGGCTGCGCATCGACAAATGGCTGTGGGCGGCGCGCTTCTTCAAGACGCGCTCGCTGGCGGCGGACGCGGTCGACAAGGGGCACGTGCGCATCGGCGGCGCGACCGTCAAGCCGAGCAAGGACGTGCGGGTCGGCGATCTGGTCGAGATCGAGATCGAACGGATCGTGTGGCAGGTGGAAGTGCTGGGCGTGTGCGACGTGCGCGGCCCCGCGAGCGTCGCGCAGACGCTTTATGCGGAAACCGGTGAGAGCAAGGTAAAGCGGCAGGCCGAGCAGGAACGGCGCAAGACGTATCGCGAACCGGCCGCCGCATTGCACGGCAGGCCGACCAAGCGCGACCGGCGCACTATCGACAAATTGTCAGGTGGCGGTTAAACAGAACAGTTGTTCCAAGGTCGCGTTCACGCCGCCGTATTCGGTCGTGCGATCGTTGACAGCGCCGGACATGCAGATGGTCGTGGTGCCTGCAATCAGTACCAAGGCGACCACCGAGATTGCAAAGGTCAGTTTCACGGTACTCCCCTCGGGACGTTGCAGGATAGAAACGGGCGTTTCGGTTGGAATTTGAAAAATGTCGGAAAGGCGCTTGTCAGACTAGGGTTAACACGTCTTTTCCGATGCTTTATTGGAGCATAGGCCACTTGTTGGTCGCACTCAATCTCAATCTGATTGCGCCGATCCAATGGTTGTAACGGCGCATTTCCGCCACGCGTCAGCGGCGTGAAAAGTTCGGGCAGAGGCGCTTGAAACGGGTCTTTCCGGCCCCATCTGCGGTGGCGATACGCGGTGACGCGCCCAATCCGCGCCCGGTTGTTGTCGCAATATTGCAACGCACGAATGGCACCGGTTGTTGGGCGCCGCCACCACCGTTGGCTTTTACTTTTTAACGACTTTCAGCGACATGGAAAACACGCAAGAGAACCCGACGAGCCAGAATCCCACGCCCGCCGACGAAGCCGCGCGCCAGGCCGCAGAGGCTCCCGAGGCAACTGCTCCGCAACAGGACGAGGCAGCCGCGGGCGCCGCCGCCGAGGCGCCCGCAGCCGCCGCGCAAGCCGCGCTGGCCGAAGCCGAGGCGAAGATCGCCGAGTTGCAGGAAAGCTTCCTGCGGGCCAAGGCGGAGACCGAGAACGTGCGCCGCCGTGCGCAGGAAGACGTGGCCAAGGCCCATAAATTCGCAATCGAAAATTTCGCTGAGCATCTGCTGCCGGTGGTCGACAGTCTCGAAGCGGCGGTTGCCCACTCGTCCGACGATCTGCAGAAGGTGCGCGAAGGCGTCGAACTCACGTTGCGCCAGCTCAATGGCGCGTTGGAGAAGGGCCGCGTCGTCGCCTTGAACCCGGTGGGCGAGAAGTTCGATCCGCACCGTCATCAGGCGATTTCGATGGTGCCGGCCGACCAGGAGCCGAACACCGTGGTCGCGGTGCTGCAAAAGGGTTTCGTGATCGCCGACCGCGTGCTGCGCCCGGCGCTCGTGACCGTCGCGGCGCCGAAGTAAGCGTCGCGGGGTTCCGGTCAGCCGTTTCGCATAGCCGCCGTCATGATGAACATTCCCGTCGACGCCACCGCCTTCACGGTGTTCGACATGCGGGAACTCAGCGCCGCATCGTTCGACGCCGGGCTCGCGGAAGCGGGGGACGCACTGGCCGTGGTGTTTTTCTGGGGGCTCGACTGCTTCAACTGCGAGATCGCCAAGAAGGCCATGCTGGCGCAGCCCGACGCGATTCGCGCGCTCGGGCTCAAATGGTTTCACAGCAACGTCTACGAGCATCGTGAACTGGGCCGGCGCTTCATGCTTCACGGCGTGCCCACCTGGTTTTTCTTTCACCGCGGCAAGCGGCTCGGCCGGGCGACCGGCTGGCACGGCCTCGGGCAGTTCCAGGCGGCGGTCGCGGCCGCGCGGGACAAGACCCGGGCGGCCAATGCGAGCGGTGCCGCGTCGTCAGACGGCAGTGGCGCGAATTCGGACAAAAGTTCGGCTGATTGAAAAAATTAAAGACCGCATCGCAAAAGAGGTCTTGAAAACGATGCGGACGCACTTATGTTGAGTGCAGGTTATGAATTGAGAGCGGAGCGCCTGACCGCCACACGGCAAAAACGGCGCTTTCCGCAGCGATCAAAGTCAGGAGATTAGTAAAAATGGGCAAAATTATCGGCATCGACCTCGGCACGACCAACTCGTGCGTGGCGATCATGGAAGGCAATTCGGTCAAGGTGATCGAGAACTCGGAAGGTGCGCGCACCACGCCGTCGATCATCGCTTACATGGAAGACGGCGAGATTCTCGTCGGCGCGCCCGCGAAGCGTCAGTCGGTCACGAACCCGAAGAACACGCTGTACGCGGTCAAGCGCCTGATCGGCCGCCGCTTCGAAGAAAAAGAAGTGCAGAAAGACATCGGCCTGATGCCGTACAAGATCATGAAGGCCGATAACGGCGACGCATGGGTCGAAGTGCGCGAGCAGAAGCTGGCGCCGCCGCAAATCTCCGCGGAAGTGCTGCGCAAGATGAAGAAGACGGCTGAAGACTACCTCGGCGAGCCGGTCACCGAAGCGGTGATCACGGTTCCCGCGTACTTCAACGACAGCCAGCGTCAGGCAACCAAGGACGCAGGCCGCATCGCCGGTCTCGAAGTGAAGCGCATCATCAACGAGCCGACCGCGGCCGCGCTCGCATTCGGCCTCGACAAGAACGAGAAGGGCGACCGCAAGATCGCGGTGTACGACCTGGGCGGCGGCACGTTCGACGTGTCGATCATCGAAATCGCGGATGTCGACGGTGAAAAGCAGTTCGAGGTGCTGTCCACGAACGGCGATACGTTCCTCGGCGGTGAGGACTTCGACCAGCGCATCATCGATTACATCATCGGCGAGTTCAAGAAAGAGCAAGGCGTCGATCTGTCGAAAGACGTGCTCGCGCTGCAACGCCTGAAGGAATCGGCGGAAAAGGCCAAGATCGAGCTGTCGTCGAGCCAGCAAACCGAAATCAACCTGCCGTACATCACGGCCGACGCGTCGGGTCCGAAGCACTTGAACCTGAAAATCACGCGTGCGAAGCTCGAGGCGCTGGTCGAGGAGCTGATCGAGCGCACGATCGAACCGTGCCGCGTGGCGATCAAGGACGCGGGCGTGAAGGTCGGCGAAATCGACGACGTGATTCTGGTCGGCGGTATGACGCGCATGCCGAAGGTGCAGGAAAAGGTCAAGGAATTCTTCGGCAAGGATCCGCGCCGCGACGTGAACCCGGACGAAGCCGTGGCCGTTGGCGCCGCGATTCAAGGCCAGGTTCTGTCGGGCGACCGCAAGGACGTGCTGCTGCTCGACGTGACCCCGCTGTCGCTCGGCATCGAAACGCTCGGCGGCGTGATGACGAAGATGATCAACAAGAACACCACGATCCCGACCAAGCACGCGCAGGTCTATTCGACGGCCGACGACAATCAGGGCGCCGTGACGATCAAGGTGTTCCAGGGCGAACGCGAAATGGCGGCCGGCAACAAGCTGCTGGGCGAGTTCAACCTCGAAGGCATTCCGCCGGCGCCGCGCGGCACGCCGCAGATCGAAGTGAGCTTCGACATCGACGCGAACGGCATTCTGCATGTCGGCGCGAAAGACAAGGCGACCGGCAAGGAAAACCGCATCACGATCAAGGCGAACTCGGGTCTGTCCGAAGCCGAGATCGAGAAGATGGTGAAGGACGCAGAAGCGAACGCGGAAGAAGATCACAAGCTGCGTGAGCTGGCCGACGCCCGCAACCAGGGCGACGCGCTGGTCCACAGCACGAAGAAGGCGCTCACCGAATACGGCGACAAGCTGGAAGCCGCCGAGAAGGAAAAGATCGAAACCGCGTTGAAGGAGCTCGAAGAGGCGCTGAAGAGCGGTTCGAGCGACAAGGCGACGATCGAAGCCAAGATCGAAGCGGTAGCCACGGCCTCGCAGAAGATGGGCGAGAAGATGTACGCCGACATGCAGGCAGCGCAAGGCGCTGAAGCCGCGGCAGCGGGCGCGGCTGGCGCGGGTGCATCGGCGGGCGGCGCGAGCCAGCAGCAGGACGACGTGGTCGACGCCGAGTTCAAGGAAGTCAAGAAAGACTAAAGCCAGGTCGCATTTCGACCGTAAAGCCGCACACAGCGATGTGTGCGGCCCGGCTGCACAAGGGGACCGAGCCGTTCTGGTCTCGCGAACGTGCAAGAGCGGTTATCTCGCCTGGCGAGCCTTTTGGGCTCTCCGGGCACATTTGTTTTATGGAGGGCGTTGTTTTAGCCGCCTGAAAGCGGCGTGAACAGCGGCCGGACGAGTCGTGAGACTCCAGCATTCAAGAGGAGCCACCGCGCCGTATTGCGCGAGTGGCGTTGAACCGATATGGCGAAACGGGATTACTACGAGGTTCTGGGCGTTGCGAAGAACGCGAGCGACGACGAAATCAAGAAGGCTTATCGCAAGCTTGCGATGAAGCACCACCCTGACCGCAATCCGGACAACAAGGATGCGGAAGGGCATTTCAAGGAGGTGAAGGAAGCCTATGAAATGCTCTCGGACTCGCAAAAGCGTGCCGCGTACGATCAGTACGGCCACGCCGGCGTCGATCCGAATATGGGCGGAGCCGGTGCGCAGGGCTTCGGCGGTTTTGCCGATGCGTTCGGCGATATTTTCGGCGACATCTTCGGTCAGGCGGCCGGCGGCGCCGCACGCGGCGGTGGCGGCCGGGCCGGCCCGCAGGTCTATCGCGGCGCGGATCTGCGCTACAGCATGGAAATCACGCTGGAACAGGCCGCGCACGGCTACGACACGCAGATTCGCGTGCCGAGCTGGGTATCGTGCGAAGTCTGTCACGGCTCGGGTGCGAAGCCCGGCACCAAGCCCGAAACCTGCCCGACCTGTAGCGGCTCCGGTGCGGTGCGCATGTCGCAGGGCTTTTTCAGCATCCAGCAGACTTGCCCGAAATGCCACGGCACCGGCACCTATATTCCCGAGCCCTGCGCCCACTGCCACGGCGCCGGCAAGGTGAAGGAAACCAAGACGCTCGAAGTGAAGATTCCGGCAGGTATCGACGACGGCATGCGCATCCGCTCCGCCGGCAACGGCGAGCCGGGTATCAACGGCGGTCCGTCGGGCGATCTGTACGTCGAGATTCACATCAAGCAGCATTCGGTATTCGAACGCGACGGCGACGATTTGCATTGCCAGATGCCGATTCCCTTCACCACGGCGGCGCTCGGCGGCGAGATCGAAGTGCCCACGCTGGCGGGGCGCGCCAGCTTCACGGTGCCGGAGGGCACGCAGTCGGGCAAGACGTTCCGTCTGCGCGGCAAGGGTATCAAGGGGCTGCGTTCCAGCATTGCCGGCGATCTGTACGTGCACGTGCAAGTGGAAACGCCGGTCAAGCTCACCGAGTCGCAGCGCGAGTTGCTTCAGCAGTTCGAGAAGGCGCTGGTGGAAGGCGGCGCGCGGCATAGTCCCCAAAGCAAAAGCTGGTTCGACCGGGTGAAGAGCTTCTTCGATTGATGGCGGTTTGATTTTGGCGGTCAGCATGACGGCGGATGAGCGCGACGCGGTTTTCGCATTGCTCGACGATTGCGACGCGACGGCGGCGCGGCGCTCGAGCCGTCTCTACACGGGTTTTTCGCATGAGCTCGTTTGTGCGGATTCCGCGCAGCTCGAAGCCGTGTGTGAAACCGTGGCTGCCGAGAGCCGGCGCGGATTGCATGCCATCGTGCTGGCCGACTATGAATTCGGCCGTAATCTGCTTCTCGACGGGAATTCCCGGCACTTCATGAAAACGCAGCGTGGCGATGCCGCGCTGCGTTTTTTATTGTTCGAACGTTGCGAGAAACTTTCGCGCGACGAGGTCGACGCGTGGCTCATGGCGCGCGATGGCGGCGCGCTTGAGCCCTCAGTGGCGGGCACGGCCAACGTGAGCGCGAGCGTCGATGCGGCGCAATTCAACCAGGCGATCGACGCGATCCATGCCGCCTTGCGCGCGGGCGATTCCTATCAGGTCAACTACACCTATCGGCTCGGCTTCGATGTGTTCGGCTCGCCCGCGGCGCTGTATCGGCGCTTGAGAACCCGGCAGCCGGTTCGGTACGGCGCGCTGATCGCGTTGCCGGCAAATCGTTGGGTGCTGTCGTGCTCGCCGGAACTTTTCATCGAGAAGGCAGGTTCGACGTTGCGCGCCCGGCCGATGAAAGGCACGGCGTCGCGCTCGGCCGATCCGGCGGCCGATCGCGCCGCGGCCGAATTCCTCGGCAACGATCCGAAAAACCGCGCCGAAAACGTGATGATCGTCGACCTGCTGCGCAACGATCTTTCGCGGGTCGCGCAAACGGGGTCCGTCAAAGTGCCTGCACTGTTTTCCGTCGAGCCATATGCCTCGGTTTGGCAGATGACATCCACGGTGCAGGCAACGTTGCGCGCGGGCACCTCGTTCGCCGAAATCATGCGCGCGCTGTTTCCGTGCGGCTCGATCACCGGCGCGCCGAAGCATCGCACGATGCAGTTGATCGACGAGCTCGAAAGCACGCCGCGCGATCTTTACACAGGGGCGATCGGTTGGCTCGATGCGCCGGCGCCTGGCCACGACGAGGCCGCCACGTCGTCCGCATCGAATCCCGACGCACGCGAAAACGCCTGCGGCGACTTCTGCCTGTCGGTCGCGATCCGCACCTTGGTTCTCAAGCCGACGACGGCCCGGTCAGCCGAACTGCAAGGCAAGCTCGGCATCGGCGCGGGCATCGTGCTCGACAGCGTCCCCGCCGACGAATATGCGGAATGCCAATTGAAGGCGCGCTTCCTGACCGGCGCCGACCCTGGCTTCGAGCTATTCGAAACGATGCACGCGACGCGGGAAGAGGGCGTGCGATATCTGTCGCGGCATTTCGCGCGGCTCTCGTCGAGCGCGGCGGCGCTGGGCTTCGGACTCGGCGAGGAAAGCGAACTTCGCGCGCAGCTTGCAGCGAAATGCGAGGCGCTGCCGCCGCAAACCCCGCACCGCATGCGGCTCGCATTGAGCAAAAACGGCGCGATTCACATCACCGCCGCGGTGCTGACGCCGCTAGCCCGCTCAGACTCCGACCAAACGGTCGGCGTACTGCTCGGCCCGGACCACAATTTTCCCGCCACACGAGCCGACGACGCGCTGCTGCGCCACAAGACCACGCGCCGGGCCGAATACGATCGAGGCTGGCGTGAAGCCGAAGCGAAGGGCGCATTCGACACGCTGTTTTTCAACGAGCGGGGCGAGCTGACCGAAGGCGGCCGCTCGAATGTCTTTGTGAAGCTGGCAGGGCGGTGGTGGACGCCGCCGCTCGCGTCGGGCGTGCTGCCCGGCGTGATGCGAAGCGTGTTGCTGGAAGAGGATTCGGGCCTGCGAGCGGCTGAAAAAATACTTACGCGGGCCGACGTGCTGAACGCCGAAGCATTGCTGATCTGCAACGCGTTGCGCGGCGCGTTGCCGGCGCGGATCGTCCGCTAAAACCGGAACGCGGAGCCACCCGCGCGCGTCCGCAAAAACAAACCGCGGCCTCGGCGACCGAACCGCCGAGCCGCGACAGTCAAATCAGAACATGTGCTCAGGCCCAGGAAACGAGCCGTCCTTCACCGCGCGCACATACGCTTCCACCGCGGCCAGAATGCTCGGCTGGCCGTGCATGAAATCCTTCACGAAGCGTGGCCGCTTGCCGGGGAAAATGCCCAGCATGTCGTGCAGCACCAGCACCTGACCCGAGCAATCCAGACCCGCGCCGATGCCGATCGTCGGAATCCGCAGTTGTTTCGTCACTTCGCTCGCGAGCAGCGTCGGAACCGCCTCGATCACGATCAATTGCGCGCCGGCATTTTGCACCGCAAGCGAATCGCGCAGCAGCTGGCTCGCGCCCGCCTCGGTTTTTCCTTGCACCTTGAAGCCGCCGAACGCGTGCACCGACTGCGGCGTGAGCCCAACGTGCGCGCACACGGGAATCGAGCGCTCGACCAGAAAACGCACCGTGTCCGCGAGCCATTCGCCGCCTTCGAGCTTCACCATCTGCGCGCCGGCGCGCATCAATTCCACCGAACTGCGGAAGGCATCTTCCGCCGTACCGTAGGTGCCGAACGGCAAGTCGGCGACCACTAGCGCCGAAGGCCGCACCCGCGCGACGCTCGCGGTGTGATACGCGATGTCCGCCAACGTTACCGGCAATGTGGTCGTCTGACCTTGCAACACGTTGCCGAGCGAATCGCCGATCAACATGACGTCGACGCTCGCGCGATCCAGCAACGCGGCGAAGCTCGCGTCGTAACACGTGAGCATGGCGATCTTTTCGCCGGCATCGCGCATTGCCTGCAGTTTCGGCACGGTGATGGCGTTCCGGCTCGCATCCTGCAAATAGGTCATGGGTCAATCCGTTGAAAAAAGAGGTGGCCGAGCCGCTTAAAGCGACGTGCCTTTGACAAAGAATTCCTTGCGGCCGCGCATGGTTTCGATGCGTTCGGCGAGCAGCGCAAGGTCCGCGTCCGAGTCGAGCGGATTCAGATGTTCGGCGTTGACCGTCAACACGGGCGTGCTGTCGTAGTGATAGAAGAACTCGTTGTAGGCGTCGCACAGCGCGTGCAGATACGCATCGGAAATCTGCAGTTCCATCGGCACGGCGCGCTTTTGAATGCGCGCGAACAGCACCTCGGGACTGGCCTGCAGATAGACCACGAAGTCCGGCGCCGGCGCGCTCACCTCGAGCCGCGCGGCGAGCGCGCGATACAGGTGCCACTCGTCCTCCTGCAGCGTCAGACGCGCGAAGATGTCGTTCTTCTGCGTCATGAAATCGGCGATCAGCGGCGTGCCCGACACATGCGCCACGCTCACTTCCTGCGCCTGCTGAGCGCGTTGCAACGCGAAGTGCAACTGCGCGGGCAATGCGTAACGCGTGGTGTCGCGATAAAAGCGTTCGAGAAAGGGATTGTCCTGCGGCCGCTCGAACATTTCCTGCATCGACCAGCGTTGCGCGAGGCGCCGCGCGAGCGACGTCTTGCCGACGCCGATCGGCCCTTCGATCGCGAGATAGCCGAACGGAGGCCGCAGATGCGGCGCGGTGACGGTAAGCGGTGGAGAATTCATTCGCAGCGGCCTTTGCTGTCCGTGCCGGCGCCTGTCGCGAACGCATTGAGCATCGGACACTGGCAGGTTGATTTGACCTTTTCGATGCGCTGATCGGCGACGCCGGCGAGCAACCCGTCCGCGCGGCCATGCTGCGGGATGATGAGCGCCGCGTCGATTTCGATCAGCGGCACGAGCGCAAAGGCGCGTTCGATCAGACGCGGATGCGGCACGATCAGATCGGGTTCGTCGATCGATTGATCGCCGTAGAGCAGGATGTCGAGATCGAGCGTGCGCGGTGCGTTGCGAAACGGCCGTTCACGGCCGAACTGATGCTCGATCTTGTGGCACAGCGCAAGCAGGTGCCGCACGGGGAGCGCCGTTTCGATCTTCACGGCGCAATTGAAATAATCGTCACCGCCCGCGTCGATCGGGGCAGTGCGATACAGGCTCGACTTGGCGAGCACGGTGATGGCGTGCTGTTGTGCGAGGCACACCACCGCGTCTTTCAGGGTCTGGCGCGCGTCCCCGAGATTCGCGCCGAGGCCGAGATAAGCAACCGTCATGGCATAACTTCCTGCAACTATCGTTCGACGGCTTCAGCGAACGCGAGGTCAGTTTTCGTGCGAACCGTCATGGCCCGCTTCGTTGGCTGTGCGTTCGGCTGGCGTGCCGCCCTCCATTCCGTCGCCCGCATTGCGGTTCCTGGCGCCACTGCTGCGCCGCCGTCGTTTTCGGGGACTCCGGTCCTTCCCGCCTTGCGTGAGCAAGGCCTCACGCGCCGCGACGTCTCCTTCGATGAACTCCGTCCACCACGCACCGACCGACTCGTCGAGTTCACCCGATTCGCAGCGCAACAGGAGGAAATCATACCCCGCTCTAAATCTTTGGTGTTCCAGCAGCTTCAGCGCGCTCCTTCCCGAGCGTTTTTCGAGGCGCAACTGCAGGCCCCAGATTTCGCGCATGTCCGCCGAAAAGCGCTTATGGATCGCAAGTTTCCCGGTTTGCATATCGAGGACTTCGTCCATCGCGCGATGCAGCGCGGGCACCGGATATTCACCGTTCGCTTCAAATTTCTGCCAGCGCTGCTGCACGTCGTGCCACAGCAGCGTGGCGAACAGGAAGCCGGGCGACACCGGTTTGCCGGCGCGCACTCGGGCATCCGTGTTGGTGAGTGCAAGCGTGATGAATTTTTCGCCGGTGGGTTGCTCCAGCACCACATCGAGCAACGGCAGCAGGCCATGATGCAGGCCTTCCCGGCGCAGACGCTTCAGGCAGGCGAGCGCGTGGCCCGACAGCATCAGCTTGAGCATCTCGTCGAAAAGACGCGCGGCGGGCACGTTGTTGATCAGATCCGCCATGTCGGCGATCGGCGCGCGCGTCGTGTGCTCGATCTCGAAGTCGAGCTTCGCGGCAAAACGCACCACGCGCAGCATGCGCACCGGATCCTCGCGATAACGCGTGGCCGGGTCGCCAATCATGCGCAAGAGGCGCGCGCGCATGTCGGCCATGCCGTTGTGATAATCCAGCACGGTTTGCGTGGCCGGATCGTAGTACATCGCGTTGATCGTGAAATCGCGGCGCGTGGCGTCTTCGTGCTGCTCGCCCCAGACGTTGTCGCGCAGCACGCGCCCGCTCGCGTCCACGGCGTGCGTGCGGCGGTCGAGTTCGTCGCGCTTCAGGCGGCGCTGCGGCGGCGCGTCGGCGGCCGGCGGATCGACCAGCGCGCGGAACGTGGAGGTTTCGATGATTTCCTGGCCGAACTGCACGTGCACGATCTGAAACCGCCGGCCGATGATGCGCGCGCGGCGAAACAGCTTCTGCACCTGTTCGGGCGTGGCGTCCGTGGCGACGTCGAAGTCTTTCGGCTTGATGCCGAGCAGCAGATCGCGCACCGCGCCGCCGACGATGAACGCGCGGTGCCCCGCCTGTTGCAGCCCTTCGGTCACGCGAATCGCGTTTCTCGAGATCAGCGCCTGATCGATGCCGTGCACGTCGTGCGGAATGATGACCGGTACATCGGGATCGGGCACGGTTTTGACCGCCGCGCCGCCGCGGGCGGGTTTGCGGCGTGTCTTGCCGGCGCCTGAGGCGCCTGCTGCATGGCGTGCCGGTGCGCTGCCGGTTTCGTCTGCTTCGGCTTCGGCGGATGGGGTGTCCTCAGCGGGCGCCGAGTCCTGGCCGAATAGCTTGCGGATAAATTTTTTGATCACGTGGATTGAAAGAGTTCGAGGATGCGCCAGCCTTTGGCCTGCGCATGGGCGCGCAATGTGTCGTCGGGATTGGTCGCGATCGGATCGGTGACCTTTTCGAGCAGCGGAATGTCGTTGTGCGAGTCGCTATAGAAATAGCTGCGCTCGAAGTCGCTCCACGTCTTGCCGAGCGAGGCGAGCCACGCCTCGGTGCGCGCGATCTTGCCTTCCTTGTAGCTCGGCATGCCGGTGGGGCGGCCGGTGTACGGCGAATGCGGCTGGCCGTCGACGGTTTCCACTTCGCAGGCGATCAGCGTGTCGACGCCGAACGCTTGCGCGATCGGACGGGTGATGAATTCGTTGGTGGCCGTGACCACGCAGCAGAGGTCGCCCGCTTCCTGATGTTGCTTCACCAGTTCCAGCGCGACCGGCTGGATCGCCGGTGTGATGACTTCGTGCATGTACTGCGCGTGAAAGTCGGCGAGCTGCGCGCGCGTGTACTTGGCGAGCGGCGTGAGCATGGCGATCAGGTAAGCGTGAATGTCGAGCTGGCCGGCTTTGTAGTCGGCGTAAAAGCGGTCGTTTTCACGGGCGAAATTGTCGGCGTCGACCATGCCGTGTTTCACCATAAAGCGGCCCCATTCGTGGTCGCTGTCAGTGGGAATGAGGGTGTGGTCGAGATCGAAGAGTGCGAGATTAGCCATGAGGGCCTATTTTACTTGAAGCGGCGGGTGACGCAGACGAAGCGGACGCCGCGCGCCGTTCGTCGGCGTCCGGCTTGGCGAGCATGGTGCGCAAAAGCGGCAGCGTGACGGCGCGCTTCTGTTCGAGCGAGAAGCGGTCGAGCGCGTCGAGCAGCGCCATCAGGCTCGGCATGTCCCGGCGAAAATGCGTGAGCAGGTAGGCGGGCACGTCGTCGGCGAGCATGATGCCGCGCTCGCGCGCCGCGTGCTTCAGCACGGCGGCCTTGTCTTCGTCCGGCAGCGGCGCCAGATGGAACACGAGGCCCCAGCCGAGCCGCGTGCGCAAATCCTCGCGCACCGTCATGCCGATCGGCGGCGCGTTGCCCGCGGCGACCAGCGCGCTCGTGGGATGCGCGCGCACTTCGTTGAAGAGATTGAACACGGCGATCTGCTGCGCGGCCGACAAAGCGTCGCAATCGTCGATCGCATACAGCGCGACGCGCGGGTCGAACGTGAAGGCGGCGAGACTGCTCTGGGGACCCGCATAGCGCGCATGGCCCGGCGGCGCTTCGTGCACCAGCGCCTGCAAAAGATGCGTGCGGCCACTGCCGGCTTCGCCCCAGATATAGAAGGTGCGATCGGCCACCGGCCCGGCCGCGAGCGCGTTGTCGAGCTCGCGCAGCCGCGTGACCAGTTCGGCGTTGGCGCCGGCGAAGAAATTATCGAATGTCGATGGCGGCGGGGTGCCGAGATCGAGCGTCAGTTGACGAAGCACAGTAGGTTGATGCCGAAAATGAGGCTTGGGCCGCGAATGGCCCGAACCTCGGGCCCTAAACAGTCGATGACAAGTCAATGACCCGTCAGTTGTTGTAAAGCGTGCTCGTCAGATAGCTTTGCCGCAACTCGCGCATCGCCACCGAGAGAATCGCGCTGACCGGCAGCGCCAGCAACACGCCGAAAAAGCCGAACAGCTGGCCGAACGCAAGCAGCGCGAAGATGACCGCAAGCGGGTGCAGGCCAATGCGTTCGCCGACGAGGCGCGGCGTGAGAAAGAAGCTCTCCACGATCTGGCCGACGCCGTAAATCAGCGCGACCGCGCCGAAGCCATACCAGTCGCCGAATTGCAGGAGCGCCGCGAGCAGCGCCAGCGCGAGACCGGTGGCGAAACCGATGTACGGGATGAACACCGCGAGACCCGTGAAAATGCCGACCGGCAACGCGATCTCGAAGCGGGCGATGGTCAGCGCGACCGCGTAGTACACGGCGAGCACGCCCATGACGAGCAACTGGCCGCGCAGGTATTGCGACAGCATCTGGTCCATGTCGCGCGCGAGTTGCAGCGTCTTGTCGAGCCAGCGGCGCGGCACGACGGCCTGCATGCGCGCGAGCATGCGATTCCAGTCGTACAGCAGATAGAACAGCACGAGCGGCACCATCACGACGTTGCCGACCACCGTCATCATGACGTTGCCGCTGGTGCGCACGGAGGTCCACACGTAAAGCGCGACGGTTTGCGCGCTGCCTTCCAGTTGCCCCATCACGAGATCGCGGATGCTGGCGAAATCGAGCGAATCGGCAAGGCCCAGCAGCGCGAGTTTCGGTTGCAGCCACGCGTTGATATGCGTGAACAGCACCGGAACCTGCTGCCTGAGTTGCGGCGCTTCTTTCTGGACGACGGCCAGCACCAGCAGTACGAGCATGGTCATGAGGAGCGTGAACAGCAGCATCATCAGCAACGCGGCGACGGCGCGCGGCACACGCCGGCGCACCATCCACGCGACGCCAGGCTGAAGAATGTACGCGAGAATCGCGCCGAGCAGAAACGGTGTGAGGACCGGGCTCAGGAGCCACAGCAAAATGCCGACGCCCAGTGCGATGGCCAGCCAGATGAAGGCGCGGCGCTGAACGGGCGTCAGGATCGAGGAGTTCTGTTGCAAAGTTTGTTTCCCAGGTGTCGTCGGAACGCGTGAAATCCAGCCAACCGGCCGGCATCGGGTAAAATCGCATTTTACCGACCTTCTCGCTCTTCCCCATGAATCAACCGAAATCCGCCCCTGACGCCCAAGGTTTGTCGTATCGCGACGCCGGCGTGGACATCGACGCGGGCGACGCCCTTGTCGACGCGATCAAGCCATTTGCCAAAAAGACGATGCGCGACGGCGTGCTGGGCGGCATCGGCGGGTTCGGCGCGCTGTTCGAAGTGCCGAAGCGCTACAAGGAGCCGGTGCTGGTGTCGGGCACCGACGGTGTCGGCACGAAGCTGCGCCTCGCGTTTCAACTGAACAAACACGACACCGTCGGCCAGGACCTGGTGGCGATGAGCGTGAACGACATTCTCGTGCAAGGCGCCGAGCCGCTGTTCTTCCTCGACTACTTCGCGTGCGGCAAGCTGGACGTCGGTACGGCGGCCACGGTCGTGAAGGGTATCGCATATGGTTGCGAACTGGCGGGCTGCGCGCTGATCGGCGGCGAGACGGCGGAAATGCCGGGCATGTATCCGGACGGCGAGTACGATCTGGCCGGCTTCGCGGTCGGCGCGGTCGAAAAGAGCAAGATTATCGACGGCAGCACGATCGCCCCCGGCGACGTGGTGTTGGGGCTGGCTTCGAGCGGGATTCATTCGAACGGTTTTTCGCTGGTGCGCAAGATCATCGAGCGCGCGCAGCCTGATCTGAATGCGGATTTCGACGGCCGCTCACTCGCCGACGCGCTGATGGCGCCCACGCATATCTATGTGAAGCCGTTGCTCGCCGTGATGCAGCAGATCGCCGTGAAGGGTATGGCGCACATTACCGGCGGCGGGCTCGTCGAGAACATTCCGCGCGTTTTGCGTGAAGGCCTGACGGCTGAGCTGGATCATCGCGGCTGGCCGTTGCCGCCGCTGTTCTCGTGGCTGCAAAAGCACGGCGGCGTGGCGGATGCCGAAATGCACCGCGTGTTCAACTGCGGCATCGGGATGGCGGTGGTGGTGTCCGCCGCGGATGCGGACGCGGCGATCGGGCTGTTGTCCGCAGCCGGTGAACAGGTCTGGAAAATCGGCGCGATTCGCGAAAGCGCGCCGGGCGAAGCTCAAACGGTCGTGGTTTAACCCAAGGCTCGTTTGCCTGCGCGGCGTGGAAGTTTCAAGCGCCGCGCGGAGCCGATAGCGATTCAGATCAACGCTTCAATCACATCGAGCACCCGCGCGGTAGCGTGCGGGTCGCAGCAATCGATCACTACCCGCTCAGTCATGCTCCGCAGCCACGTAAGCTGCCGCTTGCACAGTTGCCGCGTAGCGAAGATTCCCTTGTCCCGCATGGTCGAATAATCGACGGCTCCGTCGAGATATTCCCATACCTGCCGATAGCCCACGCAACGCATCGACGGCATCTCCGGCGACAAATCCCCACGCTCGCGCAGTTTCACCACTTCATCGACGAAGCCGCCCGCCAGCATCGCGTCGAAGCGCTTTTCGATGCGCGCGTGCAGCACGCTTCGATCGGAAGGTTCCAGCGCAACCGGCACGAAGCGCCACGCCGAAGCGGCGTTGTCCACCCGAGCCGGCGCGGCCAGCAACGCGGACATCGGCTGGCCGGTCAACATGAACACTTCCAGCGCCCGCTGAATCCGCTGCGAATCGTTTGGCGCAAGACGAGCGGCCGTCACGGGGTCGAGCGCGGCAAGCCGCGCATGCATTGCGGGCCAGCCTTCGCGCGCGGCATCGGCGTCGAGCGAGGCGCGAAGCTCGGCGTCGGCGGGCGGCAGGTCGTTCAGTCCTTGCGTGAGCGCCTTGTAGTACAGCATGGTCCCGCCGACCAGCAACGGCACTCGCCCGCGCGCGCTGATCTCGCCCAGCAGGCGCAACGCATCCGCGCGAAATTCGGCCGCTGAATAGGCGTTGGCCGGATCGACGATGTCGATCAGATGATGCGGCGCCGCCGCGCGCTCTTGCGCCGTCGGTTTTGCCGTGCCGATGTCCATCTCGCGATAGACCAGCGCCGAATCCACACTAATGATTTCCACCGGCCGCCGCGCGGCCAGCGCGAGCGCGGCGGCGGTCTTGCCGGATGCGGTGGGCCCCAGTAGGCAAGCGACCGGCGTGGCAGTGCGTGAAGTCATGGGGAAACCGGCGCGCGGCGATTGAGCGTGATCGAGCGCACCGCTATTGCCCACGCATGAACAGCCGATCGAGATCGGAGAGCGTCAACTGATACCACGTCGGACGCCCGTGGTTGCATTGATCGGCGCGCTCGGTCGCTTCCATCTGGCGCAGCAGCGCGTTCATTTCATCGAGCGTCAGGCGCCGGTTCGCCCGCACCGCGTGATGGCAGGCGAGCGTGCCGAGCAGTTCGTGCTGACGCTCGGTCAACACGCGCGAGCCGCCGAACGCGTGAAGGTCGGAGAGGACCGCGCGCGCCAGCGCCTGCAGATCGGCGTCTTTCAAAAGCGCGGGCACGGCGCGGATGGCGAGCGTGGTGGGCGACAGCACCGCTAGGTCGAAGCCGAGCGCGTCGAGCGTGTCGCGCTCTTCCTCGACCGTGCCGATTTCGATCGGATCGGCCTGCATCGTCTGCGGAATCAGCAGCGGTTGGACGGCGATCGTGCGATCGGCCAGCGCGTTCTTGAACTGCTCGTACAGAATGCGCTCGTGCGCGGCGTGCATGTCGACGATCACGAGGCCGTGCGCGTTCTGCGCGAGCACGTAGATGCCGTGGATCTGGCCGAGCGCGAAGCCGAGCGGCTGTTCGTCGGCGACGTTGAAGGCGGGTGACGCATAAGGCGCGGAGGCGTTGTACGGCGCGGTTGTTTCCGTGGCCGAGTCGCGCGCTTCGAAGAGCGTCGCGCCTTCCACTGCGCCGGCGTTTGTGTCTCTGCGGCCGAACAGCGCGTCGTAAAACGCCAGCGGTTGGGCAACGGGCAAGGTGCCTTGCGTCATGCGCGCCTGGCGCATCCATGTGTTGCCCGGCTGTGACGACGAGCCAGATCCGCCACCGAAGCCGCCTGCGCCCGCGCTCGTACCAAAGCTGGCGGCACCCGCTGCACCTAACGGCGTGGCGCCGAACGAAGCCGGCCCGCCCATCGACGCTTCCAGATGCGCCGCATGTCCGCCCGCCGTCGTTTCCGGCGACGCGCCCGCATGCCGCGCCAGCGCGCGCTGTACCGCGTGGAACACGAACTGGTGAATCGAGCGCGAATCGCGAAAACGCACTTCGATCTTCGACGGATGCACGTTCACATCGACGGCTTCAGGCGGCAGATCGAGAAACAGCACGTAGGACGGATAGCGGTCGCCGTGCAGCACGTCTTCATAAGCAGCGCGCACGGCGTGCGTGAGCAGCTTGTCACGCACGAAGCGGCCGTTGACGAAGAAATACTGCTGGTCGGCGCGCCCGCGGCTCGCGGTCGGCAGACCCGCGCAGCCGTAGACGGCGAGCGGTCCGGCGGATTCGTCGAGCGGCAGATGCGCCGTTGCAAATGTCTCGCCGAGAATCTTCGCGACTCGCACGGGTGGTTCGCTGGCGTTCCAGTGTTCGACCGCCTTGCCGTTATGCAGCACCGAAATCGCCACGTCCGGTCGTGCCAGCGCCGCGCGGCGAATCTGTTCGAGACAATGGCCGAGTTCGGTTTGCTCGCTCTTCAGAAACTTGCGGCGCGCGGGCGTGTTGAAGTACAACTCGCGCACCTCGATCGTGGTGCCCTGGGTGCCGGCAGCGGGGCTCAGCACGCCGGTTTGCGCGTCGACGCGCACCGCATGCGGCGCGTCCGCGGTGCGGCTCGTGATGTACATCTGCGCGACCGACGCGATCGAGGCTAGCGCCTCGCCGCGAAACCCCAGCGTGGCGACCGCTTCCAGTTCGGCAAGCGAGCGGATCTTGCTGGTCGCATGACGCATCAGCGCAAGCGCCAGTTCGTTTTCGGGAATGCCGCAGCCGTCGTCGGTGATCGAAATACGTTTGACGCCGCCTTCGTCGAGCATGATGCGCAAAGTCTGCGCGCCCGCGTCGAGCGCATTTTCCAGCAACTCCTTGACCACCGAAGCGGGCCGCTCGACCACTTCGCCGGCCGCGATCTGGCTGATCAACTGGTCGGGCAGCGGCTGAATCGCGCGCAATGGGCGTGGGGCGGGCGCAGCGGCGGAAACCGCGGCCGCGGCGGTGGTGCCGGCAGACGTTTCGGAGAATTCGGACATGGCGAAATTATAGCGATTCGGCACCGCCGGCCCCGAGGCGTCCGAGCGGCCGGACTTTTTTAATTGCGGCCGGGCACTTTCGGTATCATGACGCGGTCAATTGCGGGGCGGTGAGCGAGTGCTCGTCGCCTTCGCTCGCAGGCTCGCAGAGCTATTCCCCGCCGCGCTCACATTCGCTCAATAAAGGACGCCTTTGGACACGTTGCTACATTTCGCCAATCTTGTCTTGCACATCGACAAGTTTCTGGGAGACTTCATTCACGTGTACGGCGCCTGGGTCTATGCGGTGCTGTTTCTGATCGTGTTCTGCGAAACAGGGCTGGTCGTCCTGCCGTTTTTGCCCGGCGACTCATTGCTTTTCATCGGCGGTGCTTTCTGCGCGACCGGTGAAATGAACGTTGGCTTGCTGATCGTGCTGCTGCTCGTCGCGGCAATCAGCGGCAACACGGTCAACTATATGATTGGGCGGGCCATTGGACCGCGGGTGTTCAATTCGCACATCCCTTTTCTCGAGCGCTTTCTCGACCGCAGCGCATTGCAGAAGACCCACAATTTCTACGAAAAGCATGGCGGCAAGACCATCGTGCTGGCGCGCTTCATTCCGGTAGTGCGGACCTTCGCGCCCTTCGTTGCGGGCGCGTCCGAAATGACGGTGAGCCGGTTTCAGCTTTTCAACGTTCTCGGCGCGTTGTTGTGGGTGTTGCTGCTGGTGTTGCTCGGCTATTTCTTCGGCAACATTCCGTTCATCCGCCAATATCTGAATGTGATCGTGCTGGTGGGTATCGGCGCGGCAATCGTGCCGGTTCTGCTCGGCGCGCTGTGGAAGATGATGCGCAAGGACGCCTCCAAGCCCGGCACCCGCTGACGCTTCGCCGCTGGTGTAGCCGGAACGACAAACGGCGTCGCGAATCTCGCGACGTCGTTTTTTTTCGCTCCCTCGGGCGATTTTGCAAAACAATTGATCGCAAAGGGCGTCGCGTTACATCGGCAGATGCGATTCCGAATACGGCGAAGTGCGGATGACAAGCGAGTCACCGGCTTTAGCCTGGCGCGAGCGGCGCGACAGATAGCGCCAGCCGAAGGCGGCGATCCCCGCAAGCCCATAGGCGCCGGCGCGTTGAAAGAACGCAGCACGCGTGCTGAACTGGCCGTAGCGGTTTTGCGCATCGGCGAATACGAGAAAGGTCAGCGCGGCATCGAACAGCAGTGCGGCCAATGCGAGCCCGACAAACACATGCGGCCCATTGAGCGTCGCGCCCGGTATCAGCCGGTTGCATAGATGACAGACAATCAGCACGGCCGCCAGCAATGCGAGGTTTGAGACAAGATTGAACAGGAAATTGGCCATCTCGACGGAATGAAAGCGCAGGGGGCTGCGGCGTTGCCAGAGCGTCTACTCACGCGGTATCACAGCCTGTTTCGCTGGATCGGCGGCGATCATTGCACGTCTTGATGTCTCAATAAATGTTCACGTTTGTTGTCCGTTGTATCTATCGGTGCTGGTTAAGACGCGTGTAGGAGTGCGGCTCTTGTTGTACGTGCAATGACGACGAACGCTCTGGGATTGTTCGTTTCGACTGTGGGAAATGCAGTCATGTCATTCCGATTCAGCGCGATTTGCAACGGCTCACGGCCCGTTGCCCGCTCGCTCGCGCGACGAAAATCGCGCCCGGTTAGGGCTGGCGCGCTCAGCCGGCACGCCGCACCGGCGACAGGCGGCGCTTTGCCGAGCGTGGGCCGAGACGCCTGAAGCGTTCCTTCTTATGCTCTTCGTCGAAATGCGCGAGCGACGGCTTCACCAGATCGCTGCGGGACACGATGCCGACGAGCCGCCGCGTGTTTGCATCGTCCACCACGGGCACGCGTTCCAGGTTATGAACCGCAAGCCGCGTTGCCACCAGGCGGCAAGTTTCGCCCGGCACCGCGACGACCGGCGCACGCGTTTTCATCAATTCGAGCAGCGTGGTCGCGGCGCCAGCGCCGTCGCGCTCGGCGCGCGCACGTTCGAGCGTCGCACGCTCGACCACGCCCGCCACCTTGCCCGCATCGATCACCGGATACGCCCGATGCATTTGCGTCGCGCCGAAGTACTTCGCTAGCGCTTCGCCCACCGTCAGTTGGGCATCGATCGTTTCCACTTCGCGCGTCATCACCTCGTCGATGTAATGACGTTCGAGCGGATCGACGCCGTATTCACGATAAATGTGATAACCGCGGCGCGCGATTTTCTCGGTCATGATCGAGCGTCGCATCACGACCGTCGCGAAGCCGTGCGCGACCAGCGTGGCGGCGAGAAGCGGCAGCAACGCATTGCTGTCGTGAGTCAGCCCGAAGGCGAACACGATGGCGGTAAGCGGCGCGCCCAGCGTCGCACCGAGCGTGGCCGCCATGCAGACGAGCGGCCACAGCGCGGGGTCGCTGCCCGGCAGCAGATGGCTCATCACCACGCCTAGACCGGCGCCCAGCATCA
Source organism: Paraburkholderia sp. 22099 (assembly GCF_052045835.1). Lineage (NCBI taxonomy): Bacteria > Pseudomonadati > Pseudomonadota > Betaproteobacteria > Burkholderiales > Burkholderiaceae > Paraburkholderia > Paraburkholderia sp. 22099. The sequence goes on along the minus strand of NZ_JBQEPU010000003.1, from coordinate 134,332 downwards.
GCAGCGGCGCGAGCACGCCGCCCGACGTGCCCGAACCGAGCGCGACGACCCACATGACGGCTTTCACGAGCAACAACGCAAGCGCCGCCTGCAATGCCAGATGCAGATGCAACAGATCGCCGATGACGTCATACCCGACACCGAGCGCGCGCGGCTCGATAAAGCCGCCGATGCCGACCACGAGGCCGCCGAGCGCGGGCCACCACATCCAGTGAATGCTCAGCTTGCCGAACAGGTCCTCGGTCTTGTAGAGCGCCGCGGACAGCCCCGCTGCCAAGGCTCCCGAGAGCAGCCCGGCCAGCACGCACGCGAAAAGCGATAGTGCGCCGGGCGGCGTCGTTTCAAGCGGAAACAGCGGCCCCGCGCCGAACAGCGGTGCCCGCGCGAAACCCGCCACCGCGCACGCCAGCGCGACGGGCAAGAAACTGCGCGGCCGCCATTCGAACAGCAGCAACTCGACCGCAAGCAGCACCGCCGCGACCGGCGTGCCGAACACCGCGGTCATGCCGGCTGCGGCGCCCGCGACCAGCAGCGTCTTGCGTTCCGCCGCGCTCACGCGCACGCACTGCGCGATCAGCGAGCCGAGCGCGCCGCCCGTCATGATGATCGGGCCTTCGGCGCCGAACGGGCCGCCGCTGCCGATCACGATGCCCGAGGACAGCGGCTTGAGCACCGCTACCTTCGGCGACATGCGGCTCTTGCCGAACAGGATCGCCTCGATCGCTTCGGGGATGCCGTGGCCGCGAATCTTTTCCGATCCGTAGCGCGCCATCAGGCCGACGATCAGCCCGCCCGCCACCGGCACCAGCACGACCCATGCGCCTAGCGTGTTATGCGACGGCGAGCGGTCCGCGAAGGACAGCGCGCCGAAGAAAAACAGGTTCGTGAACAGGTGAATCAGGCTCAGCAGCGCGAAAGCCGCCAGCGTACTGATTGCGCCGATGCACGCGGCCAGCAGGGCGATGCCCGGCAGGCGGCGGTTGGCGGCGAAGTCGCGTTTGTAGGTGTCGGCGGTCATGGTCGGGGCGGTGGTGGGTTAGCGGGCCGCGGCGGGTGGTCGAACGCGGTGGTCGAAAGAAAAGCGGCTCAAAGACGCCTAAAGATCGATCTGCGGAACATTGAAAGCGCCTTCGAGCGACTTCAGTTCGGCGCGGTGCAGTGCGGCCAGCTTCGCGAGCGTCTTTTCGCCGGGCTTTTGCAGATGCACTTCCACCTGGCGGCGATCGGTCTCGCTGACCTTGCGCTTGACGAGGCCGAGCGCTTCACAGCGCGACACCAATGCCACCACACCGTGATGCTGCGCTTGCAGCCGCTCGGCCAACTCGCCGATCGTCGCCCAGTCGCGCCGCGGATAGCCTTTGATGTGCAGAAGCAGCAGATATTGCAAGGGCGTGATGCCTTCGCTCTGGGCGGCCTGTTCGGAGAAGCGTTCGAAGCGCCGCATCTGATAGCGGAACTCGGATAGCTGCTCGAAATCGGCTTTGCCAAGCTCGCGAGGGTGAGGCTTCATGGGCGGCTCGTGGAAAAGGGTGCGGCTATCTTTGTCATGACGTGCGATTTCGGGGCGTAGTGGGGCTGAGCGAAGTCGGTTCGAATCAGGCGGCGGCGCGCTGTTGTCGCGCTGGTGCTTGCAGTTGCCTGTGCGGCTGACGATACAAACCGGCGATCAGGTCGGCCTGGGTCACCATGCCGGCCAGTCGTCGCGTCTCGCTGTCCAGCACCGGAATGTGGTGATGTCCGAAGTCGGCGAAAAGCGGCACGAGGTCCGCGATCGAGGTGGAGGTGTCCACCGTGCGCACCTGGGTGGTCATCAGCGCGCCCACGACGGGTTCGCCGGCGCGCCGGCGGCCAAACAGCTTGTGGCGGACGCTGGTGAACATGCCGAACTGCTGACTACTGCCGAGGTCGGCCCGTGTGACGATGCCGATCACATGTTGCGCTTCGTCCGTTACCGGCAAGGCTTTCACGCCGTGGCGTTTCAGGATGCTCCACGCGGTCGCCGCACGCGTTCCCGCCGACACGGTGATGACGCCGCGCGACATGATGTCCGCGCACGTCAGTTCGTCGAAAGTGCGAGCGTAGGTTTGCAACTGCAATGCACGTAGCAGGGATTCGAGGTCGTCGGGCGCGATGTCGAGCAGTTCGCCTTGCCGCTTGAGCACGGCGTCGAGATCCGCACGCGTGAAGCCGGAGCGCGGCTGCGCGGTCGCGGCCGTTTTGTCGCCGTGGTGCCGCGCGGAATGGGGATAGCGATGCCCGGTCAGCGTGTGATAGACGATCGCGGCGCAGAGCAGCGCAGCCGATTGGAGCGCGATCGGTTCGATCACGAAGCCGTAACCTAGCGAATGCACGGCCGGGCCGCCCAGCACGGCGGTGAGCGCGACCGCTCCGGACGGCGGGTGCACGCAGCGCAGCGCAAACATCGCGCAGATCGCCGCCGCGACGGCAAGCGCCGCCGCCGGCAAGGGATCGTGGACCCAGATGGCGCACGTGACGCCCACCGTCGCGGAAACGAGGTTGCCGCCGATGATGGACCACGGTTGCGCAAGCGGACTCGCCGGCACGGCGAACAGCAACACGGCGGAGGCGCCCATCGGCGCGACCAGCATCGGAATGTTGCCGCTCGAGCCGAGCAGAAGATGAGTGACGGCGCCGGTGAACGTGATGCCGATGAGCGCGCCGAGGCACGAACGAAAGCGCTCCTTCCATTCGATGGCGATGGTGGGCGGAGCGAAGCGGGCGAGCCAGCGAATGACGGCGGAGTGCAGCAAGATCGGATCGGTAGTGAGTGGCTTGAAGGTTTGTGCCGCGGCGCGTGAGGCTCTTTCAGAAGCCGGGCGCGCAGAGCGAAAGCGTCGATTATATGTGATTGTGATATAAATTGTCGCGGCAGATCGGGGCGCGATTTTTGACGCCGCAAATGAACAAAGTTGGAAAAGGATGCGGAAAAAGAAAAGGGCTTACGACGCAAACGCGTGTAAGCCCTTGAATCTTTTGGTAGGCCGTACGGGATTCGAACCTGTGACCAACGGATTAAAAGTCCGCTGCTCTACCAGCTGAGCTAACGACCCAAAAGAGAAGCGAAATTATAGCGATAGCGCGTGTCGGCTGTCAACCGATGGTGGTTGGCCAAGCTATCGGCACTTCAGATAGTGAAAAACCCGGGTAGCGATACCCGGGTTTTTCAGCGAGAGGCGCGCGTGGCTTTGACGTCGGACACTGCGCGTGACTGCCAACTGCGAGGAACTTCTGCGCTACTTGATTTGCGACAGCTTGCTCTGAGCCGACTGCGCGACATCCGAGCCGCCATATTGCGCGACGATCTGTTCGAGCGTCTTCTTGGCCGCGGCCTTCTGACCTTGCTCGAGCTGATTGTTCGCAATCGCGAGCAGCGCTTCCGGCGCACGCGGATGTTGCGGGTAGTTCTTCACCACACCTTGCCACGTCGCCGTCGAGCCCTTGTAGTCGCGCAGCGCATACAGCGCGTTGCCGAGCCAGTACTGAGCGGTCGGCTGATAAGGGCTATTCGGATACTTGGAGATGAAGCTACGGAACGACGCCGCCGCGTTCTTGAAGTCGCCGCTGCGGAACTGTTGCGAAGCCGCATTGAACGACTCGGTTTCGCCCGGCTGCACTTCGCCCTGGACCCCGTCCACCGTCTGTTGCTGCGGCTCGAATTTCTTCAGACGCGTATCAAGATCGGTGTAGTAGTCCTTCTGCTGCTTTTGCACCGCGGCGAGCTGGTTGGCCATGTCCTCGTTCTGCCCGCGCAGCGTGGCGACCTGCTGATTCAACTGGTCGAGACGGTTGGACTGATCGAGGATCGTGCGTTGCGCGGCCGACAACTGGCTCGACAGGCTTTCGGTCTTCGAGCGCAGATCGAGAATGGCCTGGCGGGCCTGGTCGTCGTCGAACATGCCCGCATGCGCGGGCACAGCCGCGAAGGCCGTGCCCGCGACGCAGGCCGCTGCGGCAAACCGCAGCCAGGAGAAACGATGCGTCATTCGGCTCATCACCCGTTACTTACTGTTGGTACACGAGGTCGGCGCGGCGGTTCTGTGCCCACGACGATTCGTCATGACCCGTGGCTTGCGGCTTTTCCTTGCCGAGGCTCACGGCTTCCATTTGCGAGTCCGTCACGCCCATCAGCGACAACGAACGGCGCACGGCTTCAGCACGCTTCTGGCCGAGCGCCAGGTTGTACTCGCTCGTACCGCGTTCGTCGGTGTTGCCCTGAATCAGCACGTGGCGTTGCGGATGGCTCTTCAGGTATTGCGAGTGTTGCTGGAGCAGCGACTGATAGTCGTCCTTGACCGAGTAGCTGTCGAAGTCGAAATAGATGCTGCGCTTGGCGAGCGGGCTGTTCGGATCGTTCAGCGGATCGACGTTGACCTGTGCGACATCGGTCGGGTTCGGTTGCGTGCCGATTGCACCGCCCTTGTTGGCGTTTTCGTCGAGCTTGACGCCCGAGTGACATGCGGCCAGCGCACCGACCATCAGAACGGCAAATGCGAAACGAAGCTTGGACATCATTTTTTACTCTCCTTGTGTTATTGCATCAACGTTATTGCATAAACGGGCCCCAGGACGGCTCGCGCACGCTGCCGCCCTGAACGGACAGGACCTGCCGGGTGCGACCATCGGTCGATACCGCGGCCAACACGCCACGGCCGTTCACCTGTGTGGCGTAAAGAATGTACTGACCGTTCGCCGCGAAGCTCGGCGATTCGTCATGTGTCGTGTCCGTCAGACCCGTGGCCGTATTGCCTTGCAGGTCCTGGATATAAAGCTTGAATCCGCCGCCGACGCGCGAAATATACGCGAGTTGCTTGCCGTCGGGGCTGACGCGCGGGCTCGTGTTGTAGCTGCCCGTGAAGGTGACGCGCTGCGCGCTGCCGGCGCTTTCGCCTTGGGCCGACATCTTGTAGATCTGCGGTTGGCCGCCACGATCGCTGGTGAAATAGATCGACTGGCCGTCAGGCGAGAAGGTGGGTTCCGTGTCGATCGAGCTGCCTTGCGTCAGACGCCGCAGCCCGCTGCCGTCCGCATTGACGGCGAAGATCTGGGTGTTGCCGGTGCGCGAGAGCGCGACGGCCAGCGTGCGGCCATCCGGCGACCACGCCGGTGCGCTGTTATTGCCCTTCTGGTCGGAGACCACGACGCGACGGCCCGTGGGCAGATCGTGGATATAGACGATCGGCTTCTTCTTCTCGAACGAAACATAAGCGACCTTGGTGCCGTCGGGCGACCATGCCGGCGAGATGATCGGCTCAGGGCTCGACAGCGCGATGTGCGCGTCCTGGCCGTCCGAATCGGAGATTTGCAACTGATAACGGCCGCCGGTCTTGATGACGTACGACAGGCGCGTGGCGAACACGCCGCGCCCGCCCATCAGCTTCGCGTAGATGTAGTCCGCGACCTTGTGCGCGCTCATGCGCAAGCCGCTTTCCGGGCTCACCAGGACGAGGCCGCCGAGGCTTTCCTGTTTGACCGTGTCGTACAGCTTGAAGCGCACTTCGTACTGGCCGTTCGGCAGACGGTTCACACTGCCCGACACGAACGCATTGGCGCCCTTGGCCTTCCAGCTGCCGAGGTCGACGGACGCCGTTTCCGGCACCGGCGTGCTGCCCGCGTCGATGTTGGTGAATTTGCCGCTGCGTTGCAGATCCTGCCGCACGATCGTGCTGACCTGTTGCGGCGAGTTCGCTTCATTGGCGAAATTCGCCGTTGCGATCGGAAACTGGGTGGACCCGACGCCCGTCACGAGGACGTTGAGTTGTGCGTTGGCGGCGCCGCCGACGGCGATCAGGCACGACGCTACAAGTGTCCGCAGGCCTAGCTTGGTCATCAAACTCATGCTGTATGGATTCCCCAAAAACGGTTTTACTAACGCTTCACAACAGCAGACAGACCCTCGAACCTTTATTTCGTTCCCCGGCGCGCCACGCTGGGCGGGGCGCCGCGTCTGCTGTCAACTGACTGTCAAGGCCTTCGTCAACCTGCCGGGCGCAGCGTGATCTTGAAGCTGCCCGGCGTCTTGCCGTCGATGTCCTGAGGCATCGGATCGGAACGCTGCACGGCGCGCAACGCGGCGTCGTCCCACGCGGGGTTGCCGCTGCTGCGCGAGATCGTTGCGCTCAACAAGGTGCCCGTCGGCGAACAGCGCACGGAGATCACCGTCTCCAGGCCTTCCGTTTCGCCGCCCCACGTAATGTTCGGGCGCACCACGCGACGCACCTTGTCCGCGTAACCCGGCGACGCCGCCGTGCCGCCCGAGCCGCTGCCGGTGCCGCTCTTCGCAAGCCCGTTGCCGGTCGAGCCTTCGCCGCCCGCCATGCCTTGCATTTGCGCGAGACGCGCGCGACGTTCGGCATCGAGTTTCTTCGCTTGCGCGGCAGCCTCGGCCTGAGCCTTGGCCTTTGCCGCCTTCTGCGCGTCCGCTTTCTTCTGCGCTTCGGCTTCGGCCTGTTTTTGCTGTTCCTGCTGCTGTTCCTTCAATTGCTGCTGTTTCTGCTGCTCGGCCAATTGCTGTTGCTTGAGCTTGTCGGCCTGCTGCTGCTGTTGCTGCAACTGCTTCTGCTTGAGCGCCGCGGCCTTTTGCGCCGCCTGCTCCGCGGCGAGTTGCTGCTGACGTTTCGCCTCGGCTTCCTGTTGAGCCTGCAATTTCTGCTGACGCTGCTGCTCGGCGAGTTGCGCCTCGCGCGCGGCCTCCTGCTGCTTGCGTTTCTTCTCCTGCAACGCGATGTCAGCCTGTTCATCGGGCAGCGGCGGGGCAGGGGCCACCGGCACGGGTGGAGGCGGAGCCGGGCGCGGGATCGCCGTGTCCGGCACCTCGGTCCAGAGCTCCGCTTCAGCGCCTTCCGGCGTACTGTTCTGCCACTGGATGCCGTGGTACAGAAAGAACCCGAGCAGCGCGTGCATCACCAGAGCGAACGCAAAGGCTCGCCCGGTGCCGCGTTCACGCGGCGGCTGGAGCGGGTAGTCGGAATTCTTGCGGATCATTGCGATTTGACGAGCAATCCAACGCGTTTGACGCCCCGGGCTTTCAGCTCGGACATCACGTTCATCACGACTTCGTACTTCACGGTCTTGTCGGCGGCGATCACGACAGGCTGGTCAGGATGCGTTTGCGAACGGTCGGTGATGAAGCCGTTGAGGTCGGCTTTCGTCATGTTTTCCTGCTGCTGCGCGCCCGCGTCGTCTTTGTACTTGACGCTCATGTTGCCGTCCGCGCGGATATTCACGATCACGGGCGGGGTTTGCTGCTGCGGCGCGGCGCCGCCGACGGTCGGCAGATTGACGATCGACGGGGCGACGAGCGGCGCGGTCACCATGAAGATCACGAGCAGCACGAGCATCACGTCGATGTACGGCACGACGTTGATGTCGGACATCGCGCGGCGCGAACGGCCGCCACGCATACTGGAATGTGAGCCTGCCATCTTGGACCCCTTACTGTGCCTGGCGCTGCAGGATGTTCGAGAACTCTTCGATGAAGGTCTCGAAGCGGATTGCCAGGCGGTCGATGTCGTGCGCGTAGCGGTTGTAGGCAACCACGGCCGGAATCGCGGCGAACAGGCCGATCGCGGTGGCGGTCAACGCTTCGGCGATGCCCGGCGCGACGTTCGCAAGCGTGGCCTGCTGGACGTTGGCGAGACCGCGGAACGCATTCATGATCCCCCAGACCGTGCCGAACAGACCGATATACGGGCTGACCGAACCCACCGAGGCGAGAAACGCGAGATTGGCTTCGAGCACGTCCATTTCACGCTGGAACGCGGCCCGCATGGCGCGGCGTGCGCCGTCGAGGATCGCGCCCGGATCGTTCAGGCGTTTTTCCTTGCCCTTCAGGAATTCGCGCATGCCGGATTCGAAGATCCGTTCCAGCGCGCCGATCGTGTGGCGATTGTTCGCGGCGCTCTGATAGAGCGCCTGCAGGTCGCCGCCCGACCAGAAATCGCGTTCGAAGCGTTCAGTTTGCGCGCGCGCCCGGCGGATCGCAAACCACTTGCGGAAGATGAAAGTCCACGACAACAGCGACAACAACAGCAGCAGGGCCATGACGGCCTGCGCCAGCAGGCTCGCATTGAGTACGAGGGAAACGATCGACAGATCTTGTGTAGTGTTCATAAAGGTTCGTTTTAACGTCCCGGAAGGGGGCGTCCGGCTGCAAGGCCATCGAAGCCTGCCGTGAGCAAAACGGCAGCATCGGCGACGCTGCAAGCCGAACCATGCTTTGTGCTGCTTGATCGATACGAGTTCACCGGCCCCGTAACAACGAGGTTCAGTCGTTGTCCGTTGACACCCCGCCTTCGCCGATGCCCGGCCCGCGGCGCAACGCAGCGAGTACCGGCGGAGGAATCGCGGCCGGCCGCAGCGCGGTTCGCTCGACGCAGCCGACCCGGATGGAGCCGACCGCAAGCAAAGTGCCGTCGCGCCATGCTTCCTGCGCGAAGTCGACCGAGGCGCGGCCGAGCCGCTCGATCCGGCTCACGACGTTGACGACATCGTCGAGCCGCGCAGGCGCACGATAGTCGACCGCCGTGCTGCGCACGATGAAAATCGCGCCCGTTTCGTTCGCGAGCCGATTCTGGTCGACGCCGCACGCGCGCAGCCATTCGGTTCGCGCCCGCTCGAAAAATTTCAGGTAGTTCGCGTAGAACACGATGCCGCCGGCGTCGGTATCTTCGTAATACACGCGGATCGGCCATGTGAAGCCGATTTCCGTGCCGGGCTGGCTGGTCGACATATTCATGCGGCGCATTTTACCGGAACGCACACCAGGAGGTCTGTTTCAAGATGTGCGTCCCGCCTGGCGGGCTTTAGCCGCGATGAATGGCCAAACCGGCGAATGATTGCGCGACCGGCATCAGCTCGATCGTGTTGATGTTGACGTGCGCGGGGCGCGTGGCGATCCAGTAGATCGAGTCGGCGATATCCTCCGCCGTGAGCGGTTGGACGTTCTCATAGACCTTGCCGGCTTTTTCGTCGTCGCCGCGAAAACGCACGTTCGAGAATTCGGTGCCGCCGCACAGGCCCGGCTCGATGTCGGTCACGCGCAGCGCGGTGCCGGCCAGATCGGCGCGCAGGTTCAGGCTGAACTGGCGCACGAATGCCTTGGTGGCGCCGTAGACGTTGCCGCCGGGGTAGGGCCAGCGGCCGGCCACCGAGCCCAGGTTGAAGATATGCCCGCGGTTGCGCTCCACCATGCCGGGCAGGAGCGCGTGCGTAACCTGCACGAGGCCGGTGCAGTTGGTCTCGATCATCGTGTTCCATTCGTCGAGGCTCGCCTTGTGCGCCGGCTCCACGCCGAGCGCAAGGCCGGCGTTGTTCACGAGCACGTCGAGCGCCGCGAAATCGGCTGGCAACGCGGCCGGCACGGCTTCGACGGCGGCGCGGTCGCGCACGTCGAGCTCGTAAGGCAGAAGCGCGTCGCCGAGTTCGTCGGCGAGCGCCTGCAGGCGGTCCTTGCGGCGCGCGGTGGCGACGACCCGATGGCCGCCCTTCACGAAAGCGCGAGCGATGGCGGCGCCGAATCCCGCGGACGCTCCGGTGACGAACACAATCATTGCAGTTCCCTGGTCGGTTGGAGAGAAAGGCCCCAAGCCTACTTCCAATGCGGCGCTGCGGCAAGGATGAACCAGCCTTACAAGCGGCTCTGGGAGGGATGCGGAACGGCCTCCGGGCCGCCCTTCCTCAGACGTTTGCGCGCCGCATACAACGACGCCATGGCCCGCTTCGGAAGTGCCCGCGGCGGCGGCGGGAAGCCGGTTGCCTATTCGATCCTCTTCCAATAAACTAACGCGCTCATCCCTGCGTGACTGGCGATAGAACCGGTTCAAGCAATCGGGTTCAAGGTGGAACAACCCACCGTGAAGCGCAGGGTGCCGTTTTGCCGTTCGCCTGGGCAGCCGTGATCCGCGCGCATCGATCTGCGCTGACGGTGGCTGTCCTGCCTCGCGTGTGCGGCGACTCTCCTTCCGCCACGTCTGGGCTGGCCCAGCCGCCAGCAGCGCCGCGTACCCTCTACGCAAGATTCGGCGCACAATCCGGTCAACCTGAAAACACTCAACGGAATCCGTATGTTTGACAGAGCCCAAAGCACCATCGCCAACGTCGATCCTGAACTCTGGAAAGTCATCGAGCAGGAAAACCGCCGTCAGGAAGAGCACATCGAACTGATCGCGTCGGAAAACTACACGAGCCCGGCCGTGATGGCTGCGCAAGGCTCGCAACTCACCAACAAATACGCCGAAGGGTATCCGGGCAAGCGCTACTACGGCGGCTGCGAATTCGTCGATATCGCCGAGCAGCTGGCGATCGACCGCGTCAAGCAACTGTTCGGCGCAGAAGCCGCGAACGTCCAGCCGAATTCGGGTTCGCAGGCGAACCAGGGCGTGTTCTTCGCCATGCTCAAGCCGGGCGACACGATCATGGGCATGAGCCTCGCGCACGGCGGTCACCTCACGCACGGTTCGCCGGTCAACATGTCGGGCAAGTGGTTCAACGTGGTGAGCTATGGCCTGAACGAGGCCGAAGACATCGACTACGACGCAGCCGAGAAGCTCGCGCAGGAGCACAAGCCGAAGCTCATCGTGGCGGGTGCGTCCGCATTCGCGCTGCGTATCGACTTCGAACGCCTGTCGAAGATCGCCAGGTCGGTTGGCGCCTACTTCATGGTCGACATGGCGCATTACGCGGGTTTGATCGCCGCCGGCGTCTACCCGAACCCGGTGCCGCACGCCGACTTCGTCACCACCACCACGCATAAGAGCCTGCGCGGCCCGCGCGGCGGCGTGATCCTGATGAAGGCCGAGTTCGAGAAGCAGATCAACTCGGCAATTTTCCCCGGCATCCAGGGCGGTCCCCTGATGCACGTGATCGCCGGCAAGGCCGTCGCGTTCAAGGAAGCGCTGTCGCCGGAATTCAAGGCGTATCAGCAGCAGGTCGTCGAAAACGCACGCGTGCTGGCCGAAACGTTGGTCAAGCGCGGTCTGCGCATCGTCTCGGGCCGTACCGAAAGCCACGTCATGCTGGTCGATCTTCGCGCGAAGAAGATCACCGGCAAGGCAGCGGAAGCGGCGCTCGGCGCCGCGCACATCACGGTCAACAAGAACGCGATTCCGAACGATCCGGAAAAGCCGTTCGTGACGAGCGGTATCCGTCTCGGCTCGCCGGCCATGACCACGCGCGGCTTCGGCGTCAAGGAAGCGGAGCAGGTGGGCAACCTGATCGCCGACGTGCTGGACAACCCGGAAGACGCCGCCACGCTCGAACGTGTGCGCGCGCAAGTCGCCGAGCTGACCCAGCGCTTCCCGGTCTACCGCTAAGCCGTCATGCACTGCCCCTTCTGCCGTCACGCCGATACGCAGGTCGTCGACTCGCGCGTGTCCGAAGACGGCGCGACGATTCGGCGGCGGCGCCGCTGCCCGGCCTGCGACAAACGTTTCACGACGTACGAGCGGGTCGAGCTGGCGTTGCCGTCGGTCGTCAAGAAGGATGGCAGCCGCACCGAATTCGATCGCCGCAAGATCGTCGCGAGCATGCAACTGGCGCTGCGCAAGCGGCCGGTGGCGGCGGACGCGATCGACGCGGCGGTCGCCCGAATCGAGTATCTGTTGCTCGGCAGCGGCGAGCGCGAGGTGCGCAGCGAGCGCCTCGGCGAACTCGTGATGAACGAGCTGCGCGCACTCGACACGATTGCCTATGTTCGCTTTGCCTCCGTCTACCGGCGCTTTGAAGACGTCTCCGAATTCGAGGACGTCATCGAGGAATTCCGCCGCGCCTCCTCGCCTCCCAAGCCTTCTCGCAAGCGCTAATCGCTGTCGCGCCTCGCGTCGTGTTCGAGGTGCCGTCTTTTGCCGCGTTGTCTCGCGCATTCGCATCTCCCGCTCCCCATGATGTTTGGTCGCGTGCATTTTTGCGCGGGATGGCGTCTGAGCGCCACCTGGCCGTTCGGCCGATTGTTGGCGCGTTTGCAAATCGCTAGATTGGCTGCATTCTTTGTAACGAGCAGGGATGCAGATGAAAGCGGATGCGTTTTTCATGCGGCCGTGCCGCGGCTTCACGCTTGTCGAAACACTGGCCGTCGTCGCGCTGCTGGCGGTGATCGCGGTGATGGCAACGCCGTCGTTCGTCGCGTGGCACGTGCGCGATCAGGTCGACGCGCGCACGAAGGCGCTCGCTTCAACGCTCGCCTATGCGCGCAGCGAAGCGCTACGACGCGGCGCACGAGTCACGGTGTGCCGGATCGACGCGGCGCGGCATTGCCTCGCCGCCGGGCAACCGTGCGGCGATGGCGTGACCGACTGGTCGTGCGGCTGGGCGGTGCTGGCCGAGCGGGGCAGCACGGTGTCGCTGTTGCGCGCGCATCCTCTGCTGGCGGCGGTAAGCATTGTCGGCACGCAAACGAATCTCACGTTTACGCCGCCGGCGGGACAGTTGATCGGCACCTTTCGCAGCTTTGATATCGGACCGCGCGCGCCATCCAAGGCGACGCAGGGAGACAAGTGGCGACGTTGCCTACGGATCGCGGCGGGCGGCCGCGTGCGGATCGTCGAAGGGGCATGCGGGGCGGAGTCATGAGGCGATATTCACAGAGCCGATGGTCAAGCCGCCGCGGATCGAAACGCCGCGGCAGCACGCTGATCGAAGTCATGCTGGCCGTCGTGTTGATGGCCGTCACGGCCCTCGGGTTGATCGCCGGTCAGGTGTGGAGCGCGCGCGAAGCTCGTGCGATGGCGATGCGCGAACACGCGGCGTGGATCGCCGACTCCGTCGCGGAAACGATGCGCGAGCCCTCCGCTGGCGACTCCGCGATCAGGCAATGGAGCGTGCATGCAGCCGCTCTTCTGCCGCAAGGTCAGGCCTCGGTGGCTGAAAGTGGCGGCGTCTCTTTTGCGCGCGTCACATGGGCGTCCGTGCGAGACATGCCAGGTGCCGACGACGTGATCGACAAGCCCGAGTCTTGCGGCGGCGTGGACGTCCCTGCGGGTTCCTCATGCGTTGCGCTGGCGTTCGCGAAATGACGCGGCGCCTGTATCGTGCACGCGCCCAACGCGCCCAACGCGCCCAACGCGCCCAACGCGCCCAACGCGCCCAACGCGCCCAACGCGCCCAACGCGACCAACGGGACCAACGCGACCAACGGGACCAACGCGACCAACGCGACCAACGCAGCCAACGCGGCCATACGCTGGTCGAGTTTGTAATCGCCATGGCGCTGGGACTGGTGGTGACCGCGGGTGCGGTGTCGCTGTATACCACGCAGCGCTCCGCATTCGAACACGCGGGCGATGCGATGCGCATTCGCGAAGCCGGCTTGACGGCGCTTACGCTGGTTGGCCAGCAATTACAAATGGCCGGCTTCGTGCCCGCGGACGTCGCGCGTTACAACAGTCCGCCGCCCTTGTTCGGATGTTCGGGCGGTCGCCCGACAGGGGCCGACGACAGTCTTGCCTGCGAGACGTTGCCCGGTCACTCGGACGGCGTGGCCGTTCGTTACGTGGGAGACAACGTTTCCACGTGGCCCTCCGCGAGCGGACAAACAACCGACTGTCTCGGTCAGGCCGTGGCGAACAGCGGCGCGGTGCTCGGCGACCAGGGCGTGCCCGTGGTCAATCGATATTTCGCCCGCGTCAGTGGTTCGACGGGCGAGCCCGAGCTTTACTGCGAAGGCAGCGGCAGGGTGGGATTCGCGCAGCCGCTCATCGAAGGCGTCGAACGGGTGCGGCTCAAGTACTGGCTGGCAGGCGCGCCGAGCGCGGTCGACGCTTCGGCGGTGACGGCCGATCAATGGGCCAGCATCGTTGCGGTCGATCTCTGTGTGCTGGTGCGCGGCGCGCCACGGAGCCAGCGCTTGCCCTACGTCGATTGCGACGGCGTCAGCATGCCTGGGGCGGATTCGCGCGCTCGGCAGGCGTTCTCGCGGCGAGTCGCGATACGCAATCATGCGGAGGCCTCTTGATGGTGAAACGTCGAAGCAAACTGGCGTTGCGCTGCGCTTGCGGGAAGCATTCACGAGGCCGCGAGCAGCCGCAATATCTCGGACGCATCATGCGCATGGCAGGCGGCCGATTCCGCGATCGTCAAAGCGGCGCAGTCCTGCCAATCGTCCTGCTGATTTCAGCGATGATGCTGACCACCTCCGCGGCATGGTTCGAAACGTCGCTTGCGGCGGCGCGCGTCACCACCAACGTGCGCGATTATTTGCAGGCGTTTCATGCCGCCGATTCAGCGTTGCTCCTGTGCGCGCGCAGTGCCATCGCGGCAGCATCCGTGACGCCGATGCCGGCCGCGCCCGGAGAGCCGGCGCAATGGAAACTCGAAGCCGCCTTCGAGGCGAACGCCGTCGCGCCCCTTGCGCAATGGCCAGGATCGGTGCGCGCGCCGCAATGCCTGATCGAAGCCTGGCGTCTCGGCACCCGCGCCGATGCTCGAGCCTATCTGCTGACCTCGCGTGGCTTCGGCCGTAACAACGAGTCACAGGTCTGGCTGCAGATGCAACTGGTCATCGAGGACGAAACGATCGAGCGTCATTGGCGCCACGTCGCCGCACGGCCATTCTGACGGGAGGTCCATGACAAGGCTGCACACATCCGCATTCACGCTGCTCGAACTGATGATCACGCTGGCGATAGTCGCCACGCTGGCAGTGTTCGCCGTACCTTCGTATCGCGATCACGTCGCGCGAACGCATCGCATCGACGCCGCGTCCGCCCTTTATCGCGCCGCGCAATTCGTCGAGGGCGCGGGCGCGGCAAGCGGCAGCGCATCCACGCTGTTGCCGGGCATGGACCAGGCGCCGCAATTCGGCGCGGCGGTCTACCGGCTGCGCGTGCTGCAGGCGGACGATTCCAATGGTGGCTATTCGATAGAGGCCGCGCCGAGCGAAACCGGTCCGATGCGTGACGACCCCTGTGGGGTTTTCACGCTCGACGCGACGGGGCAGCGAGGCAACAGGAATGGAGCAAACGGTGTGGCGCCGGCAAGCGGCGAATGCTGGAATACGGGCTAACCACGCAGAGGCAGGGCTTATGCCGGAAGCAATGCCGCGCTCACCGTTACGGGTTCGATTCGGTCTTGACGGTACGGGGCGCAGCGGAATCGCGCTTCATTTGCTGCCAGATCCGATACGCTTCCCATGCGGCAAGCGCGAGGCCGCCCCACTTCAGTGCGGGTTTTGCACCTGCCGCGACGGTTGCACGCAGCGGTTTGGCGAGAACCAGCGAGGCGATCGAACTGATGAGGGGATACTGTTTGAGGAGCACGCCAATGGTCCCCGCGTTGATCAAGCTCGACTTCGTTCCTTTGCCCACGCGCACGCCGCCCAAGCCCGGCAGAATAAACTTGAGCCAACTGAAATGCGTGACCGCCTGCCGCAATTCGATGGTGGCCTGAGCGAGTTCCATGCGCTCCACATCCGCGCGCACCAGCAGCAATTCCTTGCGCAACGCTCGCAAGTGTGGCGCGCTCAGATCCTTGGCCGGTTGGCGCTTGGCACGGAAGGCGGTATCGGAATGGCTTTGGCTCATGGTGTGTCGGCGGCAGTGAAGGTGGTGCAGTCAAACGGCGCTGCAAATCGCTCGAAATCCCAACGAAATCCCAACGCAAGCGCCGGGCATCGTAGCGACACCCGTTGCGCGTGGGTTGTCACGGTTTGCGGAACACGTCGCGGTCTTTTTCGAACTCCGCAAGGGTGGCCTCGAACACCAGCGGTGCGTTGCGCAAACCGCTGCGCGCTTTCAGCGCACAGACGAGTCCCGCAATCGCATACACGGCGGTAATGCCGGCGAGCGCCTGCCATCGGTAGGTGTCCCAGAACGCAATGGCGATCAGCGCGGTCAAGGCGATCAAGGCCATCGTGGCGAGCATCATGGCGGCGAGACCGAGGAATAGCACGGCGAGCAGCCGGTCTTTTTCCTCGGCGAGCTCGATGCCGACCAGTTCGAGCCGCGTTTGCAGAATGGCGAACACCGAACCGACGATGCGGCGTAACGGACTATGTTCTGCGCGCTGTGTTTGTGTTTCGATCGTCATGGCTGTGGGCGTTGCGCGTGATGGCCTGGGCGGCGCGTGCAAAGGTGCGCGCCAGGAGAAACGGACCGGCCAGGCATGCGCCGGTCCGCTCGATTTACCAGTGGGCCGGACGCGACCGTCCGGCAGCGTCACCGTGTTACTTGCGGTTGATCAACAACCCCAGCAGCACGCCCGCACCCGCCGCGATGCCGATCGATGCCCACGGATGCTCGTGCACGTAGTCGTCGGTGGCGCGGGCGGCCTTCTTGCCTTTTTCGACCACCACGACCTGGACGTCAGCCGCCTTTTCCTTCGCCTGTTTCAGACGCGTAAGCGCCGTTTCACGCAACTCCGAGGCGCGCTCGCCGGTGGCGCTCGCGGCCTGTTTCAGCAAATCTTCAGCGTCCGCGAGGACCGTTTTGATATCCGACATCAATCTCTCCTTGTTGACTTCCGACATTGACAGCTCCCCTTCGTCTCACGCCACGCGTGAATCGTAACCAAAGAAACGGCCGCTGGCGAGCGCAGTGCTCGGTTGACGCAAGCGAACGCACGAACCGTTCCCGGTTGAAGCAAAGCCATTGCACGACGACCCGCAACAGATTGCAGGCGACAGTTTGCCTCCGATGGAGTTGATCTGTCCCGCAAAGTTTCCACTATATCGGTGAAAATTACAAAAACGCATAAAGTAGTGACGCGATGTTGGTTCGTCATGTACCGCCGCTACCATATGATTTATCGTTGCGGGGCGGCGCGGGCGAATGCTCGCGCGGAATGCCCGAATACTTTAAAGGAGATGCAACATGAGTCTACGTCTTGGCGATATCGCACCCGATTTCGAACAGGAGTCGAGTGTCGGCCGCATCAAGTTCCATGAATGGCTGGGCGATAGCTGGGGCGTGCTGTTCTCGCACCCCGCCGATTTCACGCCCGTCTGCACCACGGAACTCGGCCTGACGGCGAAGCTGGCCGACGAGTTCGCAAAGCGCAACGTGAAGACGATCGCGTTGTCGGTCGACAGCGCGGAGTCGCATAAGGAATGGATCAAGGACATCAACGAGACGCAAGCCGCCAATGTCGGCTTCCCGATTCTCGCCGACGGCGACCGCAAGGTGGCCGAGCTGTACGACATGATCCACCCCAACGCCAATGAAACGCTCACGGTCCGCTCGCTCTTCGTGATCGATCCGAAGAAGAAGGTGCGGCTGATCATCACGTATCCGGCAAGCACGGGCCGCAATTTCGACGAAGTGCTGCGCGTGATCGACTCGCTGCAACTCACCGACAACCACTCGGTCGCCACGCCCGGCAACTGGAAGCAGGGCGATGACGTGGTGATCGTGCCGTCGTTGAACGACGAGGAAGTCATCAAGCAGAAATTCCCGAAGGGCTACAAGGCGCTGCGTCCGTACCTGCGCATGACGCCGCAGCCGAACAAGTAGGCGGTTGATGCACCGTGAAGCGCGCCGTTAGCTGCAGCGCGGCGTCATAACGAAAAAGGCCGGTTCGAGGTGAACCGGCCTTTTGCTTCTTATCGGCATGTCAGGAAGACATCAGAAAAACGCCTGAATTCCCGTTTGCGCGCGCCCGAGAATCAGCGCGTGAATGTCGTGCGTGCCTTCGTAGGTGTTGACCACTTCAAGATTCACCAGATGCCGCGCGACGCCGAACTCGTCGGAGATGCCGTTGCCGCCGAGCATGTCGCGCGCGAGCCGCGCAATGTCCAGCGCCTTGCCGCATGAGTTGCGTTTCATGATCGAGGTGATCTCCACGGCCGCCGTGCCTTCGTCCTTCATGCGGCCGAGGCGCAGCACGCCTTGCAGTCCGAGCGTGATCTCGGTTTGCATGTCGGCGAGTTTCTTCTGGATCAACTGGTTCGCGGCGAGCGGCCGGCCGAATTGCTTGCGATCCAGCACGTACTGACGCGCGGTGTGCCAGCATGCTTCGGCTGCGCCGAGCGCGCCCCAGGCGATACCGTAGCGCGCCGAATTCAGACACGTGAACGGACCGCGCAAGCCGCTGACTTCCGGGAAACGGTTTTCTTCGGGAACGAACACTTCGTCGAGCACGATTTCGCCGGTGATCGACGCCCGCAAGCCCACCTTGCCATGGATGGTGGGCGCAGACAGCCCCTTCCAGCCTTTCTCGAGAATGAAGCCGCGAATCGCGTCCTTGCCGTTTTCCTCGAGCTTCGCCCACACGACGAACACGTCCGCGATCGGCGAATTGGTGATCCACATCTTCGAGCCCGACAGCGAATAGCCGCCGTCCACCTTTTTCGCGCGCGTGACCATGCTGCCCGGATCGGAGCCATGGTTCGGTTCGGTCAACCCGAAGCAGCCGATCCATTCGCCGGTGGCGAGTTTCGGCAGGTACTTCTGCTTCTGCGCCTCCGAGCCGAATTCGTGGATAGGCACCATCACCAGCGAGGACTGCACGGACATCATCGACCGGTAGCCGGAATCGACGCGCTCCACTTCACGCGCGATCAGGCCGTATGCGACGTAGTTCAAACCGGGGCCGCCGTATTGCTCGGGAATCGTCGGGCCGAGCAGGCCGAGTTCACCCATTTCGCGAAAGATCTCGATGTGGGTCTTTTCATGACGGAACGCTTCGAGCACGCGCGGCTGCAGCTTGTCCTGCGCATAGGCCGCGGCGGCCTCGCGCACCATGCGTTCGTCTTCGGTGAGCTGCTGATCGAGCAGCAGCGGGTCTTCCCAGTGAAACTGCGCGGCCTCGGCCATGACGTATCTCCTGATTCCTTTTGATTCCAACTTGACTTTTGTTCCGCTAAGCGAAACAATGTTTTGCAAATTACCGATCGAGTGTATCACCTGATGACGCCTGCATCCACCCTCTCCGAACCGCTCGACGAGCGCAAATTCGTCGTTGCCCTCGCGCGCGGGCTGGACTTGCTGCGCGCGTTCAAGCCGGGCGAAACGATGCTGGGCAATCGCGATTTCGTCGAACGCACCGGTTTGCCGAAGGCGACGGTCAACCGTCTCGCTTACACGCTGAGCGTGCTGGGTTATCTGCGGCTCGATGAAACGCTGGGCAAATACGCGCTCGACGCCGGCGTGCTCTCGCTAGGATTCGCATTGCTTTCGGGCACGGATACGCTCGAACTGGCTCGTCCGCATATGCGTAATTTCGCGCGCGAGGTGGGCGCGGCGGTTTCGCTCGGTTGCCGCGACGGCCTCGACATGATTTATCTGGAGACGATCCGCAGCGAAACCGCGTTGACGCTCGGGCTCGCATCGGGTTCGAAACTGTCGATGCTGACGAGTTCGATGGGGCGCGCGTATCTCGCCGTGCAGCCGGCGGACGTGCGCGCCGCGTTGCTCGTCGAGCTCAGGAAAGTGGCGGGTAAGCAAGGCGCGGCGCTGATCGCGGAGGCGGAAAAGTCGATCGCCGCGTTCGCCGGCGAAGGCTGCTGCTATTCGTTCCGCGCGTGGCACGACGACGTGAACGCGGTGGCCGTGCCGTTTCGCGAGCCGCGTGAAGGACGCTGGCTGGTGCTGAGTTGCAGCGGGCCGGCGTCGTCGATGGGAGAGGAGGTGTTTCGTGAAACCGTCGCGCCGCGGCTCAAGGCGCTCGCGCGGCGCCTGGGCGATACGGTCGAAGCGCCGGCGCGTGCAACCGCAAGGCACATCAACCGGCCGATCAAACCGCCGATCAAACCGCCCGGTCGTGGTAATGCGCGTTGAACAACGGCCCTTGCACGAAGCGCACGTCGTACTGTTGCAGGGCCACGAACTGCGGCTCATCCATCACGCGATTGAAGATCAACGGAATCCGCAACCGGTTCGCGTAACCCACTAGCGGTTTTACTGTCGCATCGCGCAACGCGGTCGCGGCGTCCATCTTCAGAAAATCGAGCCGCGCGGTTTCCGACACCGACAAAATCTGCCCCGCGTTGGACAGATTGCCCGCCACCTTGAAGCCGTAGCGCTGATAGCTCTGCGTCAGATAGCCGAGGAAGGTCTTGTGCGCGACCGCCGCGGCCGGCAATTCGATCACCACCCGCGACGGGTTCAGCCCGAACGACACCAGCACGGTCGAAAAATGCAGTCCGTGGTCGTACTTCACGCTCTTGAGCAGACGTTCGTGCACGCGTAGAAACAGCAGACCGTGCCGCTGCGTCCCGAAGAAATTAATCGCGTGCAGCGCGCGCGACATGCGGTCGAGCGCGACCAGTTCCTGATCGTCGACGATGCGGTCGAACGGATCGAATACCTCGAACGGCGGCCCGTCCAGACGCTGGGTGACCGCCTGAAAGCCGAGTTCATCGCCGAAACGGTCGACCCCCTCCGGACCCGACGACAGCGACTGCGCCAACGCATGCACGCTGATGTCGAAGATCGGCTCGTAAGCGCTGGTGAGCTCCTGCCCGTCGAAGCGTGCGAGCGCGATGTCGTGATGCGCGCCCGTTCCCATTGCCAGATGTTCGCCGAGAAACGGGTGGTGGGCGGCGCGCTCGATGAGGTTGGGGATGGTCGGCGGAATCATGTAGGCGAAAGATTGGCAATGGACGCGCTCGGCGCTCGGCAACGCGACTCGGTTGCCGCATTCCATTGATGGTAGCAGTCCGCACCGTGCGCACATGAACAAAATGCTCATAACGTTATCGGCCGAACGCTTGTCGTTACGGGCTTCCGGGGCTTGTCCGGGTCGTTTTCAGGGTATACGTTAGTTTCACTATTCGTAATTGCTTTTACTATACGTAAATTCATCTGCGGCGACGCCACCGGTTCGCGCATCGAACCGCGGGCCGCCTGGAATCGACAAGATCGAGCCTCAACGGAGAACCTTGCATGAACACCGCCACCGGTACGCCGGCTACCGCCGGCTCACGGCTAGAAATCGAGCCGGGCTATCAATCGGGCTTCGCGAACGAATTCGCCACGGAAGCCTTGCCGGGCGCCTTGCCCCAAGGCCGCAATTCGCCGCAACGCGCGGCCTATGGCCTGTATGCCGAGCAACTGTCGGGCACCGCGTTCACCGCGCCACGCGGCCACAACCGCCGTTCGTGGCTGTACCGGATTCGTCCGGCGGCCGTGCATAAGCCTTTCGCGCCGCTGCCTTCGGAGCGGCTCGTGGCGAATTTCGCCGAGGTGCCGCCCACGCCGCCTGACCAGCTGCGCTGGGATGCCTTGCCGATGCCGGCCGAGCCGACCGATTTCATCGACGGCTGGGTGACGATGGCGGGCAACGGCGCGGCGGAATCGATGAGCGGCTGTGCGATTCACCTGTACGCGGCGAACCGTTCGATGAAGGACCGCTTCTTCTACAGCGCCGACGGCGAACTGCTGATCGTGCCGCAGGAAGGGCGCCTGCATATCGCGACCGAGCTGGGCCGGCTGGACGTGGAGCCGTTCGAGATCGCGGTGATCCCGCGCGGCGTGCGCTTTGCGGTGAGCCTGCCGGACGGCCAGGCGCGCGGCTATATCTGCGAGAACTTCGGCGCGCTGCTGCGTCTGCCGGATCTCGGCCCGATCGGTTCGAACGGCCTCGCCAATCCGCGCGACTTTCTCACGCCGCACGCGGCGTATGAAGATCGCGAGGGCGATTTCGAACTCGTCGCCAAGATGAACGGCAACTTGTGGCGTGCGGACATCGGCCATTCGCCGCTCGACGTGGTCGCGTGGCACGGCAATTACGCGCCGTACAAGTACGACTTGCGCCGCTTCAACACGATCGGCTCGATCAGCTTCGACCATCCCGACCCGTCGATTTTTCTGGTGCTGCAATCGCAAAGCGACACACCGGGCGTCGACGCGATCGACTTCGTGATCTTCCCGCCGCGCTGGCTCGCCGCCGAGGATACCTTCCGTCCGCCCTGGTTCCATCGCAACGTGGCGAGCGAATTCATGGGCCTCGTGCACGGCGTGTACGACGCCAAGGCCGAGGGCTTCGTGCCGGGCGGCGCGAGTCTGCATAACTGCATGACAGGCCACGGGCCGGACGCCGACACGTTCGAGAAGGCATCGCACAGCGACACGTCGACGCCGAGCAAAGTCGGCGACACGATGGCCTTCATGTTCGAAACGCGCACGCTGATCAAGCCGACCCGCTTCGCGCTCGAAACCGCGCAATTGCAGGCGCATTACTACGAGTGCTGGCAAGGCCTCAAGAAACATTTCAATCCGGAGCAACGATGAACGCATTGAGCGATCTTCAGGCGACGCTCGATCCGTCGCGTAAGAGCTGGGTCGAGTCGGCCAACGATTCGAACCACGATTTCCCCATCCAGAATCTGCCGTTCGGTATTTTCAGCGACAGCAACAACGACGCACGGCGCGTGGGCGTCGCAATCGGCGACGAGATCGTCGATCTGGCGGCGTTGCAGGCGGCGGGATTGCTGAACGTGCCGGCGTCGAAGGCCGATGTTTTTGCGCGCGATGCGTTGAACGATTTCATCGCGCTCGGCCGCGATGAATGGCGCGGCGTGCGGATTCAGTTGAGCCACCTGCTCGCGCGCGATACCGCGACCTTGCGCGACAACGCTGGCTTGCGCGCGAAGGCGCTGGTGCGTGCGGCCGATGCGCGGTTGCATCTGCCGGTGCGGATTCCGGGCTACACCGACTTCTATTCGTCGAAGGAGCACGCGACGAACGTCGGCTCGATGTTCCGCGATCCGAAGAATGCGCTGCTGCCGAACTGGTCAGAGATGCCGATCGGCTATAACGGACGCGCGTCGTCGGTGGTGGTGAGCGGCACGCCGGTGCGCCGTCCCAACGGCCAATTGAAGCTGCCGGACGAAGAGCGTCCGGTGTTCGGCGCATGCCGCAAGCTCGATATCGAACTGGAAACGGGCTTCGTGATCGGCGCCGGCAATGCGTTGGGCGAGCCGATCGCGTGTGCGGACGCCGAGGCGCATATCTTCGGCATGGTGCTGCTGAACGACTGGAGCGCGCGCGACATCCAGCAATGGGAATACGTGCCGCTCGGCCCGTTCAACGCGAAGACATTCGCCACGACGATCTCGCCGTGGATCGTGACGCTCGACGCGCTCGAACCGTTTCGCGTCGCGCAGCCGGTGCAGGAACCGCAGCCGCTTGCGTATCTACGCCACGATGGCGCGCATGCATTCGACATCACGCTCGAAGTGAGGCTGCGCCCGCAGCAGGCCAAGCAGGCCACCACGATCTCGCGGACCAACTTCAAGCACATGTACTGGACGATGGCGCAGCAACTCGCGCATCACACGGTGTCGGGCTGCAATACGCGCGTGGGCGATCTGATGGGTTCGGGCACGATCAGCGGACCGACGGAAGATTCGTATGGCTCGCTGCTCGAATTGACGTGGAACGGCAAGAAGCCGCTGGCGCTGAAGGAGGGCGGCACGCGCGGTTTCATCGAGGACGGCGACGAACTGACGCTTGCCGGCTGGTGCCAGGGCGATGGTTATCGCGTGGGCTTCGGCACCTGCGTCGGTGAGATCGTGCCGGCGCGAAACTAAGGCACGGGACCACGGACCCCTCACCCCTTGAGCAACCCAAACACCGCCACGCCATTCGTCGTGCCGACATAAACCTTCCCATGAGCGATCATCGGCGTGATGAACTTGTTCCCCGCGCCGAAGTGATCGCGCGTTCCCATCTGATTGCTGCTGTACAACTCGGTGGCGAGATTGGCCGGATCGAATGCATGCAACGCCGCCACGCTGCCGTTCTCGGCCGCCCACACGATGCCGTTCGCCGAGCCGTTGGCCGAGACGCTGGGCGTGGTCCCAGGATAAGGAAAAGTCATCGCGCTCTGGCCGGTCGGCGTTGCCGACAAGCGCGCGTTAGTGATCGTGAAGGCCTTCAGATGGTCGCCCACCGAACCGAAATAAATCCGGCCGTTGAAGTAAGCCGCCATGCCGAACTCGCCGCCGCTCAATTGCCCCGCGATCTCCTGGTAGATCTTGTTGCCGCCGGCGTTGAATTTCCCCATCGACTCGCGATCCAGAACGTAGATGATGCCGTCCTTGCCCGTCCCTAGCGTGAGGTGGCGAACCGCGCCGCTCGCGTCCGTGAGATCGGGCAGCACGAGCGCGCCGCCCGAACCGAGATCCGCATCCACGGCGGACGCCTGCACGATATTCGACATCGCGAAGTAATCGACGACCGAGAGCCCGCCCGCCGTGCCCAGCTTCAGATAGGTATTGCCGAAGTTGCCTCGAGCCGGAAAACCGTTTGCGTTCAGCGTGGTATCGAACGTGCCGTTGCCGTCGAGCAGATAGATCGACGAGCCGTCCGACGCGGGGCCCGCGCCGCTCATCCAGATGGCGCCCTCGGAACCGTTCGGCGTGACATTGAGCACGGAGGTCTGCTGCAACGTGTCGGCGCTGTAGGCGATGATCCAGCCGGTGTAAGCGCCCGCGTCGCAATGCGAGGTCCACGTCGTGTAGATCATGCCGTTGAGCAGGAGCAAACCCGCGCGCTCGGCATACGACGAAGGCGCGAACACGACGCGTCCGTTCGAACTGTTGGCGCCGTTGCCCGGATAGCTTGCGGCGACTTCGGTGGGTCCGTTCAGCAGTTCCGCGCCCGTCGCGAGATCGAGCGCGTGCACGCGCTGATGGTAGCCGCCGCCGGAATCCTTCGACATCGCGACGACATAGATCGTGCCGTGAGGTCCGCGCGAGCGGTCGATCACCGGCGTCGACGTGATGCCGATCTCCGGCGTGATTTGCCCGCAGCCCAGGTCGTCGCTCGGCGTTTCGCCCGCCTTCAGCGTGCGGACCTGCCATAGTCGCGCGCCCGTGTCGGCGTCGAAGGCGAATACGCTGTCGTGTTCGGTCACGACGTACAGCACGTTGTGCGTGCCGCCCGCGATCGCCAGCGAGCCGACGAAGAGCGGCTCTCCATCGACCTTGCCGTCGACGGCGAAAAAGCCGACCTTGCCGAAGCTTGCCGCGTTGACGTTGGCCGGCGTCAAGATGGTTTCGTCGAGGTACTGGCCGGTGCGCGCGATGTCGTTGTGATAGGTCACGACGTCGCCCTTGGCGGACATCGCGGTGCCGCCCGAGGACGTGCCCGAGCCGCCCGAGCCGCTAGTGCCGCCGGCGCCGCTGCCTGTCGCCGCGCCGGTCGCGGCTTCATCGCCGCCGCCTCCGCAACTTCCGAATGTCATCGCACAGAGAAAGATCAGCGCGCTCAGCAGGTAAAAACGGCGCGACAAGGGCAGAGTTTGCATGGCGTTCTCCGCATTGCCGGCGTGGGCGCCATGAACGCATGGCCCGCTCAGCGAAATGCCGTGCAATGTGCGATGAAACTAGCATCAAGCGTGCTAGCCCGCGGAAATCCGCGGCTGGCTTACCCCGCGACCGCCATGCGTTGCGCGCGCCGGTCGATCGACACGGACCACAGCGTCAGCGCGAGCGCGCCGACCGACGTCGCCACGCCGAGCCACGGCAAGGTGGTGAGCGGCGCGCCCGCGCCGATCGCCATGCCGCCGAGCCAGGCGCCCGTCGCATTGCCGAGATTGAACGCCCCCTGGTTCAAGGTCGACGCCAGATTCGGCGCGTGACTCGCGCGATCGACGATCAGCATTTGCAGCGGCGGGACGATCGCGAAGGCCAACACGCCCCACGCGAAAATCGTGATCATCGCGGGAATTTCGCTGTGCATCGTGCCGGCGAAGATCGTCAGGATCACGACGATCGCCAGCAGAAACGCCACCAGCGAAGGCATCAGCCGCCAGTCGGCGAGCTTGCCGCCGAGCGTGCTGCCGACCGTCAAGCCGAGGCCGAACAGCAACAGCACAAGGGTGACGGCATGCGGCGTGAAGCCGGTCACGTCCTCGAGAATCGGCGTGATGTACGTGAAGGTGGAAAAGAGGCTGGCCGACGCGAGCACGCTGACGCCGAGCACCATCAGCACTTGCGGGTTCTTCAGCACGCTGAATTCGCGCACGAGGCTCGCTTTCTGCATTTCGATCCTGGCCGGCAGGCACACGGCAAGCGCGGCCGCCGCGACGACGCCGATGACCGTTACCGCCCAGAAGGTCGCGCGCCAGCCGACCGCCTGGCCGAGCGCGGTGCCGAGCGGCACGCCGAGCACATTGGCGAGCGTGAGGCCGGTGAACATCAGCGCGATCGCTTGCGCGCGACGGTTCGGCGCAACGAGACCCGCGGCCACCACCGAGCCGATGCCGAAGAACGCGCCGTGGCAGAACGCCGTGACGATGCGCGCGGCCATCAGCACCGCGTAGCCCGGCGCAATCGCGCACAGCAGATTGCCGACGATGAACACGCCGATCAGGCTCATCAACGCTTTCTTGCGCGGCATGTTGGCGACCGCGATCGCAACGATCGGCGCGCCGATCGTGACGCCGAGCGCATAAGCCGACACCAGCATGCCCGCAGCCGGGATCGAGACGGACAGATCGCGGGCGACATCGGGCAGCAGCCCCATGATGACGAATTCGGTGGTGCCGATGCCGAAGGCGGCAACGGCGAGAGCGAGCAGGGGCAAAGGCATGGTGATCGAACGGGATTCGGCGCGACGTGAAGCGCCGCGCGACAGACGCGCGTTTTCGGGGCGAAAACGCATGCGCTGTGCAAGGGTAAAACAGTAGGGGATTCTACCTAAGTCAAAACAGTGCCGCTGGCCGTCGAGGCGGCTGTTGTTTTTTGCTGAAAAGCCGCTACGGAATGTACTTTTCCGCCGGGCGACGGCTGTGCGCCATCAGGTGCTTTCGTCTGGATCGAGTGCGTTGCCGTGACGGCCGGCGCCTTGCGCAAAACGCGCGGCGCCCGCGACGCCCTCGTCGAATACGGCCTGATAGACGCCCGCGCCTTCGCGTCGCAGCGCCTCGGCGAAGTCGTCGAGCAGGCTGTTTTCCAGCGCCGAGCGGCGGTCCGCCAGCAGCGCCGCTTGCGGGAAGGCCGCCAGTTCGGCAGCGAGACGCTCGGCCGCCGCGCGCGCCTCGCCTTTCGCGACGACGCGGTTGGCGAGGCCGAAGTCGAGCGCTTCCCGCGCGTTCACCGCGCGGCCGGTGAGGATGAGGTCGAGCGCCCGCGACAGTCCGATCAAACGCGGCAAGCGGATCGTGCCGCCGTCGATCAGCGGAATGCCCACGCGCCGGCAGAACACGCCGAGCACCGCGTCTTCCTCGACGACCCGCAGATCGCACATCGCAGCCAGTTCCAGACCGCCCGCCACCGCATGTCCGGCGATCGCCGCGATCACCGGCTTGCTGAAGCTCATGCGCGTCGGGCCCATCGGCCCTGGACCGCTGCCGTCGGCGTGCAGTTCGTTGCGGCGCGTGTCGTCGGCGAGCGCGCTGAGATCCGCGCCCGCGCAAAAGGTGCCGCCCGCGCCGAACAGCACCGCCGCGCGCCACGCCGGCTCCGCTTCGAAGCGGCGGAACGCGGCGGCGAGCGCATCGGCGGTGGGGCGGTCGACGGCATTGCGCCGCGCGGGCCGCTCGAGAACGAGGGTCGCGACGCCCGTATCCTCGTCGGCTTCGATACGCACATGTTCATTGAAATTTTGGGTGGTTATCATCGTCGTTTCCGTAGATGTCAGCGTGTTCCCTTCAGTGACGAGGCGCGTTCCCGAGCGCTCATGGAGTGCGTGCACGAAGCATGCTTATGCAGTCCGCTCATGCAGTGTGATTAATACGGTGGCCTGTCATGCCTCTTTCACAATCGGCTCGTAGCGTTAGCGCTCTTTTAACGCGCTGGCGAGTTTTCGCCAGCTTATCGAGCCTGCCTTTGTCCTTGTCCAAATCCTCGTCGGCCGCCATGCCGGCTTCTGCCGGGACGGTCTGGATCGTGCCTTTGCATCACCATCCATGGTACGACCACGTATGCCTGCAACGCGTTTTCGACGCGGACGGCACGCGGCATCAAGTCGTGCTCGTCGACGTGCGCAAGCTGCTCGCCTGCGCGGACCGCGACAACACCGATTATGTTCTGAAGCCGGTGGCCGAATGGCACTCGGGCAAGGTGCGCGGCATACGCGAATTTCTCGATCCGGAGAACCCGCGCATTCCGCAAATGCCGTATGTGACGATCTCGACGCGTCGCGCGCCGGGTCTGCTGGGCTGGCTGGGTCTGGAGCGCGAAGGCGTGGTGGCGTTTCGCAACGGCCAGCATCGCGCGCGCTATCTGGCCGACGCGGGGGCGCGCTGGTTTCCGGTGGAAGTGCATGAGCGCGAGGCGGCGCTATTGCGCGAAATCTGCGGCGCCGCGGACGACGCCCGCACCGCGCTCCGCCCGACCACGCTGACGAGCGAAGGCGGCGATTGAGGTTGGTGCTTGGGGTTTGCGCTTAGGGCTCGCGCTTGGGGTTCGCGATCTCGGCTCGCTTGAGGATGCTGCCTGAACTGGCGCTTAACCAGCGGGACTCACCACATTGCGCGGCGTGCCGGCCCGCCATGCCGCGACGTTGCCGAGCGTGGTCTGCGCGATCTCGCTCATCGCCTCGCGCGTGAAGAACGCCTGGTGCGCCGTGACGATCACGTTCGGGAACATCAACAGACGCGCGAGCACGTCGTCCTGCAACGGCAGGTTCGAGTGGTCCTCGAAAAAGAGGCCGCCTTCCTCCTCGTACACGTCGAGCCCGAGATGGCCGAGCTGGCCGTCCTTCAACGCGCCGATCAGCGCATTGCTTTCGACGAGACCGCCACGGCCCGTGTTGATCAGCATCGCGCCGCGTTTCATCCTCGCGAGCGCGCGGCTGTCGATCATATGGTAGGTGGCCGGCACCAGCGGGCAATGCAGACTGACGACGTCCGACTCGGCGAGCAGCGTGTCGAGCGGCACGTAGCGCGCGCCGAGCGCGAGCAGATCGTCGGCCGGCGTGCCTGGGTCGTAGGCGAGCACCTGCATGCCGAAGCCCGCCATGATGCGTCCGAACACGCGGCCGATCATGCCGGTGCCGATCACCCCGACGGTCTTGCCGTGCAGATCGAAACCGAGCAGCCCATGCAGCGAGAAATCGCCTTCACGTGTGCGCGCGACGGCGCGCGGCAAGCGCCGATTGAGCGCGAGGATGAGACCGACCGCGTGTTCGGCGACCGCGTGCGGCGAATAGGCCGGCACGCGCGCGACCGTCATGCCGAGACCCTCGGCCGCGGCCAGGTCGACGTGATTGAAGCCGGCGGAGCGCAGCGCGATCAGGCGGGTGCCGCCGGCATGGAGACGTTCGAGCACGGGCGCGTCGACGGTGTCGTTGACGAACGGGCAGACCACGTCGTAGCCCTGCGCGAGCACGGCGGTTTCCAGGTCGAGATGCGACTCCTGAAAGCGCAGTTCATAAGCGTGCGCGGCATTGGCTTCGGTGAATGTGTCGCTGTCGTACTGGCGGCTGCTGAACAGGATCATGCGCATGAGCGGCTCCGTGAATTGCGTGCCGGCGCTGAACAGGCGGATCGAGGCGAACTGAGGGGCGCGGCATATAGGCGGTGGGCTAGCCAGTATACGGTAGCCAATGCATGGCGCGGAGGGCTGACCAGGTCGTCGATTCGTGAGCCAGCATGATCGCTCGATTGCTGAGGTCATTCGTCTGGAGCGCGCGAGGCGCAGGTCTGGAGTCGGCTCATTGCATCGGCTATGGCATCGGCTCATTGCGCGTGGCGCCAATTGCGCCTGGCGGCGTTTGCGGCACGTCGATCATGACGGCGCCTGGCGGCAAAGCACGGTCAAAAAACTTGCGCAATCAACTTGCGCAATCGCGCGGTTCAGTGAATGATCGGACCGACGGCCTCGCCGGCGGTATTGCCGGCGAGGCCGCTTGCTCCTTTGCGTCCTGACATTCACGTATCGATCATGCCGACTTCATCCTCCACCTCCGTTTCCTCCGCAGTGCCCTGTCCGGTTGTCGAATCGCTCGACGCGATTCTTCCCGAAGAACCGCTCCTGATGATGGGCGCCGGTCCCGTGCCGATTCCCGCGGCCGTCGCCAAGGCCAACACGGTCGTGATCAATCACCTGGGCGGCACGATGGTGAAGGTGATCGGCCAGGTCAAGACGATGGCGCGCTACGTGTTCCAGACGAAATCCAAATGGGTGCTGGGCGTGGCGGGACCGGGATCGGCCGCGATGGAAATGGCGATCTGCAATCTCGCGTGGGAAGGCACGCGTGTGCTGAGCATCAGGAACGGCTTCTTCAGCGAGCGGATGGCGGAAATGGGCCGCCGCGTCGGCGCGCGGGTGAGCACGCTGGACGTCGACGACCGTTCCGTCGCGAGTCTCGATCAGGTCGCCGAGGCGATTCGCCGCGAGCGCCCCGAGATCGTGACGGTGGTGCAGGGTGAGACATCGAATACGGTGTGGAACCACCATCTGAAGGACATTGCCGCGCTGGCGAAAGCGGCTGGCGCGCTGGTCATCGTGGACGCGGTGTGCACGCTGAGCACGATGCCGTTGGAGATGGACGCGTGGGGCATCGACGCTGTGATCACGGGCGGGCAGAAGGGGCTGTCGTCGATTCCGGGCGTGTCGCTGATAGCGTTTTCCGACGCCGCGTGGGAGCGAGTGAAAGGGCGCACGGCGCCGAATGCGCATTGGTGTCTGGATGCGTCGCTGGCGGAGAACTTCTGGCATAACGCCGGGTATCACTACACCGCGCCGGTGTCGGGCGTGCTGGCATTGCACGAGGCGTTGCGTCTCGTGTGCGCCGAGACGTTGGAAAAGCGTTTTGCGCGGCATTTGAAATGCTCGCTGGCGTTGCAGCAAGGCGTGACGGCCTTGGGCTTGCAACTGTATACGCCGGCGGCGTGCCGGTTGAATTCGGTGGTGGGAATCGAGGTGCCTGCCGGGCTCAGTCCAGGCGATGTCTGCGCGCATATTTCGCGGATGCATCAGGTGGAGATTTCCGGCTCCTTCGGTTTGCCGATCGTGCGGATCGGGCAGATGGGGGAACAGTGCCGCGAGCACAATCTTTTCCGCACGGTGCACGCGCTTGGGAGAACGATGGTTGACCTCGGCGTCAAGGTCGACTTGCCGGCCGGCGTAGCGGCGCTCGAGCGGGGCTTGTCGGAGGGAAAGTAGTGGTCGCGCCTCTCGGCGCACCTCGACTACCCAAACGCCCCACTGTTTGTCAGGCAGACCCTTCCGACGAGCGCACAGCGCGAGTCGGGAAGCATGACTGCCTTGTCACTAACATTGAATGCGCGAGGGCACGGATTCCAGATGGGCCACTACCCCCTCGAAGCTAGGGGACCCGCTTCAGAACTAGCGGTGTGAGCCGCTTTCTTTGCTTACTTTCTTTGCGGCGGCAAAGAAAGTAAGTGCCGCCCCGCACAGGGGCAACGCCAATAGACCACTAAGAAAGCAAGAAAAGGCCAACCCCGCAAGCAAACAACCGAAGCGCCGCGAAGGCAAAAAAAGCAAAACCCTTAGAGCGCCGCAGGCAAATCAGTCCCCTTAACATTCCGCAAATAAAGCAAACAACAAAGCCCCCCAGCCGCAGCCGCCGCGACCGCGGCAAACAGAAACACCGACCCATACCCAAACTCCCCGGCGATATACCCGGCCAACGGCCCGGTAATCCCAAGCGAGAGATCGAGAAACACGGAATAAGCCGACAGAGCCGCCCCACGGCTAGCAGGCGGCACAAGCCCGACGGCCTCCACCCCAAGCGAGGGAAACACCAGCGCGAATCCGAACCCGGTCAACGCCGCCCCGGCCAGCGCGATATGCGGCTCAGGCGCCAGCCACAGCATCAACAAGCCGACGCATTCAAACGAGAACGAAACAATCGCCACACGAAACCCGCCGTAGGTCTTGATCGTGTTGGCGAACAACAAACGCGCGCCGATGAACAGCGTGCCGAACACCGTCAGCGATAAAGCCGCGTTCGGCCAATTCTTCGCGGCATAGAACAGCGTGATGAAAGTGGCGATCGAGCCGAAGCCGACGGACCCGAGCGCCAACCCGATACCGTGCGGCAACACCCGCGTGAACACGCTGCGGTACGACATCCGCTCGCCATGCACGACGGGGACCGGCGCCATCGGCCGGGCCAGATAGAAGCCGAGCGCCGCCAGCGCGATCACCAGAATGCCCAGCGCGGCAAAGCCGACCGTATGCGCAATCGCGACCCCGAGCGGCGCGCCGACCGCGAGCGCGCCATACGTCGCGATGCCGTTCCACGAAATCACCCGGGCATTGTTGGTCGTGCCCACCCGGCCGATGCCCCATAGAATCGCGCCCGTGCCGCAGAGGCTTTCGCCGAATCCGAGCACGAGGCGGCTGCACACCAGCAGCCCCAGGCTCAGCACAGGCCAGCCCTCGCACAACACCGCCAGCAACAACAGAATCCCGCTCGCGCCGCAACCCAGCAAACCGATCGACACCGTGCGCTTCGGCCCCAGCGTATCCGCCGAACGGCCGGCCAACGGCCGCGAGGCCAGCGTCGCCAGGTATTGCACGCTGATCGCCGCGCCCGCGAGCACGGCGCTGTAACCCAGGTCGTCGTGGACGTAGCCGGGCAGCACCGCCAGCGGAATGCCGATCGTCAGGTAGCAAAGAAACGTGAAAAAGACGACTGGAATGATCTGCAGGGTCGTCGCAAATTCGCTGCGAGGTGTCGCTGAGTCGGTGGACATGGGGAAAACGAGACTTGAAAACGGCGGGAAGGCGTGATTTTCCCATGGAACCGATTCTCTTGCAGGAGTTGCTTAATAATTCGTCGGACCAAAGGCAGGCGCGAGATCCACATAGTGGTCGGTTTTGGCTCTATGAAACGTCCTTTTCCCGCTCTCGGCATGGGCGGGTGATGGCCGGTTAGCCATGAAAACAGCAAAAGAGCGGCAAAAATACCGCTGCTACATAAGCCAATCGCCACTCGAACCCGTCTCTTTATCGTCTCGCGGATATGTCCCGCATGCGGCCCCCGCTATGGGTTGCCTTTATTGACGGTGATAGTTTTCGAACCGTCACCTTCGAGAGCAACGAGACATGACTGAGCCGATTCGCTTCTACCACCGCAACGCGATCCGCGAGATCGAGGACGCCCCCGTCACGCGCACGGTCCTGCAGTATCTGCGTGAGGACGTCCATTGCACCGGCACCAAGGAAGGCTGCGCCGAAGGCGACTGCGGCGCCTGCACGGTCGTGATCGGCGAGCGCAACGAGGCGGGCGGCGTCGACTTCAAGGCGGTCAACGCGTGCATCCAGTTCCTGCCGACGCTCGACGGCCGCGCGCTCTTCACCGTCGAAGACCTGCGCCAGCCGGACGGCTCGCTGCATCCGGTACAGCAGGCGCTGGTCGAGTGCCACGGCTCGCAGTGCGGTTTCTGCACGCCGGGCTTCGTCATGTCGATGTGGTCGCTGTACGAAAAGCACGGCCACGAACACGGCTGCGCGAACAAAACCGTGCCGTCGCGCGAAGCGATCGGCAACGCGCTCACCGGCAACCTGTGCCGCTGCACGGGCTACCGTCCGATCGTCGACGCGGCCGTGCGCATGTTCGAAGCGCCCGCGCCGAAAGCGCCGCTCGACATCGGCGCGCTCGCCAGAACGCTCGCCACGCTCGAGCGCGTCGACACCTTCCACTATCCCCACGCCGGCCAGCAGTTCAATGCGCCGCGCACCGTCGAAGCGCTCGCGAAGATCAAGCAAGCCGAACCGGCCGCGCGCATTCTCGCGGGCAGCACGGACATCGGCCTGTGGGTCACCAAGCAGATGCGCGAACTCGGCAACGTTGTCTACGTGGGCCAGATCGCCGCATTGCAGAAGCTCGAAACGAATGACGACTGGATCGCGATCGGCGCGGGCGTCACCGTCGAAAAGGCGTATGCGGAACTCGCGAGGCACTACCCCGAGCTCACCGAAATGTGGCTGCGCTTCGCGTCGCTGCCGATTCGCAATGCGGGCACGCTCGGCGGCAACATCGCGAATGGTTCGCCGATCGGCGATTCGATGCCCGGCCTGATCGCGCTCGGCGCGCGCGTGATCGTGCGCGGCGGCGAGATCGAACGCGAGATGCCGCTCGAAGACCTGTACCTCGCGTATCAGAAGAAGGCCATGGCGGAGCACGAATTCGTGGTCGGGCTGAAGGTGCCGACGCGCACCGGCGCGCGCAAGAACCTGCACTTTCGCACCTACAAACTCTCGAAGCGTTTCGATTCCGACATCTCGGCCGTCTGCGCCGCGTTCTCCTTCATCGCGGACGGCAACGTGATCCGCGAGCCGCGCATCGCGTTCGGCGGCATGGCCGCCACGCCCAAACGCGCGACGCACGCCGAAGCCGTTTTGCGCGACGCCGACTGGCACGAGGCCACCGCGCAGGCCGCGATGCTCGCGCTCGGTAACGACTACGCGCCGCTCTCCGACATGCGCGCGACCAGCCACTACCGCCTCGAAGCGGCGAAGAACACGCTGTATCGCTTCTGGCTCGAAACGCGTCCGAACGATCCGCTGCCGAAAAGCGCGCTGGATGTGCGCGCGGTCGCCGCGGCGTGCGCGAACGCCTGATACGCCGCGAGCCTACGGAGAACACGACAATGAACCAGCATGCCGAGCCGTTCCTGAAAGATCTTCAGGATCAGGAAAACTTCACTCAGGTCCACGTCTCGCGTCCTCACGAATCCGCGCATTTGCATGTGAGCGGCCGCGCCACTTACACCGACGACATACCGACGCTCGCCGGCACGTTGCACGCCGCGCTCGGCCTGTCGTCGAAAGCGCACGCGAGGCTCGTGTCGATGTCGTTCGACGCAGTGCGCGCCACGCCCGGCGTGGTCGCGATCTTCACTGCAGGCGACATTCCCGGCGCCAACGACGTCGGCCCGATCATCCACGGCGACGATCCGATTCTCGCGGACGGTGTCGTGCAATACGTTGGCCAGCCGATCTTCATCGTGGTCGCGACGTCGCATGAAACCGCGCGTCTCGCGGCGCGCCGGGCTGAAGTCGTCTACGAGGAACTGCCCGCAGTTCTCACCGCGCAGCAGGCGCGCGCCGCCAACCAGTCCGTGTTGCCGCCGATGAAACTCGCGCGCGGCGCGGCAGCCGCGAAGATCGCCC
Organism: Paraburkholderia sp. 22099; assembly: GCF_052045835.1. Taxonomy (NCBI): domain Bacteria; kingdom Pseudomonadati; phylum Pseudomonadota; class Betaproteobacteria; order Burkholderiales; family Burkholderiaceae; genus Paraburkholderia; species Paraburkholderia sp. 22099. The sequence goes on along the minus strand of NZ_JBQEPU010000003.1, from coordinate 99,345 downwards.
GCGCCGCGCATCGCGATGCCGGCGAGATGCTGCTCGGCGGTCAGGAGCAGTTCTATCTGGAAGGCCAGATTGCCTACGCGGTGCCGAAGGACGACGACGGCATGCACGTCTACTGTTCGACCCAGCATCCCACCGAGATGCAGCACCTGGTCGCGCACGCCCTGGGCGTGGCGTCGCATAACGTGCTGATCGAATGCCGGCGGATGGGCGGCGCGTTCGGCGGCAAGGAATCGCAATCGGGTCTGTTCGCGTGCTGCGCGGCGCTCGCCGCATGGAAGCTGCTGTGCCCCGTGAAGCTGCGCCCCGATCGCGACGACGACATGATGGTCACCGGCAAGCGGCACGACTTTCACTACACGTACGAAGTGGGCTACGACGAGCACGGCGTGATCGACGGCGTGAGCGTCGACATGACCTCGCGCTGCGGTTTTTCCGCCGACCTGTCGGGTCCGGTGATGACGCGCGCGCTGTGCCACTTCGATAACGCGTACTGGCTGTCGGACGTGACCATCGACGGCTTCTGCGGCAAGACCAACACGCAGTCGAACACCGCGTTCCGCGGCTTCGGCGGTCCGCAAGGCGCGTTCGCGATCGAATACATCATGGACAACGTCGCGCGTTCGCTCGGCGCGGACGCGCTCGACGTGCGCCGCCGCAATCTGTACGGCAAGACCGAGCGCAATCAGACGCCGTATGGCCAGATCGTCGAGGACAACGTGATTCACGAACTGATCGACGAACTCGAAACGACCAGCGAATACCGCGCGCACCGCGCGGCGATCGACGACTTCAATGCGAACAACCACGTGCTGAAAAAGGGGCTCGCGCTCACGCCGGTCAAGTTCGGCATCGCGTTCAACGTGACGCACTTCAACCAGGCCGGCGCGCTCGTGCACATCTACACCGATGGCTCGGTGCTGGTGAATCACGGCGGCACCGAGATGGGCCAGGGCTTGAACACGAAGGTCGCGCAGGTGGTCGCGCATGAACTGGGCGTCGGCTTCAAGCGCATTCGCGTCACGGCGACCGACACCAGCAAGGTCGCCAATACATCGGCGACGGCCGCATCGACCGGTTCCGATCTGAACGGCAAGGCGGCTCAGGATGCGGCGCGCCAGTTGCGCGAGCGTTTGTCGGCATTCGCCGCCGAGCGTTTCGGCGCGGGGCGGGTGAGCGCAGCGCAGGTGCGGTTCGCTCACGATCGCGTGATCGTCGGCGAGACGGTGGTGCCGTTCGAGGACGTGATCGCCAAGGCCTACCTCGCGCGCATCCAGTTGTGGTCGGACGGCTTCTACGCGACGCCGAAGCTCCATTGGGACCAGGCGAAGCTGCAAGGCCGGCCGTTCTACTACTACTCGTACGGCGCGGCGGTGTCGGAAGTGGTGATCGACACGCTGACCGGCGAAATGCGCGTGCTGCGCGCGGACGCGCTGCATGACGTGGGCGCGTCGCTGAACCCCGCGCTCGATGTCGGCCAGGTGGAAGGCGCGTTCATTCAGGGCATGGGCTGGCTCACCACCGAGGAACTGTGGTGGAACGCGGACGGCAAGCTGACGACGCACGCGCCGTCCACTTACAAGATTCCGACCGTGAACGATACGCCGCCGGTCTTCAATGTGCGGTTGTTCGCTAACCGCAATGCGGAGGACAGCATCCATCGTTCGAAGGCGACCGGCGAGCCGCCGCTGCTGCTGCCGTTCTCGGTGTTCTTTGCGATTCGCGACGCTATTTCGGCGGTCGGCGATCACACGGTCAATCCGCCGCTGAACGCGCCCGCGACGAGCGAGGAAATCCTCAAGGCAGTCGGCGCGGTGCGGGCGGCGCGCGCGGCGGCGCGGCAGTAAACTTTGAACGCAAGCGCGGCCATGATGCACGACTCGAACCCAACTGGAATGATCGCCATGAACGAGTTGCCGTCCGTTCGGACCGGCCGGCGCGGCGCACTGCAAGCGCCGCGTCCGGCGCCGCTGCATATCGTGCTGTTCGGCGCGGGGCATGTCGGGCATGCGCTCGTCACGTTGCTCGGCAGCCTGCCGTGCGTCGTGCAGTGGGTCGACGAGCGAGACGAACTGTTTCCCGACGAAACGCCCGCCAACGTGCAGATCGAAGCGACGGACACGCCCGATGCAATCGTCGACACCGCGCCGCCCGGTGCCTACTTCCTCGTGATGACGCATCGCCACGCGCTCGATTTTTCGCTGGCCGAACGCATCATGCGGCGGCGCGACTTCAGCTACTTCGGCATGATCGGTTCGAAGACCAAGCGCGTGAAATTCGAGCGGCGTTTGCTCGAGCGCGGCGTGGCTCGGGAGCGGCTCGTGGAGATGACGTGTCCGATCGGCGTGGCCGGCATCGTCGATAAGGCACCCCCGGCGATCGCGGTGGCGGTGTGCGCGGAGCTGTTGCAGGTGCGGGCGCGGCGGGCAGCGGCACAAGCGGTGACGCGGGTGCTTTGCGCGAGCGGGTGAGCGCGGCGGGGCCACGCCTCATGCAAGGCGGTCGAAGCAAGGCAGTCGAAGCAAGGCAGTCGAAGCAAGGCAGTCGAAGCAAGGCAGTCGAAGCAACGCGCCCGACATCCAGCGCCTACCTCCGAACCAAAACGTCGGCCCTATCCGCCTGACGTTGCCTTCGTGCCCGCCCGCTTCACGCGCCGCACCTTCTGCGCGACCAGCCCATCGGACACCTGCGACATCAGCGCGCGCAACCAGCCGATGTCGCTCGGCCTGTCCGGCTGCGGATGCCACATCTGATAGCACTTGATGCGCGGAAACGGAATCGGCACCTCCACAACAGCGAGCGGCAGGATGCTTGCATAGTGCGTCGCGAAACGCCGCGTGGTCGTGAAGATCAGATCCGATTGCAGCAGGGTTTGCGGCACGAGGCCGAAGTAGGGCAGCGTGGCGACGATGCGCCGCTCGGCGCGCGCCCGCGCGAAACCAATGTCGATGGCGCCGCCGCGCGCGCCGCTGTAGGGCGTGGGCGCAAGATGCGGCGCCGCGAGATACGCTTCGCGCGTCAACGGCGCGCGGGTCAGCGGATGATCGGCGCGCATCAGGCACACCACCGTATCCGAGAACAGATCGCTGCGCTCGAAACGCGGATCGGGCTTCGGCCAGTTGCCGATCACCAGGTCGAGTTCGCCGGCCTCGAGCGCCGCGGAATGATCGAGCATCGGGCTCAGCGAATCGATTTCGAGCCGCGCATGCGGCGCGGACTCGCGAAACCGCGCGATCACCGTCGGCATGAAAAAGTCGTTCAGATAGTCCGGCGCGGCCACGCGAAAGGTGCGGCGCGAACGGCCCGGATCGAAGTCGCCGTGCGGCGTCGCGACGAAATCCACTTCGCGCAGCACGCGTTGCGCGGAAGCCAGCAGCGATTCGCCGTATTCGGTCGGCACCATGCCCGATTTGCCGCGCACGAGGATCGGGTCGTTCAGCGTCTCGCGCAGTTTGCGCAGCGCGGTGCTGATGGCGGGCTGGGTCTGATTCAGACGCAGCGCGGTCTGCGTGACGCTGCGCTCGACCAGCAGCGTGCGCAGCACGCGCACGAGCCAGATATCGAGGGAGGCGGCGGTGTCGTCCATGGTTCAGGCAAGGCGGTGCGAGCGGATCGGGCGCGGACAAGGCGTGCTTACGGAACCGCTCGCGCACCACCACTCGCGTAGCGGGGCGAAGGTTATTACCTTAGGCCCGTTTGCGGTGTGGCGGCCATAGCAGGCGCGGTATGGCCGGCATCAGCCGCGCTTTTGCGACGCCACGGCTGCGCACATTCGCTCGCGCGGATCGCGGAAATTCCACGGCGGGGCACGCGGATCGCCGCAGTCTGTTGCGCACCGCGTGGCGCGCAAGTGCGTGTTCGGCGCGCCGGCTCGAACCAGGGCCGACCTTTGCCCCGCGCTCAGTTGTTCGGGAGGCCCGAGGGCAGCAAACTGATTCGCTTCACTTCCGCCGAGTCGAGCCAGTTCGGCGTGCGCGCGCAGTACAGCACCATCGGCAACGCGTCCTCACCCCAGAACAACTGCTCGTTCAGACGGAAGGTGGGCACGCCGTAGACGCCCAGGCTGATCGCATCCGCCGTGTTGCGCTGCAATTGCGCCTTCACTTCCTCGCTCTTGATGAGTTCGGGCCCGTCGGGCACGCCGACGCGCTCGCACAACTCGGCGAATGCCTCGTCGCTCGACGGATCACGCCCTTCACGCCAGATGAAGCGGAAAATCTCGCGCACGAAGGCGATGTCGCCGTTCGCCGCGGTGGCGAGCAGCAGCGGCTTGGTGGAATCGAATGGATGAGCCGGCGGCATCTTGTAGGGAATGCCGAGTTGCTCCGCGCGAAACAGCGCGTGGCGATACATGAAGATGCGCTTGGCGGGCACGCTGTAGGCCGGCAACTGGCCCCAGTGGCGATACAGATCGTTCAGCACGATCGGCGTGAACACGAAGTCGAAGCCCGGCCATTTATCGTGTTGCTCGAGCAACAGATAGGTAAACGGCGAGACAAAATCGTAGAACCACAGCGGCTGCCTGGCGTCGATGCCAACGGTCATGAATGTCTCCCGGATTGCTTTTCAGAACGGTGCGTCTGCTGGATTGTCGGAATTGTAATGATCTTACGCGGTGCGCTCGCTGCTTGCACCGGTCACTAGGGTTTGCGACCGGTGTCTTCGGGCGTCTCGCCGATTTCGGCCGCTTCGTTCGCCGCGGACGGCGTGGGCGGTGTCGGCGGCGGAGAGCCGGCGTCCTTCTCGTCCGGCGCGTCGCGCTGAATATCGCGGCTTTGCGTGAGCCGCGCGCGCACGAAGCCGATATGCTCGCGCAGCACATAGAACTGATCGGCGTAAGCGAGCGGCATCTTCAGACCATTGACCGACTCCTCGATCGCGTCCAGCCGTTCGATCAGCGACGCGCGCTCGGCGGCCGAATATTCGCTGAGCGCGCTGCGCTCGATCGCGATCAGCGCGCCGTACCACCGGTAGATCCGCGACTTGACCCGCCACGCATACAGCGACGGCACGAGCCGCAGCGCCGGAATCAGCAGCACGATCAGCGGCACCACGACCACCAGCAGACGGTCGGCGAGACTCGCGAGCCAGAACGGCAAGATCCGGTAGAGGAAGCTCTTGCCCGACTTGTAGTAGCGCGCGGCGTCGTCGCTGATCGGGAAGTCGTGCGCGAGCGGCGCGGGAAATTCGCCGGTGCGCTGCATGATGTTGGCCTTGCCGTGCACCTCGCGCGCGGCTTCGATCAGCAGATCCGAGAGCGCGGGGTGCAGCGAGTCGCGCGCCACCAGTTCGGCGGTCGGCGCCACCAGATGAATCGGCGCGGACGGCAGGTTCTTGCCCAGGTCGAACGCGCCCATCGGCATCGTGAGTTCGGTCAGATAGGGAAAGCGGCGCGTGTAGGCAGTGGCCTGCGTGAAGTCGTAGAACTGCACGTTCGGCGTGCGGTAGAGCTTGCCCATTACCGCCGGTTGCGCCGAGTCGCCAGCCAGAAATGCCGCGTCGACCTTGCCGGAGACGAGCGCCTCGGCGGCGTCGTCGCCCGAGAGCGGCAGCAGTTTGGTCGAGCCGCCCGGCACGATGCCGTTGGCCTTGAGCAGCGCGAGCGCGAGCTCACGCGTGCCGCTCCCCTCGGCGCCGACGGCGAGCCGCTGGCCCTTGAATTCGGCGAGCCGCGCGATCGTCGGACCGTGATAGAAGATCGCCAGCGGCACGTATGCCACGCTGCCGAGCGACATCAGGCCGCCGCTCGTCTGGGCCGGCGCGACGCCGTCCTGCACGAAGCCGACGTCGACATCCGAGTTCGGGTCCGAAAGCCGCTTGAGATTCTGCAGCGAGCCTTCCGAAGGCAGCACGTTCAGCGTGATGCGGTTGCGCGCCAGGATCTCTTTGTACTTTTGCGCCGCGGTCCAGAAGGTGCTGCCTTCGGGGCCGGCGCTGATCGTCAGCGTGCTGGGCGGGGCGGGCTGGATCAGCCGCACGGCGACCCAGATGGCCGCGACGGCGATCAGCAGAATCGGCCCGAACGAGACGGCCAGATCGCGCCAGGAGATCGCGACGAAACGGGCAACGAGACGGGGAGGGCCTTTGCGGCCGGTGGCGGGCTTCATCGGATGACGTGACGGCTACGCTCGAAAGGACACAGGTTGACGGCGCTTCGTGGCGCACGACTGAACGAAAACGCACGCGCCATGCCAGGGCCGGCTGCCGCGAACGCCGGGCAAACCACGCGGCGTCGCGCGTCGCGCCCGATGGTACCCGAGATTCATGCGGCGGCGAAAAGCGCGGCGTCGATGCCGCCGAGAAACCCGTAACAAAACGTGAATGGCGCATGTACGGCGCATGAATGCCGCGTGAACGATTGCTCGAATCGTGGGTAAGCGAGGCTGAATCGACGGACAATCGGCCCGCGAGCCGCACCCGCCGCACGTCTCGCGCATGACTAAACCCTTTGCGCTTCTCGCCCGCCTGGATTAAATTGTCGTTCGCTGCCGCGAACACACGTTTGCGCGGCGCGACCCGGCACGACACACAAGAACCGGGCGCGCCGGCGGACTTCGCGGCTTGCCGGCGCCCGTGCCGCATCGCATGCAGCCGTCGCATGCGGTAACGGCAGCCGGCCTCTCTCGCCTCTCGCACACCGTGTCGCCGCCTCAGTCGGCCGTCGCCGCGCCGCGCCTTGTGGCGCCGCGCGAACGGTCGCCGGTAGTCGTAACGAAGCCGCTTGTATAGGCGGTCCAATGTGAAGCTAAGGAGAAGAGAGCTATGAAATCGGTCGGTTTTCTGAAAACGCTGGGCTCGGTGGTGGCGATGGTGGTGGCGTGCAACGTGTACGCTCAGGCAAGCGATGCATCGGCAACCGGCACGACCGCGGCACCGGCTGCCAGCGCCAAGTCCACCAAGAAGGCGAATAGCCAGCTCGGCCGCAAGGTGCGCGCCGCGATTGGCAAGGTGCAAGGCGTCGACGTGTCGAGCATCTCCGTGCGTGCTCGCGGCGGCGCCGTGACGCTGACGGGCTCGGTGCCCGACCAAGGCCAGATCGACGCCGCCGGCGAAGCCGCCAAGAGCGTCCCCGGCGTGACGTCGGTATCGAACAAGCTGAACGTCATGCAGCAGTAAGCGGGCCGCGTCGGCGCGCGAGCATCACGCGGGCAGCATCGAGCGGGCGCGATGACAGCCGCATTCGTGCGGGCTTGAACCGCGCGGGCATCGTATGCGGCATGCGTGTATCGGCTGCCGCGCACGCGGTTTCATCCCGTCGTGCGCCAGCGTGATGCGCGGCAAGACCAGGGCTCCGGCGAAAAATGCCGGGGCCTTTTTTATTTTCCCGCGCGGATTTTTGAAGCGGTGATGATGGGTCACACGGCATGAATCGCGGCCGCCGCGAGCGGGCGTCGCCGCCGTCGTCCGTGCGCTATGACACACAATTGACGCGGCTTGAAGCGTAGTGTGATGGATGGGAACCGGAGTCAACGCCATGGAATCCACGCTTTTGCGCTACACCGATTTGCCGATCGGCGATCGGGCGGCTTTCGAACTGGTGTGCGCCCGGCACGGTTTTGCGCCGGCGCACTTCGACATCAGCGTCTGCATGGACCCGGCCGATGCCGCGCACGAGCGACTCATCACGGTGCGGCGCGGCGGCTGGGCGCAGTCCTATCACGACCGTCATGGTCAATGGATCCGGCAGTTCGAGGCCGATCTGAACTGCAGGTTCTTCAAGTAGCCGTAGCCGCGCTGAAGGCGCCGGCAGGGGCAGTCGTATCGGCCGTGCTTTGGTGCGCTCGCAACATCAGTAGATGAGGCGCGCTATCCCGCCAGCCGCATCGACCATCAAGCCAGCACGAGCCGCACGCCGACCAGCGTCAGCGTGGCGGCGAGCAGATTGCGCAGCAGCGCATCCGGCGCGCGCGCCGACAGGTAGCTGCCGATCGCGATGCCCGGCAGTGAGCCCACCAGCAGCGACAGCAGCATCGACCAGTCGACCGAACCCAGCAGCCAATGGCCCGTGCCCGCCAGCAGCGTGAGCGGCACCGCATGCGCGATGTCGGAGCCGACGATGCGCGTGGTCGGCAGCAACGGATACAGCAGCAGCAACACCGTCACGCCGATGGCCCCCGCGCCCACCGAAGTCAGCGACACCAGCACGCCGAGCACCGCGCCCGTCACCATGGTGAGGACGAGGGTGCGCCCCTGGGTGGGTGCGCGCTGGCGGAGCGCGCCGAGCGCCGCGAGTTGCGGACGGAACACCAGCGCCACCGCCGTGATCAGCAGCGCCACGCCGAGCACGATCTGGATCAGGCGGCTCGCGCCGGGCGTATCCATGCCGTAACGATGCAGCAGGATCAGCGTGAGCGTGGCGGCGGGCACGCTGCCGGCCGCGAGGCGCAGCGTGACCTGCCAGTCGATCGAGCCTTTCAGGCCGTGCACCAGCGTGCCGGTCGCCTTGGTGGCGGACGCGTACAGCAAGTCGGTGCCGACCGCGGTGGCCGGATGCACGTTGAACAGCAGAACGAGGATCGGCGTCATCAGCGAGCCGCCGCCGACGCCCGTCAGTCCGACCAGAAAGCCGACGAACAGGCCGGAGACGGAGTACAGCAGATCGATATGGGGAAGAGCCATTGAGCGGACCGCGGACGGTCGGGTGGGTTGGACAGTTAGGCGCCAGGGCCGGCGCGTGCATGCCTTGCACGCTCGGCGGATGCCGGCGGAAGGCCCGCCGCGGCGCGGCGAAAGGCGCTATTGTCGCAAAACCGCCGCGCTTGCGTGTGGAAACACCGTGACGGCTATGCCGGGTGTGTGTACGAAGCGCCGTCACGGCCCATGCCGGACTCGCATGAGGCGCGCAAGGAGCGCGACGGCGCGTCGTCTCGCGCCGCTAAGGTTGGCGGCGCAACACAACGCGCTCCGCTCACAGCGCGCGGCGAATCTCGACGATGCCGAAGGCCGCCAGCGTGAGCCCGACCGCCTTGTCGATCGCGACGCGCAGCTTGCTGCCGATCGCATGGCGCGCGAACGACACCACGGTCACGAGGAAACACCACCACGCGACCGAGCCGCAAAACACGCCGCCCACCGTGGTGAGCGCGATGCTCGACGAAAACGCGCCGCGCGGCGCGAGCGTGGTGAACAGCGCGGCGAACATGATGACGGTTTGCGGATTGGTCAGCGTGAGCAGCAACGAACTCGCATAGGCGCGCAGCGCGCCGGCGCGGCCGATCTGCGCGAGCTGGCCGGTGCCGCCGTTGCTGCTCTCGCCGTTGCCGTTCGCCGCGTCGTCGGGGGATTTTTGCAGCAGCGTGCGCACGCCGAGATAAAGCAGAAAGAGACCCGCGAGCAGATGCAGAGGCCGGTCGTAGGCAAGCATGAACTGCGAGATGCCGACGAGGCCGAGCGCCGCGATCAGGCCATAGACCGCATCGCCGGTCGCGATGCCGAAGCCGATCGCGAGCCCCGCGCGCGGACCGCCGGTCAGCGTGCGGCGGATGCACAGCATGCCCATCGGGCCGACCGGCGCTGCAATCGCGAGGCCGACGCCCGCGGCGGTGAGAAAAAGACTGGTGGTGGACATGGGCAATCCTTCCTGCATGGTTGTTCTGATTTGCCGCGGTTCGCGCCGGAGTGCGGGCGCGTGCGCCATTGTGAGCGAAGCTGCGTCCCTGGTCGACGAACGCAAAATGGAAGTGAAAGTGGATGCCGGCTGACGGCTTACGGCTTACGGCGAGAGCCCGCCCTGCGGGGCGGGCTTGCGCGTTTTTAGTGCTTCTTCTGAGTGGCCGACGTGCTAGGCGCCACGCGGATCGGCGGCGCGCCCGAAGGCGACGTGGCGGGTTGGGGTTTCTTCGGTTGCTTCGGTTTCTTGACTTCCCGGTTACTACGCATTTGACCTTTTGCCATGATGGACTCCCAATTGGCTTATTTTCGCTCCACGTGGAAGCAATTAGGTAGTGTGCGCTGATTTTGTCGTGTGTGCCGGGGTTTTTGCCTTTTCGCCGATGCGTTCACCGCCCCGCGTGCGCGACCCCGAAAAAAACGTCAGCCGGCCCTGGAGCCGGCTGACGTTTTTGCGTCCGCTGAAGCGAAGCGCGGTGTTAGATCCCGACGTACCCCACCGGAACCGTTGCGTTGGCCTTCGCAACCGACGCATTGTTCGACACCACATACACCGGCGATTCGGTCAGGTTCAGCGTGAGCACACCGTTGCTGTAGTTCGCGCTCGTCGCATTGCCCATCATGTCGACCACCTTCACGGTGCCGCTCGTGCCCGGCGCGTCCACATTGAGGCTGTACGACACGCTATAGGTCGAGCTGAAACCCGCGCTCGCGTTCCAGACGTTGTTGTTGTGCGCCCACAAGGCGGTGATCACCGCGCCGTTGCCCACTTGCTGGAACGCGTAGGCGTAGACGCCGGTCGGCGTGCCGTTCACGGGACCGAGCGTGGTGGTGCCGTCGAGCGTATGCGTCATCGCGCTGATCGCCATCGCGACCGGCTTCGGGCTGATGTTCGACGCGCCGAATGCGCCCTGCGCATCGGCCAGATCGAAGAACGTGCCGTAGCCGACCTCGTTCGGATAGTCCGCGCCATAGAACACGTAGGTCTGATCCGCGCCTTCGCCGAGCGTGATGATGTGCATGCGCGCGGCCACCGCGGCTTGCGCGTACAACACGTTCGCGCTCGGATAGTTCGGGCCATACGCGCTGCCGAGGTCGTAGCTGATGCCGGCTTCCGTCGAGAACAGCTTCATGCCCGTGCGATAGTCGCTGGCCATTTCCGCGCGCAGATTGCGCATCTGGCCGCGCAGCGAACCGTCGGCGGTGGCGGGATCGGCGTCGTAGCGCTCGGGCGGATGCGACGGCGAGGTGCCCGCGTCGTAGTAGCCGTGCGTGGCCACCGCGTCGATGTACTGACCGAAGCCGAGCGACGCGAGGCGCTTCAGGCGCGTCGTGGTCAGGCTCGGGAACGCATCGGTCGGGCCCATCACCACCGCGTGCGGATCGGTCGAGTGAATGCCCGTATGGACCGCCTTGTACAACGCGACGAAGTTCGCGTCGGTGTCGGTCCACATCTGGTTCGGCTCCCACGTCACCTGATAGTAGTTCGCCGACTGGCTCGGGAAGTACGCCGCGCGAATCGCGTTCGACTCGGTGCCGACGCGGCCCATGTAGCTCTGGTAGTACGACAGGTCGGTCGGCAGTCGCGTGTCGTCCTGGAACGCGCCGGTGCTGCTCGCCCACGCGGGAATCCCATCGAGACGGATCAGGCGCATCACGTTGCCGGACTTGTAGAACGCATCGAGGTTGCCGGCCGACGGGTTGAACGTGTTCGGCCCGTTCGGCTCCATCGTCGAGAGCTGGCGATCGTCGATGGTCGACGAAATGCCCAGGGCGGCAAGCAGCGGACCGTTGCCGTTCGCGCCCTGCATGCCGAAACGATGCTGCTCCTGGCGCGCATAGTTGACCGTGGGAACGATGCCGGAAAGATTCGGCGTCACGCCGAAGGTCGCGATGCCGACCGGACGCGTGCCGGCTTGCGGCAACTGCCCGCCGTTTTGCGCGAGCGTGCCGGTCGCCGCGAAATAGCCGGCCAGCGTCGACGTGCAATTGAACGTGATGGTTTTCTGGCCGCTCGCCACGGCCGTGCTGCCGCTTGCCGCGACCTTGCCGAGCGTGTCCGTGACGGCCCAGTTCAGCGTGTCCGCGCTCGGCGCGTTGGTGGTGAAGGCAAGCTGGAAAGTGGCGCCTTGGGCGAAGATGCGCGTGCCGTCCGCGCTGGGCGTATCCGCGGCGATCGTCGCGCTGCCCGAGCCCGCCGACGTGACCGGCGACGCGCAACTCAGCTTCGCGGTGGATTTGCCCGCGGCGTTCAGCGCGGTCGAGCCGCTGCTCGTGCTGCCGCTGGTGCCGTTGGTGCCATTCGCCTGCGTGGCCGCGGCGCCGCTGGCGCTGTCGCCGCCACCGCCGCCGCATGCGGCGAGCGCGAGGGAAAGCGTGGAGAGGAGGAGTAAGCGAGGTTTCATCGATCTGTCAGCCATGCGTTGGTGGACACCCGTCCGGCTCTTCGCGCGAGGCGCGTGGGGAGACGGAGCGAACGTCGCGGTCATTTGCGAGCCGGCCGGCGCGCGAAGCGTCGGCACTGGCAGTCCTGGTTGCGCAACGGTTCAATTGCGCGAACGTGATGGTCTTCCCGGGTCGTCGGTCAAAAGCGTGTCTTTCGGAGAACCTCACGTCATACGAAACGGCTCTTCAAACGAAATGAATCTGGCGGAATCCGACGATCAGGAGGTACGACGAAAAGACCGATGCTCAGAGGAATAGCGCGATGAGCGCTGGAGTACTTCGCTTCATTCACTTTCAGCGAATGAAGTTCTTTCCTTCTGTCTGCGATTAAACGCACGAATGGGAAGAATCGACCGCCACGATACGCATTAGTCTGCTTAAAAGAAGTAACGACTCGTAACGTATGAACATTTAATCAGCACTATTTGCATCGATCGGATGAAAGGCGATGTCTGTTGAAAACCGTCTTTATCCGCCAATGAAAATTGGGCATGCGAATAGCCGAGCCGGATACCTAACTATCCGCTCCGGCGACAATCACCCGCGAAATGGGCGCTGGCGCTCATTGCGCAGCCGCTCGAATCTTGGAGTTGGCGTAAAAGCGCTGGGCCTTGGGTGTAACTTGTCCGGGCGACAGTGACTTCGCAGCGGAACTGTCGCTGTTCTCGGAGACGGTCGCCTTTCGAGGAAAGGCGCCAAATACACACAAGAATGGATGCCGAAGTCGGTGAGGGCCGGTGCAGGGCTTCGGCGTGTCCATCCGCTGCGCAAAAAAGGCGGTTATCCAGAGAGATAAATCGTGAGAATTCTTCAATTGGTTCACGCACCGCGGTTGTCCGGGGCAGAAGTACTCGTCAAAGGTCTCGCCATTCACCATCAGCGCGCCGGCCATGAAGTTTGTGTGGCTTCGCTGCTTCCGCAACAGGACGATTTCGCCGGCATTCGTGCGGAGCTTCAGGCCGCCGGCGTCACGTGTCTGTTTCCTCGGGCTCGCCACGGCAGGGTGGGCAAACTGCTGCATCTATATCGTGTGGTGCGCCAGTTTCGGCCCGACTTCATCGTGGCTCACGCCACGCTCGCCGCGTTGTATGTGCGGCTGCTGCCTGTGCATACGCCCATCGCATGGGTCATGCATTCCGGCGTCAACGATTTCGAAAACGGCGCGCTCAAGCGAGCGGAGCGCCTGTTGTCGCGCCGGGCGAGGGCGATCATCGGCGTGTCGCAACAAAATATCGACGACTATCTGCGCGAAATCGGCACGCATCCGTCTTTGGTCGTGATTCCGAACGGCGTGGACGCCTCCCAGTTCGCCGAGCACGACGACGCACCCGCGCCGGGTCTCGCGGCGCCCGCGAAGCAGATCGTTCAGTTGGGCCGCTATATCGAGGGCAAGAGCCAGCTCGATACCGTTCGCGCGTTCGAACGCGTGGTGCAAAGCGAGCCCGACGCGCGGCTGCTGTTGTGCGGTGTCGTGGAAGACCCCGCCTATCACGAGGCGGTGTTGTCGCTCGTGACTCGGCTCGGGTTGGAGAGCAAGGTGACGGTATGCGGCCCGCGAACCGATGTCGCCGCGATTCTCGGCGCCTCGCGTGTGTTCGCGATGCCGTCGCGCTTCGAGGCGCAGAGCATCGGTTTTCTGGAGGCGCTCGCGTCGGGCATTCCGGTTGTCGCGAGCCGGATTCCGTCGTTCGGTTTTGCGAGCGGATTCGCGGGTGTGAGCCTCGTCGATACGACGGATTGCGAAGCCTACGGTCGCGCGTTGCTGAATGCGCTCGACATGCCGCGAGCGAAACGGCAACTCGCGGGCTATACGCTGCACGACACTGCGGATCGCTACATGACGATCGCGCGCAAGTTCGTTCATCCGCTGCACGTGTCCGCATGAGTCGAACCCGAACGACCGGCTTTCGCTACCGCGCGAGCCGGTCGATTCGCACTGTCTCCGAAAAAAGCCCAGGCAGTTCGCCGAGTTCCTGCGCGGCGCCCAACGCGAAATCCTCCGTCACCGCGTAGCGCGACAGCGCCGCTGAGCCGCCCGTGAAATAAAAATCCCCGAGCGTCGCATCGACTCTCCGATACAGCACGAGCGCCGCATGGCCGTTCTCGCGCACGAATGCCGGGAAAACATCCGACCACGACATGCCGCTCAATGTCGCCGCCTGAATCGGCGTGCTCGTGGCGTCGTGCGGGTTCACCGTGGCGATGTCGATCATGGCGTCGCCGTTGCTCCCGTCGAGGTGCGGTGTCAGCAGAATCAGCGCATGGCTGTCTTTGCCCTGTGTCGCGCCTGCCGTTACTTTCACGAAGTCCGGGGAGAAACGAGGCGGCAATGGTTTGCGCTCGCCGAGCGTCAGACGCGCGCCGTCGTTGGCGATTGGGGTGAGTGCGAGCCGCCCGTCGACGTTCTCCACCGCGACGAGTGACGCGCGCGATCCTGCCATCTTGAGCGGCACAAAGTTGGCGTTTTGCCGCAGGTTTCTGGCTTGCGCCCAAAGCGCCGGTGCGGAGCCGGAAGATCCCGCGGACGACGCCATCCACAGATCGAGCCCGCTATCGGCGCGCTTCTGCGCGATCAACACGCCGGCTCGCCCCGTTCCCGTGAAGTCCGCTGCCACATATTGCTGCGTGAGTTCGGGCTTGAACGCGCTGCTGGTTTGCAGCCAGAGACGGGGCGCCTCGAAGCGCGCGCCGGTGCTTCGCAGCAACCAGAAAGCGGTGCCCACTTGACGCGCGGTGACGACCATCAAATCCGCCTTGCCGTCGCCGTCGAAATCGCCGAGCAGGAAGCGCGCGCTGTCGAAGCACAGCTTGTCGTTCGCGCAACTCGGCGAGAGCGCGCGGGGATCGAAAGGCACGGCGCTGGCATACCAGAGCGCGGGGCGCGACGCCTTCGCCAGCGCCACGGCATACACGTTGAAGCCCGGTCCGTCGGGCTGCCGTTGAACATACACCGCCGCTTGCTTGCCGCTGCCCGCGAGGTCGCCGTACATGGCGGTGGCGAGCCGCGGATCGTTTGCCTGCGTGCGTTGCGTGCCGGCCCATCGAAAGCGGGTGGTGAGCGCGGTGCAGCCGCGCATGACGAGTTTGCCGGCGTTCTCGCCGAGGCAATGCCGTTGCGGCGTGTAGACGAGGCCGAAGTCCCACGGCGTCCAGCGCTGCGCCATGTCCCATTGATCGCAGGTTTCGGAGACCAGATACCCGTCGCGCTCGGCGATGCATTGCGAAGTGAGCACGCTGACGAGCGCGGCGTTGCGCGCGTTGCCGGGATAAACCGTCAGCGGCTCCCATCGCCATTGCTGCGCGGCCGAGCCGTCGCACGCGGCCAGCGTCGGCGCATGGCCCGCGCCCGCAGAACTCAGGCAACGGCTCGCCGCCGCATTGAATAGCTGCACGGGACGGGACTGAAAATCCGCCGCGCGCCGATCGCTGCGATCGGCAAACGCATAGCGGCGCGCAATCCAGTTGCCGTCCCATTGAAACTCGCCGAACACATGCGAGGACTCGCCGCCGTCGATCGAAAAGTAGCTGGCGACGATGTCGCGCTTGCGTTGCACTTCGGCGGCGGGAAGATTGCCGGGCCAGCCGCCGGTGGGATAGGTGACGTGATATTCGATCGGCACGCTTTTGCCGAGCGTCTGCGCGACATGGCGCGTGATGCGCGCGGCGTAGATGTGGTCGGGATGCTCGATGAACGGCACGGTATCGGGATTCAGCGTGAAGATCTCCGACGCCGGCGCGAGGATCGCTTGCAGCGTCGCCGAAAGCGAGTCGCGGTCGTACTTCACGCGCGCGGAGCCGTCCGCGTTCATCGGATAGGTCGACAGCGTGGCGTGCTGTTCCCACAGCAAGCCGAGCGGCTCGCGCCCGCCGCGCACGCCGCCGCCCGGCAAACGGAATTCGAGCAGGCGGACTTGCGGCTTGTCCTTCAACACCATCTGATGCACGAGCTTGCCGGCAATCGCGATAGTGGATTCGAGCCAGTCGTCGCGCACGCCGGCCATGCGTGCATACGCGAGCCGCGAGGCGCGCTCGCGCGTCTGCACATAGGCGAAGTCCGCGCCGTTGGCGCCGCCGATCAGATGAACGGTGGTGATGCACCAGCCGGCGTCGAGACGCTCGCTGATGGCGGGGTCCACGAAGAGCAGATCGTCATCGAGATGCGCGACCACCGTGATCAGCGTGCCGGGGCTGCAATCGGCCGCGCGCGCGGCAGCCGGGAGGACGGCGAGCAATAGAAGCGCAAGAAGCGCGAGCAAGGCGGTGAATGAATCGCGAACGAACCGGGTTGCCGATAATCGCATGATGATTCGAGTCCTGACGGTGGGCTCGATCTTACTGTAGGGGCCTGGCTCGCCACGTTGCCGAACTCGCAGTGGACTCGCATTCGCTGCCGCCGCGCAGAATGCCGTGCTAGCGGAAATAGGCCTTGGTGTTCTCGTGAACATCCGCGCGCGCGAGCAGGTCCGACGGCGCGAGCCAGAGATAGCCGCTGTGCTGATCGGGCCGGCCGATCGGCACGGCGCTGCTGGACGTCAGCGAGTAAGCGAGCACGATGTAATGGGTCGACACGTCCGGCTCGTCGGCGAAGTTGTCGTGGTAGTGATGTTCGTAGACGCCCTCGAAGCGCGCGCTGGAACGCGCCAGGCTGCCGATGCCCAGTTCGGCTTCGGCGACGCGCGCGAACGCCGCGTCGAGGGTCTCGTCCTTGAGAATGCGCCCGCCGGGCACGAACCAGGTGCCGCGCGCGGGCCGGTTGCGGCGATGTCCGATCAGCACGCGCCCGTCGGCGTCCTTGACGATCAGGTCGATCGAGACCAGAGGCGTTAGGCGGACCACGTCCAGGAAGTCGATCCCCGTCAGCATGTCATCTCCAGTGAGGCGTGTGTCGTTTTCATTTCAGCGTGCGCCGTGGTGGTCGCGAATCCGCTACGGATCGCGACGGTTGTCATCGTGCCGGGCGAGGCGGCTTGAAACGTTCGCCAGCAGCAGCACCAGCGCGACGGCGCCGATCGTCGCGAAGAGAAACGCGCCGATCATCGCCGCCAGCACCAGCATCGTCCATGCAAGGCCGCTCATGTTTTCGGCTCCAGCGTGTTGATTTTCATGCTAACCGCCCGCGCACGGACTCTCTGTGCGCCAGCACCCGCGGGGACTGTCGCCTGACGCCGAAGTATCGCCAGCTCGCGCCGCTAGCGCGCGACATAACCTTCCGGCGTCGTGACCGCGTCGTTGAACACGTCGGCATTGCCGGAGACCACGTAGAGCGGCGCCGGCGACAGCTTCAGGTTCGCCACGCCGTCGCGGTACGGCACGCGCGTGGCGTTGCCCATCATGTCGAACGCGGTCACTTCGCCGGCACTACCCGGCGCGTCGACCCGCAGCCGATAGTCCGCGCCGCGGCTCGCGTCGAAGCCTGTTCTCGCGTTCCACCTGGCGTTGTCGTGCGTCCATAGCGCGGTCACGATCTTGCCGCCGCCGAGCCGGCGGAACGCATAGGCATGGACGCCTTTCGGCAACCCTTTGAGCGGTCCGAGCGTGCTGGTTCCGTCGACGATGCGCGTCATCGCCGCCACCGCGAGCGCGGCCGGCTTCGGACTGATGTTGGACGGACCATAGGCGCCCTTCGGATGATCCAGCTCGAAGAAAATGCCGTAGCCGGGCGCGGCGTCCGGCATGTCCGCGAGATAGAACACATAGGTCATGTCCGCGCCTTCGCCGAGCAGGATCAGATGCGTGCGCGCGACGACCGCGGCTTGCGCGTACAGCACGTTCGCGCCCGGATAGTGCTTGCCATACGACTCGCCGATGTCGTAGCTGATGCCGGTTTCGGTCACGAAGAGCGGCGCGCCGGGTTTCAGGTACTGACGAAGTTCGTGGCGCAGCGCCCGCATCGAGGCGGGCAGCGCGCCCGGCACGGTGCCTTGATTGCCGGTGTCGGCGACGCGCTCGGGCGGATGCGAAGGCGTCGTGCCGATGTCGTAATAGCCGTGCACGGTCATGCCGTCCATGTAGCGGCCGATGCCGAGCGGACCGAGACGGCGCATCCACGTCACGTTGCCCTGCACCGACGAATAGGTCGGGCCCATCACCACCGCGCGCGGATCGGTCTGATGGATGCCTTCCCACACGGCCTTGTACATCGCGACGAAATTGGCGTCGGTGTCGCGCCACGGCAGCCCGCCGTCCGCGTCCGGCTCCCACGTCACCTGATAGTAGTTGTCGCGCTGTTTGGGGAACCAGGTCGTGCGAACGCGGTTCGACTCGGCGCCGACCTTCGCCATGTAGTCCTTCATCTGCGCGAGCGAGGTCGGCGCATAGCTGTGCGTTTGCTTGCCGTTCGGACTCGCCCACTGCGGAATGCCGTCGAGCTGGATCAGGCGCATGATGTCGCCGCCCTTGAAGAAGGGTGTGAGCGGCTTCGCGGCGGGATCGAAGGTGCCGGGTTGTTTCGGCTCTTCCATGTACCAGTTGCGGTTGTCGTTGGCCCACGCAAGCCCGAGCGCGGTGTACACCGGCCGATAGCCGTCGCCGTCGCAGCAGTGTTGCCCCGGCGCGAGATACGCGGTCCCCTGTCCGCCGAATCGATGCAGATCCTGGTACGGAAAGCGCACGGCGGGTAATGCGGCCGACGTGTCCGGCAGCACGCCGAAAGTGGCGATGCCCGCGGGCCGCGAGCCGCGCGATTCGAGCTGGCCCTGGGCGCGTTCCAGCGAGGCGGAGACGGCGAAGTACCCGGCCACGCTCGACGCGCAACTGAGCGTGGAGGAGGTCGAGCCCGCCGCGACGCTG
The DNA here is from genome assembly GCF_052045835.1 of Paraburkholderia sp. 22099. Classification (NCBI taxonomy): domain Bacteria; kingdom Pseudomonadati; phylum Pseudomonadota; class Betaproteobacteria; order Burkholderiales; family Burkholderiaceae; genus Paraburkholderia; species Paraburkholderia sp. 22099. The sequence goes on along the minus strand of NZ_JBQEPU010000003.1, from coordinate 80,505 downwards.
AAGCGTCCGCTCGCGCGCACGGTGTTCCAGCTATCGCGTATCTGCCAGTCGAGCGTGTCGCCTTGCGTCGGGCGCGTGGTGAAGACGAGCGCGAACGGTTGGCCGGCCGCGAAAAGGCGCGTGCCGTCGCCTGGCGTGTCGGCTTCGAGCAGATCGCCGTTCGCGGCCGCGCGTGCTTGCGACGAGGGCGCGGCGCAACGCAGGCCCTGGCCGGGCGGCGCCTTCAATTCATTGGACGCGGCCGCCGATTGCGCTGATTGCGCTGATTGCGTTTTGAGCGATGCGTCATTCGCCGTGGCGATCGCCGCCGACGCCACGCTCGCCGCGGCATTGGCATTGGCATTGGCATTTGCATTGGCATTGGCCTTGGCCTTGGCATCGCCCTTCGCCGCCCCAGCCGCGCCGGCCGCAACCATGCAGCGCTTCTCCACACCGGGCGCCGGATCGCCGAACACGCCGTTGTTGCATTCGGCACTGTTCGTGAACGCCTTGACGACATGCTGTTCGACCGTGCCATACAGCACGTCGCGCGTGCCGCTGAAACGACAGGTGCCGTATTCCGCCGCGCACGGTGTCCACTTTGCGCCGTCGACGACGATCTCGGCACGGCTCGCGGCCTGCTGGTCCGCACCGGCCGCGCCGCTCCGAACGGCGGCGAGCCCGAGCGCGAAAAAAACCGCCGCCGCGATGGCGATGCGCCGCATGGGCCCGCGCTCGACCGACCCGCCGATGCGCGTGCGCGGCGCGCGATGTTCGCATGGATTCGACATATGTTTCCCGCGTCTTTTGCTGCAGTTGCTCGCGACGATGCGTCGCCCAACTGCTAGTTCACCAGGCCGGAGCCGCCTTGCCTCGCCCCGGTATCGCAAACTGTTGCGGAAATCGCATAGCGTATTTCCGCAATCCCCTGGCGAAATTCGACCGGCCTTCAGCCGACGGCATCCGCCATTGCCCCGTCTATTGCACAGCGGGCTCAGGTTGTCTTATTACCGTGTTTCACGTCTGAAACATTAATCGACTTGTTTATATTCTTCAGTTCCAATTACAACAAATTAATTAATCTTGCCGCGCCGGGAATTGCTTATATTAGAGACTCGCTTTGCTAATTGTCCGTCATGGATTGTATCGTCGGAACAAAGCCGAAGCGGCGCCGCTTGCAGAAAATCCCGCACAGATAGGCAAATCATGCTTGCCACGACCGCCGGGCCGGGAACAATCACCCGCAGCGAACGAAATAGCGGGCTGAACGATTAGCAACTTCCACGTTTCGAGTAGCTGCCGTGTGTGTGCTGGCGTACTAAATGGCTTTTCTGTTTGCATTAAGATTCGCAAACTGCAAATCGATTCATATGTTGAATCGGCAATTAATTCAATGAAAAACAGGTGGGCGGAAAGATTGATCCGAAATCGACTGACTGGCCGCCTGTTCGATACGCCAGCCTGTCTCTCCTTTCAGACATGGCGATTAAATGCTGGATTGGCGGTGGCCATGATGCGCCGCACAGGCGGCCGCTCCGTGGCCGTCCAGGGTGAAAGTAGATCCGTTTTCTGGTGAGAGGATGACTATGACCTGCGCGAGTCTCGAGTCTGCAATGCTGCGTTGGGTGCACGCTCCGAACAAGGGTATGCGGCGCATCGCGATATTGATGTTCAACGACTGCTCGTTGCAGGGTGCCGGCGTCGTTGCCGAGGTTTTCCAGGCAGCGAACGAACTGGCTTCGTCCGGCACCGGCGGTTGGACCTACGACGTTTCTTTCCTGTCCGCCGACGGCGGCATGGTGACTTCCTCGTCCGCGTTGCGGGTCTGGACAGACGGACTCGACGCGCGCCACTACGGCGGCTTCGACGCGCTCTACGTGGCGGGCGGCAAGGGCGCGGCGGCCGCGGCCGGCGACGAGCGGCTGATCGCGTGGCTGCGTCGCATTCGGCGCAACACCGGCATGATCCGCCCGATCGCGGAAGGCCGCGCGCTGCTCGAGGCGGCCTACGTGCCGGACGGCAAGGAGAGCGCCGAATTCCGCGCGCAGCCGATCCCGCCGCGCCAGTCCGAACAGAGTGCCGACGCGGGCGACCGGCTCGAATCGATGAGAAGCGCGCTCGCCATGATCAAGCGCGATCTCGGCAGCGCGACCGCCCGCACGGTGGCCGAACGGCTGCTTGCCGATTCCTGCTCGAACCTCGCGCCGCTGCTCGGCGAGGACGGCGGCCTGAGTCCCGGCGACAAGGTGCGCGCGGCGGCGCGCTGGTTGCAGGAAAACTGCCAGCAGGCGATTTCGATCGCCGACGCGGCGCAGTTCGCCGCGATGAGCGAACGCAACTTCCTGCGCCGCTTCAAGATGGAAATGGGCATCACGCCCTCGAGCTTTCTGTTGCACGAACGCCTTGCGGTGACGTGCAGCCTGTTGACCGAATCCGAATTGCCCGTCGACAAGATTGCCCGGCGCACGGGCATGGGCAACGGTGACCGGCTCGCGAAAGTGTTCCGCAAGCGGATGAGAATTTCTCCCACCGAATTCCGCATTCAAAGCCGGCGCATGGTCGGCGAATAACGCAGACGGGGCCAACTGGAAGGCCGCGCGCGAATGCGCGCCGCCAGTCACTGTTTTCGTGGACTTCTGGAAAGACAAGGAATGCGGATATGTCGATTGAGCGAGCTGTGAGCGGTGCTTGCACCCAACCCGGCGATGCGGATGCCGCAACGAGCCGCGCGCGTTGCGCGCGCATCGTTCCGGTGATCCTCGCCGGGGGCTCGGGCACGCGGCTATGGCCGGTATCGCGGGAAAACTATCCGAAGCAACTGATCGACGTGGTCGGCTGCGACTCACTGTTGCAGGCCACCGCGCGGCGCATGGACGGCTTCCCCGCCGGCTGGAACGTGGATGCGGCGCCGATCGTCGTGTGCGGCGAGGAACATCGCTTCGTGATCGCGGAGCAGCTTCATGAAAACGGCGTCGAGGCTCGTCTGATCGTCGAACCGGCGCGCCGCGATACGGCGCCGGCGTTGACGCTCGCGGCCTCGCTCGCCTGCGCGGACGGCAGCGACGCGATTCTGATCGTGATGCCCGCGGACCATTCGATCGCGGACCTGCACGCGTTGCAAGCCGCGTTCGACAGCGCCGCGCGCTACGCGGAACGCGGCGCGATCGTGACGCTCGGCGTGCCGCCCACGCGTCCCGACACGGGCTTCGGCTATATCCGCATCGGCGCGGAACTGTCCGACGGCGCGCATGCAATCGGCGGCTTCGTCGAAAAGCCCGCCGAGGAAATCGCGGCGCAGTACGTCGCGGCCGGCACGTATTGGTGGAACAGCGGCATCTTCATCGTGCGCGCGAGCGTGTGGCTCGACACGCTCAAGCGTCTGCAGCCCGAGATGCATGCGGCGTGCGAGCTTGCCTTCAGCGGCGGCCGTAGCGAGGGCGCGTACTTCCGTCCGCTGGTGGATGCGTTTCTCAGCGCGCCCGCGGATTCGATCGACTATGCGGTGATGGAGCGCCTCACCGAAACGGACGAGGCCGCAGCCGAGGCCGAAACCACGCAACGCGCCGACGCAAGCGCGTTCGTCGTCAATCCGCCGGGTGTCGTCATCCGGCTGGAAGCGGGCTGGTCGGATCTGGGTTCGTGGGACGCCGTGTGGGCCGCGATGGACAAGGACGCGAGCGGCAACGCCGGGCGCGGCCGCGTGACCTTCGAAGGCGCCGTGTCGAGCTATGCCTATTCGGAAGGGCGGCTCGTCGCCTGTGTGGGCACGACCAATGTGGTGGTGGTCGAAACCGCCGACGCCGTGCTGGTGGTCGACCGCTCGCGCGTGCAGGACGTGAAGGGGCTCGTGTCGCGCATCAAGGCGCAGCACGCGCCCGAGGCCGACGCGCATCGCAAGGTGCGCCGCCCTTGGGGTTTCTACGATTCGATCGACCACGGCGAGCGCTTCCAGGTCAAGCGCATCGTCGTGACGCCGGGCGCGCAACTCTCGCTGCAACTGCATCACCACCGGGCCGAACACTGGGTGGTCGTGCGCGGCACCGCGCTCGTCACGCGCGGCGACGAGCAGTTCCTGCTGAGCGAGAACGAATCGACCTACATTCCGATCGGCACGCGGCACCGGCTGGAGAACCCCGGAAAAGTGCCGCTCGAAATCATTGAAATCCAGTCAGGCGTCTATCTCGGCGAAGACGACATCGTGAGGTTCAACGACAACTACGGCCGCTGCTCGTAGGCGGCTCGCCGGCACGGCTTCGCGGACAAGAACGGCAAGAACGGCAAGAACGGCAAGAACGAGGGAAGCAAAATGCGCAGGTTCCAGGATTTGCTGGCGCGAGTTTTCGATGTCGCGCTGGTGCTCGCGGGTGCGGCGGTGGCGTCGCAGATCCGCTTCGACTATCTCGCTCAATCCGGGTTCTATTGGGCGCTGGTGATGTTTTCCGCCGCCTTCGCGCTGGCCATCTTTCCGGCGTTCGGCGTCTACGAATCATGGCGCGGCCGCTCCAAGCTCGCGCTCGCGGGCCAGGTCTCGCTCGCGTGGCTGATGGTGCAGGCGTGCGCGCTCGTGCTGATGTATTCGCTGCATCGCATCGACTTCGTGTCGCGCTTGTGGTTCTCGTACTGGACGGCCGTGACCGGCGGCCTGCTGATCTCATGGCGGCTCATCACGCATGCCGTGCTGGCGCGCGCGCGTCAACACGGCATGAACCTGCACCAGGTCGCGATCGTCGGCAGCGGCTCGCAATGCGACGCCATTATCCGCCGCATCGAATCCGCGCCGACCACCGGCTTTCGCGCCGCCGCCGTCTACAACACGCGCCCCGATACCGCGCCCGTCACCAGTTCGCGCGTGCCCGTTTTCGGCACCGTCGACGCGCTTGCCGACTACATCCGAAGCAACGACGTGCACGAACTCTGGCTGATGCTCTCGCTCACCGAGGAGCCGCTGATCTGCTCGCTCGTCGGCGAGTTCCGCGACGACCTGGTGAACATCCGTTTCATGCCGGACGTGCGCAGTCTCGCGCTCTTCGAAGGCAGCGGCGTGATCGATCTGCTCGGCGTGCCGGCGATCAACCTGGTCGCGTCGCCGCTCTCGGCGAGTTCGATGCTGAAGAAGGAAATCTTCGACCGCCTGTTCGCCGCGGCCGTGTTGATCTGTCTTGCGCCGATCCTGCTCGCGATCGCGATCGCCGTGAAGCTCTCGTCGCGCGGCCCGGTTTTCTTCAGGCAGAAGCGCAAGGGCGCGGACGGCCGCGTCTTCACGATCTACAAGTTCCGCTCGATGCGTGTGCATACCGAGCAGAAAGGCACGCTCAAACAGGCCACGCGCGACGATCCGCGCGTCACGAAGGTGGGCGCTTTCCTGCGCCGCACGAGCCTCGACGAACTGCCGCAATTCTTCAACGTGTTGCGTGGCGATATGTCGGTCGTCGGACCGCGTCCCCATGCGCTCGAGCACGACGACCTCTATCAGAAGGTGGTCGCGGGCTATATCAATCGCTACCGGATCAAGCCGGGCATCACAGGCTGGGCGCAGATAAACGGCTTTCGTGGCGAAACCGACCGCATCGAAAAAATGGAGCGGCGCGTGGAGCATGACCTGTATTACCTGGGGCATTGGTCGTTCGCGCTCGATATGCGGATCATCGGCGCGACGATCATTGCCGGACTAGTGCATCGAAACGCTTACTAAGCAGTCAACAAGCACGCCTGACGCTGCCTCCATCGAGGACAGCCGCCGTGGCGCAAGGAGGAAACATCATGAGCTCGCTTGTCATACGCACGGGAAGTCTTCTGGTTTGCGCAGTGGCGACACTGCTTTCGGCCTGTTCGCTGGCGCCGGGCCAGCACCTGGTCACGCCTGCCGCCCTACAGGACACGGGCGGTGAATACAGCACCGAGGCCTCGCAGCAGGTGCAGATTCCGATCACCGACATCAACCTCGCGCTGCTGCGCAAGATGAACGCGGCGCGGCAGGCGGCCGGGGTGGCGCCGGAGACGGCCGGGCTGTTCGGCAAGCCGCCGTCGTACAAGGTCGGCCCCGGCGACGTGCTGCAGATCGTCGTATGGGATCACCCCGAACTCGCCGCCGCGCTCGGTCAGCCGCCGGCGAACGCGAAGACGTCGGATGCCGCGCCGGGTTTTCTGATCGACGAAAACGGCGACGTGCAGTTTCCGTACGCGGGCACGGTGCACGTGGCGGGCAAGGACGTCGGCACGATTCAGAAAGAGCTGCACAGGAAGCTGAGCGTCGTGTACCAGAAGCCCGAAGTGACGGTGCGGGTCGCATCGTTCCGGGCCGCGCAGGTGTACGTCGACGGTGAAGTGCGCCTGCCGGGCGCCCAGTCGATCAACGACATTCCGATGTCGCTCACGAGCGCGATCAACCTGGGCGGCGGCTTCAGCGCCAATGCGGACCGCAGCCGCGTGGAGCTGATCCGCAAGGGCGTGACGTATCCGCTGAACATCGACGATCTGATCAAGCGCGGCCGCAATCCGTCGGACATCTACCTGCAACCGGGCGACCTGGTGCGGGTAGCCTCACGCGAGGACAGCGCCGTGTTCGTGATGGGCGAGGTCAACAAGCCGGCCACCATCACGCCGATGCGCAACGGCACGCTGTCCTTGTCGCAGGCGCTGTCGGACAGCGGCAGTTTCAATTCGAATACGGCCGAGACCAAGCAACTCTTCGTGATCCGCAATTCGACGAGCGACCAGCCGCAGGTCTACCACCTCGACGCGAGGTCGCCGGTGTCGATGGTGCTCGCGAACCAGTTCGAGCTTCAGCCGAAAGACGTGGTCTACGTCGACAACGGCGGCCTCGTTCGCTTCAACCGCGTGCTGAACCTGTTGCTGCCGGCGATCAATGCCGCGGTGACCGGGGTCATCGTCGCCAAATAACGATACGAATCTGGACCTTGAACCGCCGGGCTTTGTTGGGTGAACACTATGGCAATCAACTTCGAAAACCGCTATACGGATGTGTCCGGGCAGGATGAGCTTCACCTGTCCGACTATCTGCGCACGATCGTGCGAGGCTGGCGCACGATCGTCACGGTGACGCTCATCGCGCTCGCGCTGGGGTGCGCGTATGCGTTCCTCGCGCCGCCGACGTATCGCGCCGACGTGCTGTTCCACGTCGAGGACAAGACCGGCAACAACAACGGCAACGGCAAGGATTCGCTGCCGCCGCTCACCGGCATGTTCGACACCAAGCCTTCCACGGCGGCCGAGATCGAGTTGCTGAAGTCGCGTCTCGTCACCGAGGAAACCGTCAAGAAGCTGCATCTCGACATCACGGCCACGCCGCGCTATCTGCCGCTGGTCGGCGGCATGATCGCGGGGCTGGTGAACGGGCAATGGGGTTTCAGGCTGCCGTCGTTCATCAATCTGTCGGGCTATGCGTGGGGCGACGAGCGCATCGCGGTGTCGCGCTTCGACACGTCGAAGGAGATGTACGACACCACCTTCACGCTGATTGCGGGCAACGAAGGCGCATACGTGCTGCGCGACCGGAACGGCATCGCGATTCTGTCCGGCCGGGTCGGCGAGACCGTGGAAACCGATACCGCCGACGGTCCGATCGCGCTGCGCGTCGATTCGCTGGTCGGTGCGCCCGGCGCGCGTTTCGAATTGCAGCGCGCCTCGACGCTGAGCACGGTGGACCGCCTGCAAAAAGCGCTGGTGGTGGCCGAAACCACGCTGCAGTCCGGCGTGATTCGCGCGAGTCTCGAAGGCGGCGACAGCGCGTTGACCGCGGCGATCGTCAACAGCATGGCGCGCGAATTCGTGCGCCAGGACGTCGCGAGCCGTTCGACCGAAGCGGAGCACATGCTCGCGTTTCTCGATCAGCAACTGCCGGGGCTGCGCAAGGAACTCGACGAGGCGGAGCAACGCTACAACAAGTTCCGCAACACGCACGGCACGGTCGACCTCGGCGAGGAAAGCCGGCTGCTGCTGCAGCAGATCGTCGACAACAAGACCAAGCTGCTCGATCTGCAGCAGCAACGCGCGGAGATGTCGCAGCGCTTCACGGCGAATCACCCGTCGGTGGCCGCGCTCGACGCGCAGATCGCGGCCTTGCAGGGCGCGCAGGCCGCCATGAACCGCAGCGTCGCCGTGATGCCGGATACCGAACAGACCGCGTTGCGCCTGTTGCGCGACGTGCACGTCGACACGGAGCTGTACACCAACCTGCTCAACAGCGCGCAGCAACTGCGCGTGGCGAAGGCCGGCCAGGTGGGCAGCGTGCGCGTGGTGGACTTCGCCGAAGCGCCCGACGAGCCCGTGCGTCCGAAGCGCGTGCTGGCGATCCTGATCGCGCTCGGCGGCGGCCTCGTGCTCGGCATCCTGCTGACCTTCTTCAGGCGCGCGATGTACGGCGGCGTGGAGCGTCCCGACGAACTCGAAGCCGTGCTCGGCGTGCCGGTGTTCGCGGTGGTGCCGCGCAGTCAGACGCAGTTGCGCTTGCAGGAAAACGTCATGCTGCGCCGTCGCGGGCTTCACGTGCTCGCGCAACAGGCGCCGGAGGACATCGCCGTGGAAGGCGTGCGCAATCTGCGCACCTCGCTGCAACTGTCGCTCGATCATGCCGAGAACAACGTCGTGATGATCACCGGCTCGCGGCCCGACACCGGCAAGTCGTTCCTCTCGGTGAATCTCGCGGCGCTGGTGGCGTCGGCGAACAAGCGCGTGCTGATCATCGACGGCGACATGCGGCGCGGCGACGTGCACTCGCATTTCGGCATCGGCCATCAGCCGGGTCTGTCCGACGTGCTGAGCGGCGGCGATCTGGCCGCGATGATCCAGCGCAACGTGCTGCCCGGCCTCGACGTGCTCGCCAAGGGCACGCTGCCCTCGCATCCGTCCGAACTGCTGATGAGCAAGCGCTTCCAGACCCTGCTCGACGAACTGAAGCCGCATTACGACCTCGTGATCGTCGATACGCCGCCGGTGCTGGCGGTCACCGACTCGACGCTGATCGGCAAGTACGCCGGCACGACGCTGCTGGTGGTGCGCCACGGCCGCCATCCGCTGAACGAGATCACCGAAACCGCCAAGCGGCTGCGCAACGGCGGCGTGGCGCTCAGGGGCGTGCTGCTCACCGACGTGCCGCAGGAAGGCGCGTTCCTCGGCTCGGGCTATCAAGGCGGCTACTACGGGTACGACAGCATCGCGGGGTGAGGCGGCCCACGGTCGGGGGTCGGGGTCGGCCGTGTCGCGGTATGGGCATGGGGCATGGGGCATGGGTATTGGCATTACAACAAGCTCAACGAGGAGAACACTCAATGAAACGCAAGGTCGCGCTGATCACCGGCGTCACGGGACAGGATGGCTCGTACCTGGCCGAGCTGCTGCTCGCCAAGGATTACGACGTGCATGGCATCAAACGCAGGTCATCGCTGTTCAATACCGACCGGATCGATCACCTGTATCGCGATTCCCACGACCCGGAGCAGAGACTTTTTCTGCACCACGCGGATCTGACCGACTCGACCAGCCTGCTGCGCGTGATCCAGCGCGTCGAGCCCGACGAGATCTACAACCTCGCGGCGCAGAGCCACGTCGCGGTGTCGTTCGAGGAGCCGGAATACACGGCCAACGCCGACGGTCTCGGCGCCTTGCGGATTCTCGAGGCGATCCGCATTCTCGGGCTTCAGCAGAAGACGCGTTTTTACCAGGCGTCCACCTCGGAGCTGTACGGCCTCGTGCAGCAGGTGCCGCAATCGGAGACCACGCCGTTCTATCCGCGCAGCCCCTATGCGGTCGCCAAGCTGTTCGCGTACTGGACCACGGTCAATTACCGCGAAGCCTATGGCCTCTATGCGTGCAACGGCATTCTGTTCAATCACGAATCGCCCGTGCGCGGCGAGACGTTCGTCACGCGCAAGATCACCCGCGCGGTGGCGCGCATCGCGGTGGGCATGCAGAAGACGCTGTATCTCGGCAATCTGTCGGCGCTGCGCGACTGGGGTCATGCGCGCGACTACGTGGAGATGCAGTGGCGCATGCTGCAACAGGAGCAACCCGAGGATTACGTGATCGCGACCGGCGTGCAGTACAGCGTGCGTCAGTTCGTGCAGCATGCGGCCGCCGAACTGGGCGTCACCGTGCGGTTCGAAGGCACCGGCGTGGATGAGGTGGGCATCGTCGAAAAGGTGGAAGGGCGCGAGGTCAAGATGTCGCCGGGCGACGTGATCGTGCGTGTCGATCCGCGCTATTTCCGGCCCGCCGAAGTGGAGACGCTGCTGGGCGACCCGTCGAAGGCGCACGCCAGGCTCGGCTGGCGGCCCATCACGCCGTTCGGCACGCTCGTCAAGGAAATGGTGCGCGCCGATTATCAGATTGCACGACGTGACGCGCTCGTCACGCTGGCCGGATTCACGGCGCTGGAACATCACGAGTGAGCGCGATGAACAAACAGGCACGCATCTTCGTCGCGGGGCACCGCGGCATGGTCGGCTCCGCGCTCGTCAGGCGGCTCGCCGCCGAGGGTTATCCCAACGTCGTCACGCGTTCGCGGGCGGAACTCGATCTGATGGATCAGGCCGCAGTGAACCGCTTCTTCGAGGCGGAGCGGATCGACGTGGTGCTGCTCGCGGCGGCGCGCGTGGGCGGCATTCTCGCCAATGCGTCGCGGCCCGGCGAATTCATCTACGAAAACCTCGTGATCGAAACCAACGTGATCCACGCCGCGTATCGCGCCCGCGTGGAGCGGCTGGTGTTCTTCGGCTCCTCGTGCATCTATCCGAAGCAATGCCCGCAGCCGATTCGCGAGGAGTATCTGCTGACCTCGCCGCTCGAGCCCACCAACGACGCCTATGCGATCGCGAAGATCGCCGGCCTCAAGCTGTGCGAGGCGTACAACCGCGAATACAACACGCAATACGTCGCGTTGATGCCGACCAACCTGTACGGCCCCAACGACAACTACGACCTGAACAGCAGCCACGTGCTGCCCGCGCTGCTGCGCAAGGCGCACGAAGCCAGGCTGAACGGCGCGGCCAGTTTGACGGTGTGGGGCTCGGGCACGCCGCGCCGCGAATTCCTCCACGTCGACGATCTCGCCGCGGCCACGCTGTTCGTGCTCGAACACAACGTGACGGACGGGCTCTTCAACGTCGGCGTCGGCGAGGACCTGTCGATTCGCGAGCTGGCCGAAGGCATCTGCAAGGTGGTCGGCTTCGAGGGCGAACTCGCGTTCGACGCCTCGAAACCCGACGGCACGCCGCGCAAGCTGCTCGACGTCTCGCGGCTTACGCAAATGGGTTGGCGCGCGCGAATCGGCCTCGCGGAAGGCCTCGCATCCACGTATCGGCAATTCGTCGCAGCGCATGCCGGTTCGCTGCCCGCGGCGCTGCAAGCCTAGGTGCGCGCCGTGCGAAGCGAGCTCAATTTCCGGCTGAGGACGCGCCTCGCGACGCTGTGGGGGCGCGGCGCGCGCACCGCGCGGAGAGACGATCTTTCGAGGAGCGGCATAAAAATGACAGCGTCAGTCACGATCTTTCACAACGTCGTGTGGTCGCGCCACAAGGGTGTCGTGTTTTCCGCCCTGCATAACATTTCGGCATCCGGGGCGATCCGCTATTCGATGGTGCAGATCGCGGACACGGAGCACGACCGCGTGGGTTTTTCCGATGTCGACTATTCGTACCACCGCTATCCGATGCAAAAGCTGTTCGACGGATGCTACGAAGACGTGCCGACGCTGAAGATGATCGCGCGGCTCACGTGGGAAGTGTTGCGGGCCAAGTCCGATCTGATCGTGCTGCCCGGCTATCACCGCCCCGAGTACTGGGCGATGCTGGCGGCGTGCATCGTCACCGGCAAGCGGCGCGCGGTGTTTTGCGATTCGACCGCGCGCGACCGGCCCAAGAAGCTGCTCACGTCGATCCCCAAGCGCGTGTTCTTTTCGCTCTGCGACGGCTATTTCGGTTTCGGCGAGCGCAGCCGGGAATATCTTCTCTCGCTCGGCGCGAAACGCGACAAGATTTTCGTGCCCTGCCAGGCCGCCGCGCTGCCGGGTTCGTTTTCGCCGGAGCGCGCGCTGGTCGAACGGGTCGCCGCGCGTGCCGGCAATCCGCCCGTGTTCCTGTACGTCGGCCGTCTTTCGGAAGAGAAGGGCATCGGCACGCTGATCGAGGCGTTCGCCGGTTTGCGGCGGCGCGTTCCGGCGGCGCAACTGCGCATTGTCGGCACCGGGCCGATGGCCGACGCGCTGCACGCGAAGGTGGGCGAACTCGGGCTCGGCGAAGCGGTGATCTTCGCCGGCAGTTTGCAGGACGAGCCGCTCACGCAGGAGTATTACCGCGCGACCTGCATGGTGCTGCCGAGCCACAGCGAGCCGTGGGGCCTCGTCGTCAACGAGGCGCTCGCGCACGGCTGCCCGGCGGTGGTCAGCGAGAGTTGCGGCTGCGTGCCGGAACTGGTGATCGACGGCGTGAGTGGCTACGCGTTCATGGCGGGCGACGTCGCCGGCTTGCAACGCACGCTGTTGAAGTCGATGGAAGCCTTCGCCGATGCCGCGGGCACCGCCCATCGCTGCATGGATGTGATTCGCCGTTTCGATCCGCCTTCCGCCGCCGCCAATATCGCCCGCGGCTGCGCCTTGATGTTGCGCGATTGACGTTGCGCGACGGATGGCACGCATGACCGCAAGACGCGAGCATTGCGCCCGCGGAGCCCTAACACGTTCTGGCAGTCACAATGAAGATCCTCATCTACGGTCTCAACTACGCGCCTGAGCTGACGGGAACGGGCAAGTACACGGCGGAAATGGCCGCGCTTCTGACGAGCCGCGGCCACGAGGTCCGCGTGGTGTGCGCGCCGCCTTACTACCCGGAGTGGCGCGTCGCGGAGGGCTATGTTGGGTGGCGCTATCGGCGCGAAACGCGCGACGGCGTCGAACTGTGGCGCGCGCCGCTGTGGGTGCCGTCGCGCCCGAGCGGCGTCAAGCGGATGCTGCACCTCGCCACCTTCGCGGCGAGTTCGCTGCCGCTGCTCGCCTGGCAGGCGCTGTGGCGCCCCGACGCGGTGATGCTGATCGCGCCGACCTTGATGTGCGCGCCGGGCGCGCTGGCGCTTGCGCGCATGACGGGTGCGAGCGCGTGGCTGCATATCCAGGACTACGAGGTCGACGCGGCCTTCGAACTGGGTCTGCTGAAAAGCTCACGCGCCGCGCGCGTGGCGCGCTGGATCGAACGCGCGTTGCTGCGGCGCTTCGATGCGGTGTCGTCGATCACGCGGCAGATGAGTTCGCGCGCGGCGGCCAAGGGCGTGGATCGCTCGCGGGTGGTGTGCCTGCCCAACTGGGTCGACGTGTCCGCCGTTTTTCCGCTTGCGCGAGCGAGCGAATACCGAAGCTTGCTGGGCATTCCGGCCGGGCAGAAGGTGGTGCTGTACTCCGGCAACATGGGCGCGAAGCAGGGCATCGAAACGCTCGCCGACGCCGCCGCGTCGCTGGCCCGGCGCACCGATATCACGTTTGTTTTCTGCGGCAGCGGGGCCGCGAAAGAAAGTCTGTTCGAGCGTTGCGCGGGCTTGACCAACTGCATCTTCATGCCGCTGCAACCGGCGGAGCGTCTGAACGAACTGCTCAACCTCGCCGACATTCACGTGCTGCCGCAACGCGCGGACGCCGCCGATCTGATGATGCCGTCCAAGCTCACCGGCATGCTGGCGAGCGGCCGCGCGACGGTGGCGATGGCGCGCCGCGGCACCGCGCTTTATGAAGCGGTCGCGCCGCGCGGCGTGGTCGTGCCGCCCGATAACGTGAAGGCGCTGGCCACCGCGATCATGGCGCTGGCGAGCGACCCCGCACGCCGCGCCGCGCTCGGCAAGGCGGCGCGCAGTTATGCGGAGCGCGCGCTGTCGCCGGAGTCGACCCTACGCACCTTCGAGGAGCGGCTCGCGATGCTCTCGCGCAATACGCGCGGCAGGCGTGTGAAACGCGCCGCGCCGTCGTTCGCAGCGGGTCCGTCGAGCGCGGCGGTGCTGCGTCACGGCAAGCCCGCCACAGCGGAGGACGCCGCGCCGGAATGATCCGGCACGCGGCCCTGTCATGAAAGGCATATCACCACGGCGAACGATAGACGGGACGCTTGCCCGTCGCATACGGATCGGCGTAAGCGTTTCTCGCCGCGCCTTCGGGCAGCAGCGCTTCGGCGGCATTCGCACGTCCCGGTTTGGCGGCGACGGGCACCTGGCCGGCTCGAGGCTTGCCCTTGCCGGGCGCGGGCTTGCCGCCTCCCAGCACGGTCATGCGTCGTTCGTCGAGCAAGGTTTGTTGCGCATCGCCGGCCTTGCCGAGCGGCGCGTCGTCGAGGCTGTATTGGCGCGGCGCGCCGAGCAGTTTCTGCTCGCGGTCCTGGTGCTTCGCGCGCCGGTTTGCCGGGGCTTGCGCGGCGCCGCCGTAGCCGGCGGCGGCCGCCGCGGGAGCGGGTCCGGCGGCGGGCGCGGCGTTCTGCGCGAAGGCCGGCATGGCCGACGTTGCAATGGCGAGAAGCATCGAGATAACAGTGCGTCGAAGCATAAGGTCCATCGTATTCCCCAGCAGCAGGCAGTCGCGATACAGCTATCGTGCGCCAGGCGGCAGGCGGGCAACCGCCAAAACGCTTGCCCGCACGGCCAGCGTGCCGAGCCGGGTAACGAGCCGCAACATAATGCAGGCAATCCGGCGGCAAGCATGCACATGCGCGCCACCGCCGCCGACGGGGAGACAACTCATGGGTAAGGTCGCCGACGATCCGCGCATCGGCCGCAGGCCGCAAGCAGAAGCCGCGCGCGAGCCGGGCCGCGTGATCGATCTGAGCCTCGCGGGCAAGGGCAACTATCGCGCGAAGCGCGGCGTTCTGATCGAGCTGGTCTGGTTTGTCGTCGAAGCCTGCGTGATCAACAACAAGCTGCTGCCTTTCTCGTTCGTGCGCGTTGCGTTGCTGCGCCTGTTCGGCGCGAGGATCGGAACGGGCTGCCGGTTCGTGCATCCGTTGCGCGTGAAGGCGCCGTGGAATCTGCAAGTGGGCGATCAATGCTGGTTCGGCGTCGACGTGTGGATCTACAACCAGGCGCCGATTCGCATCGGATCGAATGTCTGCATTTCGCAGGGCACGTTCCTCAGCGCCGGCTCTCACGACATGAGCACGACGATGGATCTGCGCGTCGCGCCGATCGTGATCGAGGACGGCGTCTGGATCACGTCGAAATGCGTGGTGCAAATGGGCGTGACGATCGGCCGTTCAGCCGTGGTCACGCCGTTGTCGGTCGTGCACCGTTCGCTGGAACCGGAAGGCGTCTATGGAGGCAATCCTTGCCGCTTCATCCGCAAGCGTTTCGATTCCGTGAGCTGAACCACAGACTTAAAACCGCAGCGTCGATACGCTGAGGAGACCCAGGACGTGATCGCGGACAAGCCGTGCCCGGTCACGACATACACGTGATTGACTTGCAGTCGCCGGCCGGCGAGAGCCAGTCACGCACTCCAGAAACGCATGCATAAAGATCGGGAGCCGTGGATGTTCATCGATACTCGCACAGTCGAACCAAACACAGTCATTGAAACGACGGTCTGCATCATCGGCGCGGGGGTGGCCGGCATCACGCTTGCGCGTGAAATGTCGAAGGCCGGTGTGGATACCTGCATGCTCGAGAGCGGCGGATTCGGACCCGACGACGAAACCCGCGACCTGTATCGCGGGGAGAGCGTCGGGCTTCCCTATGCGTTCGCCGACGGTTCGCGCAGCCGCTACTTCGGCGGCAGCAGCAACTGCTGGGGCGGATGGTGCCGTCCGCTCGACCCGTGGGACTTTGAAAAGCGCGACTGGATCGCGCATAGCGGCTGGCCGTTCCGCCTCGACGAACTGGCGCCGTATTACGCGCGCACGCATGAACTGCTGAAGCTCGGTCCGCAAAATTTCGACCCGGCGTACTGGGAGCGCGAGATCGGGCGCGATGACGTGCGGCGCATGCCGCTCGCCACCGGCGACATGCGCGATACCGTCGCGCAATTCAGTCCGCCCGTGCGCTTCGGCAAGGCGTATCGCGAGGAATTGTCGCGCTCGAAGCGGGTGCGCGTGTTTCTCTACGCGAACGTGCTGAATATCGACGCCGACGCTCAGGGCACGACGATTTCGCGGGTGCGCGTGGGCACGGTCAGCGGCCGCAGGATGACGGTGTCGGCGAGAATTTTCGTGCTGGCGACGGGCGGCATCGAGAATGCGCGCCTGCTGCTCGCCTCGAACAACGTGCAGGCCGCGGGCCTCGGCAACGCCAACGATCTGGTGGGCCGCTATTTCATGGATCATCCGCGAATGATGTCGGGCAAGGTGCGCTTTCGTCCGGGCATCGCGCGCAACAAGCTCTACGACATCAAGTATCACTATCAGAACGCGGCGGTCTCGGCGCACGGCACGAAGATCTCCTCGCAGTTCGCGCCGAAGCAGGAACTGATGGAGCGCGAGAAGCTGCTGAATTCGCGCGTGTGGCTCTATTCGCGCTGGTACGGCGAAGGCAGCGCGGGTTCCGAGGCGCTGATCCGCTGCAAGGAAGCGCTGCTGCAGAAAGATCAGCCGGGCCGCAGCCTGAAGGCGGACATCGCGACCATGGCGATGCGCCCGATGCAAACGGTCGGTTACGGCCTGACGCGACTTTTGCAGTGGCCGGCGCTGATCACCGGCGTGACGCTGCAGGCGATCGTCGAGGCGGTGCCCGATCCCGATAGCCGGGTCACGTTGTCGGCCGATCAACGCGACTGCTTCGGCATGCCGCGCGTGAGGGTGGCGTGGCGTCTCGGCGAACAGGTGCAGCGCACCTTCGACAGAACCTTCGCGCTGCTCGCGCAGGAGTTGCAGATGGCCGGCATCGCGGACGTCGAGCTCGATGCGCCGCTCGAAGGCCGGCCGTGGCCCGCGAAGCTGGAAGGCACCTGGCATCACATGGGCACGACGCGCATGCACGATTCGCCGCGCGAGGGCGTGGTCGATCGCGATTGCAAGGTGCACGGCATCAGCAATCTGTATGTGGGCGGCAGTTCGGTGTTTCCGACCGTGGGCGCGAATTTCCCGACCATCACGATTGCCGCGCTGGCGCTGCGTCTCGCGGGGCATCTGGTGCGGCAGCTCGATGTGCCGGACGTCATCGGCACGACGCGGGCCGAAGCCGCGAACAGCAGCTTGACGTCGGCTCACTCAGCACCGGAAGTCGACACGCTGCCGATCGCGGCCGCCACATTGACGCCGTTGATGAAGGAGCAGTGAGGCGCGAAGGAAGCCGTTGATGGCGCGTCATTGACGCGCCATCAACGTTTCCGGGGGACTGCTGCGAGATTCGATGAGGCGAGGCAAGCTCGCGTGAATTAGCGGATTAGCGGCTCGGCTGCGTGGCTTCGTGCAGCGCGGCGAGCGGGTTGTCGCGCACGTCCTCGGGGCCGCCGCGGGTTTCGAGCAGGGCGGTCAACGCGCTGACCATCGTTTCGATCCTGAAGCGCGCATTGAACGTGCGGACCGCCTGGGCGCGCATGGCCTCGCGCGCCGCGTCGTCGAGTTCGAGCCAGCGCAGCAGATTCTTTTCCGTTCCCGCCGCCGTGTCGGCGGCGACCATGCCGGCGCCGTCCGCCTCGATTTCGCGCCATACGTTGACCTTGTCGGAGATCAGCGCCGGCAGTCCGCAGCCGAGCGCCTCCGCCACCGCCACGCCGAAGTTCTCCTGATGCGACGGCAGCGCGAACACGTCGCTTGCGTGAAAAGCGCCCCACTTCAGATCGCCTTGCAGCATGCCGGGAAGACTCACGCGCTGCGCGATGCCCGCCGCCTCGGCCTGGGCGCGCAGCGTCGCGACCCAGCCGGTTTCGTCCGGCCCGGCGATCACGAGGTGCAAGGCCTGATCGCGGCTGGCGATGCGCGCGAACGCGTCGATCAGCAGATCGCAGCCTTTCTTCGCATGCACGCGGCCGAGAAACAGGACGATGCGCTTGCCGCGCAGGCCGGGCACAGCGGTGAGGAAGGCTTCGCGCAGCGGCTGCGGGTCGAGTGCCGGCACGGTGGTGCCGAACGGCACGATCCGTTCACGCGCGCGATACAGCCAGAACGATTGGCGCGCCCGCGTGCGCTCTTCTTCCGTCGTGAAGATGACGGCGCGCGCGTCGCGCAGCACGCGGTACTCGGCCCACGGCCAGTACAGCCACTTCTTCAGATGCTTGAGCGGATACGCTTCCTTGAACCACGGATCGAGCATGCCGTGCGCGTACACGTAATACGGCACCTCGCTTTTGCGCAGGGCCTTCCAGGCGGCGAGGCCGTGGTACTGCCACAAGCCGTGCACGATGACCGCGTCGAAGCGGCCAGCGTTCGCGGCGAGCCACGGCGCGAGCCGCTCGCAATAGCTGTAGCGGTTGCGGGTCGGGCCGAACACGTGCACCGGAAACGGAAACGCCGCGAGGTAGGCGTCGCCGGGCGCATCGCAGGTGGCGACTTCGATCTCGTGTCCGGCGTCGCGCATCGCCATGCCGCTGCGGCGAACGCCTTCAACCGGACCGCCGGCGCGTGGATCGACGCTTGCAAGCAGGTGGAGAATTTTCATCGGGCGATAGTCGGTCGGTTGGAGCGTTGCGTGGGCGACGTGCGCGACACCAGCGCGCCGAATTCGCTCGCGCCATGCGCTGTCGAACGCGATACGCCGAGCGTGGTCGCGAGATCGGCGCGGCCCATGCCGGGTTGGATTCGTCCGGGCAAGTCAGGCGGCGTGGCGAGGCGCATCTGCGGCGGCTTGCGCACGCGTTTCGCGCGCGCCGGCAGCGCGCGTTGCAGGCGCGCGTGCGTGGCGATCATCAAGCCCAGGCCGATGCCGAAGATCAGCCCGGAAAAACGCGGCCCGAGCGGATTGCCGCCGATCGACGTCGCGGGCAACGCGGCGAACAGCATGATGGCGCGTCCGAGCACCGGCAGCATCGGCGCGTCCGGCACGACCGAGCGCCAGTAGCGATACGACAGGAAGCAGATCACGAGCGCGGCGAGCGACGCCAGCGGCATGCCGATGCCGAACAGCAGCCCGCCCGCGAAGAATTGATAGACCCAGAAGTTATGGCCCGCGGCCCATTCGTTGATCGCGTAAAAGTCTTTCTCGCTCATCTGGCCGGCGAGGTCCGGCAGGTAGGCGGGCGAGTAGCGGTAGTAGTGGCCGTAGCCTTCGCCGAACAGCAGCGTTTCCGGCGAGGCCGTCACCTGGTCGAACTGGTCGCGCATTTCGGCGAGACGGGTGATGGTGGTGGGGTCCTTGCCGGAGACGGTTTCCTTGGAGGCGAAAATGCGCTGAGCCCAATGTTCCGCCACGGTCGGCATGCTCAGTACCGCGATGCCGGCCACGCCGGCCAGCAGCACGCCCGCCACCATGCTGCGGCCGACCGCGCGCCAGATCTGCCGAATCGACGGCGCGCTCAGCGCCATCGCGATCACGAACAGCAGCGCGGTGCCGACCAGCAGACTGCGGGTCACGCTCAGCAATTCGATGACGATGCTCGTGGCGAACACCGCGACCGTGACGAAACTGAAGCGCCGCGCGACGACGAATTCATGCAGCAGCACGCCTTGCAAGCCGAGCAGCGTGACGGAGATGATGCGATAGCGCACGTCCTCGAGGCCGCCGCCGGTCGCCATGCCGTAGCCGAAGGTGAAGGCGAGGCTGACCACGTTCGCGACGAACACGGCTTTCTCGAACTGCGCGATTCTGAACTCGCTCCACGGGCGGCACGCGACGAGGTAGCCGAGCATGAAGAGCCCGAACGGCAGCAGCACGCGCAGGTAGTTGCCGGTGTCGTTGTCCTGAACCAGTTGAGCGACGACGCTGCCGAGCACGCAGAGCAGCACGCTCGCGGTGACGGCCGAGCGCAGCCGCGAGCGCTCGTGAAAGCGCGGCGCGATCAATGCGAGGGCGAGGCCCGCGGCGATCGCGGGCAGAACGAAGACGAACTGGGCGAAGTGGCCCGTGTTCGCATCGGTGGCCTTGTAGTCCAGCGCAAGCGGTAAGACGAAAAACCATATCCAGGGCGTTGCGTACTGATGGCGCATTGCTTGATTCCTCCCCGTCGCCGTCGATTCGCCGTCGGTCTGCTGCTAACGGTCTCACATCGGTTCATTGTGCGGGAATATCCCCGCCTGCCAATTGGGGTGGCCGGTTTCGTCGCCCATTGCCTGGGTTCTGGCGACAGTGGCAAGGGCGCGCTCTGCAAGACCCGCGCACGCTTTCCGATCTTGTCGGTCAATGCCTTGATGTTGGCGCGCACGCACGGCTAGCGCCACCGAAGATGCAGAAAGGGACATGCGCCCGCGACAGGCGAGAGGAGAGAACAAGATGAAATTATTCGGCGGGGCGGGGCCTTCAAAAGCAGGGCGATCGATCGAACTCGACTTCGTTCGCGGCATCGCGATCATCGCGGTGATGGGCTATCACTTTCATGCGGTGCAGACCGGCAATGTCCTGATTCAGATCATCGAATATCCGTTGAAGAACTTCGGGCGCGAAGGCGTGAACCTGTTCTTCACGCTCAGCGGTTTTCTGGTGGGCGGCCTGCTGCTTCGACAGTACGCAGAGACCGGTCACGTCGACGCGCGGCGCTTCATCATCCGGCGGATTTTCCGCATCTGGCCCGCGTATTACGTGCTGCTCGCGTTTCATCTGCTGGTCGGGCGGCATCCGTGGAACACGTTCCTGTTCCAGAACCTCGCGCACTTGCAGAACTACCTGGGGACGTCGATCACGCAGACGTGGAGTCTCGCGGTGGAGGAACACTTTTATCTCGTGCTGCCCGCGTTGCTGTTGCTGTTCGCGCGCTGGCGGCTCGGCGCATGGACGATCGTCGGCGTGCTCACCGGCATTTGCGCGGTGGTGCTCACCGCGCGCTGCTTCGCGGTCGCGGACGGCAATCTCGAAGGCGCCTTCGCGTACACGCAATATCGGATCGACAGTCTGCTGGTGGGCGTGATTCTCTCCGCGATCTACTGGATGAAGCCGGGCGTCTACCATCAACTCGCGAAACGCAAATGGCTGCTGATCGCAAGCATCGTGCTGCTGTGCGCATGGCTCGCGTTCGCGACGAAGAACCTGGCGCTCGACGAAAGCATCGGCTACACGATCCAGGCGATCGGGTTCGCCGCGTTGATCGTATTCGTGCTGGAGTATTCCGGGTCGCTGCGTTCGTCGTGGCTCTATCGCGGGGTCGCCTGGATCGGCCTCTATTCCTACGGCATTTACCTGTGGCATTCGCTGGCGCTCGCGCCCGGCGACATGCTGATTCGCAAGGTGAGCGCACTCGGCCTCGCACCGAGCCTGATCTGGATCGTGGCGCTCACGTTCCAGTTCGCGCTGGCGATCGCGATCGGCTATGTGACCACGCGCGCGATCGAGTATCCGTTCCTGATGATGCGCAACGCGCTGTTCCCGGAAAAACGCAACAGTTCGGTGCGCGAGGAAGTGCCCGTGGCCGGTGGGCAGTTGTCTTGAGTCGACGGCGGTGGGTGGCGGCGCGGCCGGCTGCGCTAGCGCGCCGACCGCCGCGCGGCTTGGACGCTTCGACTGACCACGCGCCGGGCAACGCCGCCTTTGCCGCCCCGCCCGCTGTGCGATCACGCCATCTGTTGCAGCAGGGTCTGCTTGAATTGCCCCAGCGTATGCCGTGACAGCAGATCCTCCCGCGCGGACGCAACGGCCTCGCGCGCATGCGGCCACGAGGTCAGCGTCTCGGTGATCGCGCGGCCGATCGACGCGGAGCTGAGATCGCTCAGGATCGGTCCCAGTTCGCAGCGCCGGCTGAACCAGCCGATCAAGCCGTCTTCCGTGGCGATGACCGGCTTGCCGAAGCGGTAGGCCTGCACCAGCACGCCGCTCATCCCGTAGTGCCCCTTGTAGCCGAGCCACACCGCGTCGCACGCCGAGAACAGATCGCGTTCGACGTCGTTCGAGATGAAGGCGTCGAGCACCAGCGGCGGCGGCGTGAGGCTGCGCACGTGATTGCGCATGAAGTGGCGCGTGCCCGCGTCCTGCTCGCCGGCGACGATCAGCGTGGGCGCATGTTCGAGACGCGTCAGCGCATGCACCAGTTCGTAAATGCCCTTGCGTTCGGTGATCGCGCCGTACACCAGCAGATAGCGTTGCGCGGGGTCCAGTCCGAGCCGCTCGCGAGCGAGCACCGGGTTCTCCGCGCGCTCGTCGGGAAACGGGTCGGCGACGTAGGCGACCGTCGCGCCGGCCAGCGAATGGCGCGCCGCCCATTCCGGCAAGGTGGGATCGATGGTCAGCAGCGTGCGCAGTCCGGTGCAGCGCACCGCGCGCTTGAAGAGCCGCGCCTTGAGCGCATTGACGAGCGGGCGATCGGGCGCCTTGATGCCGACCTCGTGATGATGGAACGTCGCGCGCATCGTGATGCCGATCCAGGGCGTCTGGCCGAACGGCGAGCCGAGAAACGGCAACGCATGGAAAAAGTAGTCGACATACGGCACGACCACGAGCCGGATCTTCTGCATGCGGCTGATGATTGTATGCACGCGCTTGAAGTAGCGGTGAAAGCGCCAGTACTGGTTACGTTCGAACGGACGCCCGCGGCGCGGCGCTTCGGGATCGACGAAGGCGATCTGCTGATCGGGACGGTTGGCGGCCCTGATCTGCCTCGCGAGCCGGTGATCCTCGTTGGCGCACACGGTCACGAGAAGGCACGGATAGCCGGCCTCCTCGCAAGCCTGCATGGTCCACTCGACATAGCGCCACCGATGGCCGGTGAGATTGGGCTCGACAATCAGGACGTAGTCTTGTTCCATCGTTCGGTAGGCCGTGTGCGTGTGGAAAAAATGCCCGGACGCCGGCTGTCTCGCGGCGCTGGCGCAACAACGTTAGCATCGCCGGCACGCGCGGACCCAGTCAATTTGACCCGCTTTGTGCGTCAACGTACCGGAGCGCGACGGCTTCGGCTGAACCGCGCTAGCTGATGGCGGTTGTCGCCGATTGTCTCGCGGTAAGGTCGTGCATGCAGTGCAATGAAAAATTCGCCAGCTTACTGGCGCGACCTAACTAACCATGCGCCGGCGGCGTGCGCAGCGATGCGTGGAATCGCTGCGCGCGGACCGATCCAACGGCGTGTCGATTCGACGGAGAGACAGCTTGCGGGCGAACAGGCTTCCGGCGTTCTCGGTAGCGGGCAGCTTCGGCGCGAGTGCGGCGACGTGGGTGCTGCTGCAGCAGTTCGCCGTGCGCGGCCTGGTGGCCGTCAAATTCCTCGCGATCGGCCGGATGCTCGGACCGGAAGCGATCGGCAGCGTGAGCGTGGCCCTGCTCGCGGTGGCGATTGCCGAGGCGCTGTCGGATACCGGCCTCGCGCAAGCGGTCATTCAGGGCGAACACGCGCCGACGCGCTCGCAACTCAGCGCGGTATGGACGACGCTGACCGCGCGCGGCGTGCTCATTTCGTTGCTGCTGGTCGCGCTCGCGCCGTTGCTGAACAGCCAGTTCCATCTCGACGGTTCACTCGTGCTGCTGCAACTCGCGGCGCTGCTGCCCTTGTTGCGCGGTCTCGCGTCGCCCACTTACTACGTCGTGCAGCGCGAGCGGCGCTTCCAGCATATCGCGGGTGTGGAAGTGGCGGCCGCCTTCGTCGATTGCTCGGTCGGCCTCGCGCTCGCCTATGGCGGCGTGGGCGCGGTTTCGGTGCTGCTCGGCCTGGTCGCCGGCGAAACCCTGAAAAGCGCGCTGACCTGGCTGACGATGACGCCGCGTCCGCCGCTACGCATGGTGTGGTCGGGCATCGGCCAGTATGTCGGCTTCAGCCGCTGGATCTGGGCGAGCAGCGTGATCAATCTGCTGCTCAACCAGTTCGACAAGGTGGTGGTCGGCAAGCTGCTCGGCCCGGCGCAACTGGGCAGCTATCAGATGTCGTCGCGGCTCGCGCAGATGCTGCTCGCCGACGCCGCGATCGCCATGTCGCAATACCTGTTTCCTACTTTCGCGGCGCATCATCGCAGGAATCCGCAGGGTGCCGCGCGGCTCATCAAGGTCTATCTGCTGGCGGTCGCGGTCGGCCTCGCGGTGTTCGTCGAGGGGCTGCGGCTGGTCGCCGAGCCGCTCTTCTCGCTGCTGCTCGGCGCGGCGTGGCTGCCCGCGGTGCCGCTCTTCAGGATCCTGGTGATCAACATGGCGATCGGCGCGCTGATCGCCGTGCTGGTCGCTTATCTGCGCGCGGTGGGCGACGCGAAGGCGACCGTGCATGCCTCGGCGATCCAGGTGGTCGTGCTGCTGGCGAGCGCGCCGCCCGCGGTTCATTGGTGGGGCGTCACGGGCATTGCCTGGTCGATGACGCTGGGCCTCGGCTGTGCCGCGGCCTGGATGCTGTTCAGGACGCTGACTGCAAGGACTTCGTGATGCGTGTCTTTCATCTGGTTCTGGCGCCGCGCCTGTCGGGCGCCGAAGTGCTCGCGAAGGATCTCGCCATCGATCAATGCGCGGACGGCATGGCGGTATGCGTGGCCTCGCTCGTGCCCGTGCACGCCGACTTCGTGCCCTTGCAGAACGAACTGGAGGGTCACGGCGTGCAGTGCTGGTTCCCGGCGCGGCGTCATCGCGCGGCTCGCAAGCTGTGGAATCTGCTGGTCGCGGTGCGGCGCTTTCGTCCTGATGTGATCTTCGCGCATGCCACCATTCCGTCGTTTTACGCCCGCGCGTTGCCGTTGCGCGTGCCGGTCGTCTACGTCATGCACTCGGCGACCAACGACTTCGAGCGCCCGTTGTTCCGGCGCATCGAGCATGTGCTGTCGGGACGCGCGCGGGTGGTGATCGGCGTCTCGCAGCAAGGCCTGACCGACTACGTGCAGGCGATCGGGCCGCATCCCGCGATGACGGTGGTGCCGAACGGCGTGGACCTCGCGCGCTTTGCCTTTACCGACGGCGTGGAAAGTGGCGGACGCGCGCCGCAGATCGTGCAGATCGGCCGCTATGCGTCGGTGAAGAATCAGCTTCTCACCGTGCGGGCCTTCAGCGAAGTGCTCAAACGGGTGGACGACGCGCGCCTCGTGTTGTACGGCGTCGTCGAGGACCCGGACTATCAGCGCGCGGTGATCGAACTGGCGAAACAACTGGGCGTGGCCGAACGTGTCGTGGTGGCGGGCCCGCGCACCGATATCGCCACCGTGTTGTCGGAGTCGAACGTGTTCGTCATGCCGTCGCGCTCCGAGGCGCATAGCGTGGCGTTTCTCGAGGCGCTCGCTTCCGGCGTGCCGATCGTCGCGAGCCGGATTCCGTCGTTTGCCTTCGCGAACGGCTTTCCGGGCGTGCAACTGGTCGATACCGACGACGTGCAGTGCTATGCCAATGCGGTCATCGCGGCATTGGGGCAAGCGCGAGCGCAGCGTTCGCTCGTCGGCCTGACGCTCAGGGATACCGCTGCCCGCTACCGGGCGATCGCGCAACAGGTGTGTCTCGCCGCCGTCTCGGCCCGTTAGCGCGCATCACGCGTGAGTGCGGCCGCATGGTCTTTCGGCGGCGCGATGAGTGACGAGCCAAGCCGTGCAATACCCATCGCTCGATGCCGCATGCCGTCAATGATGGTTGCTCGGGGAGCGAATCTCCGGCGTGGGCTCCGCTGCGGGCTCGGCGGGCGGCGTGTTCTCGAACGCGGACTCGTGCATCGCGAGCGTGGCGAGCCGCTGCGCTTCCTTGCTGCTGGAGTCGACTTGCAGCGCGTTGCTGGCGTTGCGCCACATGCATGCCCATCGCGAGACATAGCCGCAGGCGCGCGCGAGATTCAGGAGCGCGTCGCGCTGCTGCTCGCGTGTGTTCACTGCCGTGCGCAGGTTCAGGGCGTCGCGGTTGGCCGGCTGTGCGGCGACGGCCGCCGCGAGGCGCGCTTTCGTCGCCGATAGATTGTTCTGTTCCAGACTCGCGCGCGCGGCCTTGAGATGTCTCGACACATCCGTGCGGGGTTTATCCGGTTGATCGTTCGTTTTCGTGTTGGGCGTGCGCTGGGGCGGCGGCACGGCGGCTATCGCGGGCGCGGCGGGCGCGGCGGCGATGACGCGGCGCGCGGGCGGCGGTGGTGGCGGCGATGGTGACGCGACCTGCGGCGAAACCGGCGGCGGCCGCATGGGCACCGCGCGCGCGGCCGCGGGCTGCTGGGCGATGACGACGGCCGGCCGGGCAGCGGCAATCGGCGCTTTGGCGGCTTGCGTCGTCACCTTGCCGGACACGACGACTGGCGTTCCGACGCTCGAATCGTCGCCGTGGATGAAACCCAGGTACACCGCGGACGCCACCACCAGCGCCGAGGCGCTGATCGCAACGGGCTGGCGCAGTCTCTGATACGCGGACAACGCGACGACGGGTTCTTCCGCGATGTCGTACGGATCGACCAGCGCGCGCGACGCGGGACGCCAGATGCCGCGCGCCGGCAGCGGGGTGGTCACGATCGGCGAGCTATCGTGCAGCGGAACGTTCAGGGAGCGTGGCGGCGCAAAGCGCGTGTCGAGCGAGTCGAGCGAGTCGAGCGTGTCGGCCGCGCGCGCGTGGCACGAAGGGCAACGTGTGAAACGCCCGGCTAGCGGTGCACCGCAGTGTCCGCATTGGCGAGAATCGCGTTGATCGGAAGTCATGTCGCTAAGCATTGCCGTGTCGCAAACGGGCGTCGAAGAGCGGCGCCGCAACTAGAGAACAAGGCACCGCAACGAGGCTTGCATGTCGGGCTACTGCGAGGTCACTGCGCAACGACGTAACCCCGAGCTTGCATGCACGCGCCGTACGCGGCCCAATACTGTGTCATCGGCGGTTCCGGTGCCGGCAGCGGCGGCAGTTTCACGTTGGACGCCGCAGTCGTTGGCGGCGCGCTGGCCGCGGTTGTCTCCGAGGCGCCGTCGTTCGCGTCGGCCGCGGCGCTCGTCGCCGGGGCGCTTGCGGTGGTGGCGCTCGCCGCCCTGGTGGTCGAAGCCGGTGTTGCCGTTGCCGCGCTCGCGGCGGACGGCATGCTCGCGCCCATCGGCGAGGACGAAAAGCTGCTGGAAGGCAACGGCGGCCGCGATGGCGCGCCGGTCGACGAGGACTTGGCGGCGGGCGGTTTGCGCGGCGGAATCTGCGGTTCGCGAGCGATGTTGACCTTGGTCTGCCTGTTCGCCGCCGCGAAGCATAGTGCGTTGTCGACGCTGCGCTGGTACGCGCTCTGACTTCGGATCGGATAGGTGAGCGGTTGCCACCCGAAGGCGCCACTGCTGAACACCATTATCGTCAGTACGGTATATGTTCTGATTCTCATCGCAGTCGCTCCCGCAGCGATGTTTCGCCGTTCGCAGGCAATCGCGCTTCGCGGCGTGTTCTGATGGCTGTCGATTCTGCCGCTGAACGGCGGCTCATGACCGCGAAGGCTGCTTTCTTCAGCGTAACACCGTGCCTTGCCGGCGCGACGCGCTGCATAGCGCGAGAAAACGCCATCCTGCAGTCGAATCACGACATATTTGCGCAAACAGGTGGACAGGTTGGTGATCCGTACGGGCAATCCCTGGCGCGGTTGTCCGCCGACGATGCCGGTCTTGAGCGACCGTCGCCGGCATGCCGCGCGAACGCGATCAGCACTTTCATCGCCACGTTGTGCGGTACGCCGCACAACGAACGACGGCAACAGGAGATGATCGACCTCGAAGACATCGGCAAGCGGTTCGTCATGCTGTTGCGCG
Source organism: Paraburkholderia sp. 22099 (assembly GCF_052045835.1). Taxonomy (NCBI): domain Bacteria; kingdom Pseudomonadati; phylum Pseudomonadota; class Betaproteobacteria; order Burkholderiales; family Burkholderiaceae; genus Paraburkholderia; species Paraburkholderia sp. 22099. The sequence continues at coordinate 52,843 of NZ_JBQEPU010000003.1, read as the reverse complement.
TCCGGGGTCGACGCACACGACGCACGTATCGCTTGATCGTTGCTAGTTGCCTGATAGTTGATAACCGTGCAATCACAAGTCACGGCCTGCTTCGCGCAAGCAGTCTTTCGCCCCTTGCCGGGGACGAATGCAGAGGCGATCCAGGAACCACTGACCGGAGCCAAAATGGACCTTACTGCGCGAACAAAAATACAGAGCGCGGCTCATTCTTTCTTTCACACGCATCGCCAAAATACGATGGCGGCGGACGCCATATCGTTTGACGTCGTCGACGATATCGAGCGCTTTCGTGCGCTTCAACGCGAGTGGGACGATCTCTGGCGTCTTGCCGACGGGCAGTTTTTCCAATCCTTTGCTTTTTGCCACGCCAGCCTGATCGCCGAGGAAAAGGGTTCGCGACGGAAGCTTCACTGCGTCACTGGACGGCAAAACGGCCGCCTTGTTTTCGTGTGGCCGCTTGTTACCTACTGGAATAGTGTCTGGAAGTATGCCGCGCCGCTCGCGCCGCGGAACCGCTCGCCCAGTGACATCCTCGTTGCGCCGGAATGCGGCAGCGAGCCACTCGTGAAGTCAGCGTGGGATGCGGCGCTCAAGTCGACGGGTGCGGATATCGTGGAGTTGTGGCGCGTCCGTTCGAGCTCGCTGCTATGCCGATGCGCGACGACGTACGCCGCGACCCGTCGAACACAGATCGAGCCGACATACTATGCGTCGCTGCGCGGCCTGGAAGATTGGGAGGCGTTTTGCCGCTCGCGGCCGGGACGGAGTAAACACCCGGACTATCTGAAGCGAAAGCTTGCCAAGCATATTGATTTCAACCTCGAAGTACTCGATCGGAACGACGCCCGGACCTCCTCCGTGGTGAACTGGCTCGTCTCCCATAAGCGCGAGTGGGCGCACGTCAAGGACATCGACAGTCAGTGGGTCTTTTCCGAATCCAGTGACAAGTTCTGGGGCGATCTGATGTTGAACAGGACATACGAAGCCGGTGTAATGCGTGTATTCGTACTCTGGCATCAGCAGCGACCCATTGCAGCCCTGATCGTGGCAGTGGGTGCGAAAAGGGTGGACTTCCTGACCGTCACCTACGATATGGAGCTTGCGAAGTTATCGCCCGGTACGGTTCTTCTGGACGAAGGCGTGAAATGGGCATTCGAGCATGGACTCGATGTCGATTTCACGCCCGGAAGTGAGCCGTACAAGGTGTCGTGGAGCGGGCGTGCGTCATACACGACTTCATCGTTCCTCGTTTTGCCGACCACGTGGGGGTTGATGGGCTACAGGGCAAAGATGGCCGCGAAAAAGCTTCAGGGCATGATGGGGCGCGCCGTCAGCCTGCTTTCGGCCCGGCATGCCGAGGTAGACCGCACGGGCGAGTGAGTGCGGGGGAGGGTTGTGATTGCCGAGGCGCTCGTCATCAGGAACACCACACCCGTACCTGCCTCAGCGGTAGTGCCCAACCGGTGCAAGCATTCCCTTTCTCTTTCTATTCATTTTGGATAAACAGCGCAATTCGATTGATCTTTGTGCTGGTCCGTCAAATCCGTGTTGGCTGTTCCCGTTTTCAATTGAGCGGTCTTGGGCTAATGACCAACCGGAAACGGCGGCAGTATGAAGCGATAAAGAAAAGCGCAACGTCGAATTGCGTGTCAGTCAGAGCGCGACGCACACGCGGTATTGTGCGATATTCGTGTTCATCATATGATTCCGGACGTTTCAAAATTTGGATTTTCCCGGGGTCAGAAAGATGGGCGCGCAAGACCTTGTTTCGGCAATCAACGCAGGCATCAATCAAACCGAAAGGCTGCTGAAGCTGGATACGCCGCTCGGCACAGAGGTTCTCGTGCCTCAACGGGCGAGCGGAACGTCGCGTATGGGTACAGCAAGTTCTCGGAGGATATTTCCGGAACCGTACGGACGCGTCGGCTTGCCAGCGACGAAATTCAGACGAAGGTAACAAACAGCCGCGTCACAGCTACCGCGCGTACTGGAAACGCCGAAAATCAGGAGCAGTTGCAGTGAGCGACACCGTGAAACTCTACGATATGCGAGACGATGAGGCGAGACGCCGAGTCTTCTGGTTACTCAAACGACTAACCAGCTATTCTTTATGGCAACGCAAACGTGATGCGTGGGAGTCTTTTTCCACAGCATATGAGAATGCGGTCAAGACTTGGCCGAAAAGTCAACCCGAGCAAATGGACGCAGATAAGCTACCTCGAATTTTCGAGACGCTGAGTCTATATAACAGAGGGCTTGATGAACTCCGAAAAGGCCATCGCTTCGTGTGGCGCTCCGGCGAGCCGCTGCAGGTGGCGATGGATAATTCCGGCACTATTATGAGCTTCCTCTACCCTCATCCCGACTACTGGGAGAGGGGCGCCCAGTTAGCACCTTATCCAGACAAGGTTGAAGCACTCCAACGGTTGCTTCTTGCAGGTAAGTATGAGGGTGACTATGCACCCATCGAAGTACCGTTTGTTCCTCACGCAATAGCTCGTCACAGCAGCCCGGGAAGTCTGCTCAACCCGGAAGCATATAAGTACCAGTTTTATGAGCTTCCGTATCCTGTCTTTCCGGATGTGCTTCCAGCCGTCCCGGCGGGGGCAGACATTATCATCAGTTCGGGCCAGCGCGTTCCTGTCGATGGAATATGGGAGCCCGTCAAAATAGAACGAGAGAAGGTTCTCGGTATCGTCCCGGTAGGCGTGAAGAGCATAGAAAATGACGGCTGCTTCAATTACCTGGTGGTGGACACAAAGGCACCCAATATCATTGGTGGCTGGAACGAAGCGGCCTCAAAAGCCGAGCGCACCGGTACGCACTGGCGTCTTCTCTGGGAGGACACTCGATACAAGAACGGCACAAGCCCCGACGAATCCGAATACTTTCTTGAGAGCAAGCAACCTATTCAAGACGCCCCACGCGAAGCTGCTATAGGTGACCTTGAAGTCCGAACAGGCGACGTTTGCCCGGTAACGGGTACCTGGGAAGCGAAAGACTTCGAGAATCACCGCATTGAGGCATCGAAGGGCAAGGTCATGCCGGATGTTCTCGCCAGCGCGCCCGGTTCGGGTGAGCGCCGTGTTCACTGGGTTACATGGCGTCTCGTCAGGCGAGCGTGAAGCTCTTATACATCGCCAACAGCTCAATTGAGAAAATGAAGTGACCAGCGTGAGCCGCAGATTTATCCTGAAGGACGACAAGACGGACCGCAACGGCTTGGTGCTCGACGGGATTGCGGAACGGAGGGCGTTGTCGTAGGAGACGGCTCGCCGCTCGACCGATGAAGCTCAGAGCAAGGTTACGCAGACGAACAGTGTGAAGACGGCTGCAGTGAGAACTGGCGCCGATCTAGAGACGCAACGGTGACATATACGATGAAGCAGTACGACATGCAGGTTGACTTGGCTCGCCGTCAAGTTTTCTGGTTGCTTCAGAGACTGACAAGCTATGCGCTCTGGAAAAGGAAGCGCGACGCGTTTGCCACCTTTGCGAACGAGTACGAAGTCGCCGTCAAAATGTGGCCAAAGAGCGACCCGGAGCAGATGTCTGCAGACCTGCTCCCAATCATCTACGAGACGTTAAGTCTGTATAACCAAGGTTTGGAAGAGTTGGCGAAGGGTCGGCGCTTCGTGTGGCGTGAAGGCCAGCCATTTCGGTTGGCCATAACGAACTACCATACTGTCACCAGCTACTTTTATACAGACCCCCGTTATTGGGAGCGCGGTCAGCAGGAGGCTCCATATCCGCCGAAGGTGGAGGCGCTAAATCGTCTCATGCGTGCTTCCGAGTATCACGGCGAGCAGTCTGCTCTCGATGTGCCGTATGTTCCAAACCTATCTGCACATTGGACATCACCTGGGGGACTGTTGAACCCAGACGCCTATAAATACGAGTTTTACCAACTCCCGTACCCGGTATTCCCGAACAACCTGCCAGAAGTGCTCCTTGGCACGGGGCCGATTGTGCGCTCGGGGCAGGAAATTCCGGTCGATGGCATATGGGAGCCCGTAAAAATCCATCGCGAGAAAGTACTAGGGGTTATCGCTTTCGGCGCAAAAAGCGAAAGAAACGAGGGGTGCTTTAACTATCTCGTAGCTGGGACGCGAGCGCCCACGATAACAGGCGAATTTCATGCGGCTAAGGGCCGGGCGGACAAGGTCAGTACCCATTGGCGGCTCCTTTGGGAAGACGACCGATACAAGGACGGTGTTATTCCCGACGAGTCTGCGTATTTCCTTGAACGTGCGCCGACGGATGGGGCAACGGACCGCGTGTGTTCGCACATGGATTCTCTTCACGGTTCCCGACCGCCGGCATTATTCCGCCTCTTCGGCGAGCATGGCGCTAGACTGGCGTAACCGACAGCAAGGAGACCCGGATGATACGTAAGACGCTCAACGCCTCCAGGCTTCAGCAGGAGGTTGACCGGCGAATCCATCGACTGCAGGCGATCGTCGAGGACGGTGTAAAGATTCGCGTGCCGCGACCGCAGTTGCAGGAGCCTGACAAAACGGGATGTAACTGGAACATGACCCATTTCGGCAACGCAGTCGGCTTCGACCGCGACATCGAGGACGTGCTCAAGGCCGTGCGTGCGGAGTACAACCTCAGTACCGAGGTCAAGGACGCTGACAACCCATTTGGAGACTAGCTGTCGCGGATGCGGGAAGCGGTGAAATCGCCGACCAAGGAGTGGCCGGACGAGTACCCGGCAGCCGCGGTGGAGTGGCTAATGGTACTGCCCAATGGGCCGGCCAACGCGCCTTCGCCCGTCACTCAACCGTAACCGACTTCGCCAGGTTCCGCGGTTTATCCACGTCCGTGCCCCGCGCGCACGCCGTGTGATACGCCAGCAACTGCAGCGGCACCACGTGCAGAATCGGCGACAGCAGGCCATAGTGCTCCGGCATGCGGATCACGTGCAGCCCCTCATCGTTGACGATCTTCGTATCGGCATCGGCGAATACATAAAGCTGACCGCCGCGCGCGCGCACTTCCTGAATATTCGACTTCAGCTTTTCCAGCAGCGCGTCGTTCGGCGCGACCGTCACCACCGGCATCGCTTCAGTGACGAGCGCGAGCGGCCCGTGCTTCAACTCGCCAGCCGGATAAGCCTCGGCGTGAATATAGGAAATCTCCTTGAGCTTCAGCGCACCTTCGAGCGCGATCGGATAGTGCAAGCCGCGCCCGAGGAACAACGCATGCTCCTTGCGCAAAAATTCCTCCGACCACGCGATGATCTGCGGCTCGAGCGCCAGCACGCTGTTCAACGCGGCTGGCAGGTGACGCAAATGCCTGATGTAGTCCGCTTCATGTTCCGCATCCACATGCCCGCGCATCTTGCCGAGCGTCACGGCCAGCACGAACAGCGCGACCAGTTGCGTCGTGAATGCCTTCGTCGACGCCACACCAATTTCGCGCCCCGCGTGGGTCAGGAACGCGAGTTCGGTCTGACGCACCATTGCGCTAGTCGCGACGTTGCAGATCGCGAGCGTGTGCTTGTGCCCAAGCGACTGCGCGTGCTTGAGCGCCGCCAGCGTATCCGCCGTTTCGCCCGACTGCGAGATCACCACCACCAGCGATTTCGGATTCGGCACGGATTCGCGGTAGCGATACTCGCTGGCAATTTCCACCTGTGTCGGGATCTTTGCGACCGATTCCAGCCAGTACTTCGCCGTCAGCCCCGAGTAATAGCTGGTGCCGCACGCGAGGATCAGGAGACTGTCGATCTCCGAAAATGCCTCGGCTGCGTTGTCGCCGAACAGCGAGGCGTCGAAGGTGTCGGCTTGCGGAAGCGTGTCCGTCACCGCACGCGGCTGCTCGAAAATTTCCTTCTGCATGAAGTGACGATATGGGCCGAGTTCGACCGCGCCGCCGTACGTTTCCACGTGACGCGTCTCACGCTCCGCGGGCTCGCCATCGCGATCGACGATGCGCACCCCGTCGAACGTCAATTCGCAGACATCGCCCTCTTCGAGGAAGATAAAGCGGTCGGTGCTGTGCTCGAGCGCGAGCGCATCCGATGCGAGAAAGTTCTCGCCTTCGCCCAGGCCGACGACGAGCGGCGAACCCCGGCGCGCGCCGACCACCGTATGCGGCTCGTCGTTATGCAGCACCGCGATCGCATACGCGCCGTGCAAGTGCTGCGTCGCTTCGCGCACGGCGGCGAACAGATTGCCGCGATACAGGCTATGCACGAGATGCGCGATTACCTCGGTATCGGTTTGCGAGGCGAATTCATAGCCCTTGGCGCGCAACATCTCGCGCAGCACCTCGTAGTTCTCGATGATGCCGTTGTGCACGAGCGCGATTTCATTGCGCGAGAAGATCGGGTGCGCGTTGTCCGTGACGGGCGCGCCGTGCGTGGCCCAGCGCGTGTGCGCGATACCCGTGACGCCGTCGAGATGCGAGTTGCGCACCTTGCCGTCGAGGTCCGACACGCGTGCCACGCTGCGCGCGCGTCTCGGTTCGCCGTTCGCCAGTACGGCCACGCCGCATGAATCGTAGCCGCGATATTCGAGGCGACGCAGCCCTTCGATCAGGACAGGAACGATGTTTCTTTGCGCTGCCGCGCCGACAATGCCACACATGATGAAGGCCTCAAGCGGAGTTGCAATCCGGAATCTGAATCAATCTTCTCGTCTTCACGCATTGAGGCGTGTGGACGATCAGCGAGCCGGCGGTTCTTCGACACGTGGCTGCCCGAAAACGCCACGCGTCCCCGTCATGTTCCTCTTAGGTGTTCCGGCGACGCTCGATGCACGGGCAGGCGAACTTCCGCTTCGCTGTCTTGCGGTGCGCGGGCGCGCGCCGGCAGGCGCATCAGCAAGGGGAGCAGCCCGAAAAAGAGCGCGGGCTCGGAATAGTTGAGCTTCAGACTCATGATCACCACAAAAAACAGCACATGCGGCAGGTCCTTTCGCATCTTCATGAACATCAGCGCGGGAACGATCAGCCCCAGGACGCCAAAGCGCACGACGAAGTATTGAATCAGTCCGGCGTCGTTGAGTGACGCTACGTGCACGCCGCCACCCGGCTTCGCGAGATGGTATAGCGAGCTTTCGAGCGTAAAGGGCCCGTAGCCAAGGAGCCAGTCCCAACCAGTGCGAACGTTATAAATGTAGTCCAGCAGTTCCAGGCGGATTGCGGAGGACTCGTCCATCTTCATCGCAAAGCTGTTGAAATACGCCTCGAAAAAAGACGGAGCCGCCAATAACGCAGCGACGCACAGAATGATGATCATCACTCGGGCCGACTTTCCCTTGACGAGAAGAATGGCGAATATCAGCAACGCGCATTGCACGATGGCCGCTGTCGACTGGGTGATCAACATCGCAACGATCGCGAGCAAAACGGGAAAGAAATGCGCTTCGCGTTGACGCACCTTGCCAAGCACGACATAGCCAATCGTCAACGAGGCAATCACTGCGCCGAACGTGGATGGCTCGATGAACAGGCCGGTCGGTCGGTACGCGAAGACAGGATTAAGACCCTCGTAATTGTGAAAACGCGACGGCTCGCCGGTCACCGGCTCGACGAAATCAATGTAGGTGTTCGTGGCAATCAGAGACGCGGTCTGCGCGAATTGGACCACGGTATTGAGAACGATAAGTCCCACGAGCGAAGCGCTCAGCTCGTCGGGCGTCGCAACGACGAGCGCATGAAAGCACAGCACGAAAAGCGTGACCAGGACGAGGAATGCGTAGTTGTTGAACGCGGACTTCTCAAGGTCAGGCGCGCCGTTCGCCACGGGAAAGAGGAGGTAATAGAGAAAGAAGCCGGTAATGATCGCCAGCACTGCTGCGGCCAGCATGAGGTTTCGATGTCCGAGCAACTCCGCACGCGTACTGTGAGTGCCTATGCAGTACGCGCACAGCAGCAGGATGCCAGCCATCTGAACATAGGCGCCGTGGCTCACCAGCGACGACAGAAGCAGCGCGATAAACAGGATCGGAAAACGAAGAATGCGGCTCATGGGCGATCTTGCCTTCGTATACCAGCCCGCAAAGGCAGGCAATGTTGCGCTTCGGCGCGTTTCCCGCGCATTTCCCGTTCCGCTGGCGTCTTTGTCATGCCTTTGCAGACAGCACAAGCCTGTTCCAGCGAGGGCGCGAAAGTCGGAAGTCTTGCCGTTCAAGCTCGCTCGCGATCACAAAGAAGCGCTGCGAGACGGCTTAATTTCGTGTGTCAAGCGTGATACAGGCTCACATGCACCACAGTGCGGCATCACACATATGAACGGAGAGGGGCGGTCGAGCCGGAAAGGAGGGAGCGGGGAAGGAGGGGAAGCGGCAGCTATTTTGCGTGAACGGAAACGTTCAGCGCCGACGAGCAGGTTTTTCGGCAGCAAGGTCTTCTTCGCCCGTCAAATGCGAGCGGGAAGGCGTTTTCGAGTCGGATCTCTGAGTACCATTGCGGCCCCGTCTTGAACCCGGCTTGAGGGAGAGAACATCGAAGACGGCCAGCAGTGATAGGGCGACGACAGCCAGAAAGATGACCGTGCCGATGATATTAAGCAAACCCATATCTCACTCTCTACATGGAAGATCTTCAGCATCTCACTGAGCCGAATGCCGCAAGCGCCGATGCGCATTCCGGCAGCGCAGCGCGAGACGGCGAGCGTTGAAGACATGGTAGCACGACGATATGTGCGGTATCGCGCACTATGGTAGGGAAGGCGCTTGACGCTTTGATCAGGAGGAACAGGGCGGATTCGCGCTAGAGGCGAACACGGTCCCAAGCCACGGCCTGTCTGATTTGCGCTTCAAGTGCGGACAGGCGATAGCCCGGCTTTCGTTCTACGAAAGCCGAGGGGATTTCATCGGCGCACGGGCCGATCACGTTGCATCGTCTGCGCCAACAAGAGTCGGGCCGCTTCGAGCGTTGCGTCGCTCCTTGGTCGGTTGGCGCTTTTCGCCTCGGCATTCACCGTCATCTGGCGCTTCGATTGCGCCGTCGTTCTCACCAAACGACGGTTGCCGGAGTCGTGGTACGAGGGCCGAGTTTCGCGAAATGAGTTTTCTGACGCCAAACGCGACGCGCCCCCATGCTGTCGCGGCAACCTCCGCACTTGCCACGGATATGGCGTTGTTTCGGCTCCAATAGGATTTGAAGCTCTCTGAGCCCACACCAAAATCGAAATCAAGGCGATGGTCGAAGGCCCACTTCACCATGTACTCGACGACGAGCTGACCCGGGCTGTACTTTGCATAACGTTGGTCGAAACCTGTAAGCAGCCCCTTGATCGAGGACTTCCCGATGCCGATAATCGTCGTGGCGAGCGGGACATCATCGAGTGTGATGAGATAAAGGCGCGCTGCGGGCTCGTGTGCTTGCGTGTTGAGCAGCGAGACGAGAAAGTCCCGGTACTGGGCCGAATATAGCCACGCGCCCCGCTTATCCACGCGCGATGCCCATTCACGTTTGCGCGAGAGCGTCCAGTCGACCAGTTCGCGATTTCTTTCTGCTTCATCCGGCGAAAGAAGACGTGCCTCGAGCTTGCCTTGCTTTGCCAGCCGCCGTTCCAGCGCGCCCGGCTTCTTGCCTGACAGCGTGCCAAGGGCGCCGGCGAAAGACCCCCAATCTGTCTCCGCGCGAAGCCTTGCAATGGCGGCGCTGCGCTGCTCGCCGAACACGATATGTCGCTCGCTCGAGATGATGCGGTGGAGCCGGGATCTCTCGTCAAGGTAAGGCACCCGCAACACATCCGCTCCGCAATGCTTCATGGCCGCGCGCCATGCCTGATCGACCAGTAATTGAGCGTCGGCCTCCGGGTCGAGCAGCATGCTCGTGTAATCGGCAGCCTCGGGCCCTAACATGCGAAGTACTCTCCACAATGCACGCCGGGTAACGACCAGTGGCCATACCATGACGAGCCGGCCGTTTTGGCGCCCAACGATACACCGCAGCTTGCTGCCGCGCGGTTCTGCAATATTCAGCCAGCTTTCCCAACAGACCGCGAACGCCTCATGGTAGTGACCGTTTGCTCGCGACCACAAATCCTCCCATTCGTTTCTCAACGCTCGAAAGCGCTCTACGTCAGAGATGATCTCGATATGCGACTTCGGGTTGTGCATTTTGGTCTCCGCGGCCGATGCGTCACCCGAGATCGATGGAAAACCTCAAGATACCAGGTGATCGGCACATGCCCATATTCTGCTCATTCCAACCTGCGGAAATGTGGGTTTGCCAACATACCTGACGAATAGGCAAAAAGCGCGCCGAATCGCCGGCTTTCCATTATGTGTCGAGTTATACGACCGGCGATCGGCCGACGTTCGGCTCGCGTTACGCGCGTTGCGATATCGGACGTGAGACAGCGATATTCGCCGCGGTAGCGATGAATCACGAGTGTTTGATCGCGCACAGTGGTGCATTCGAACTGCCGCTACGCTTGGTCTGCCGCACTTTCTGGGTTCGTTTCAGGACGGTGACTACAATTTGACGTGACGCCGCAATAGCGGTGTTGAGCGCCAAGGCGCGACGGGGCAGCGACTATATAACGGGTTTCATGAATGAAGCCTCGGCGGCCGTGTCGATATTTAAACCCGTTATCTGTAAACGCTCCAGCCGATTGAATCCTTATGTGGCTGCTTGCGACAGTTACGCTGGTACCGTGAACATGGTTAACGAAGACGTCTCCGTGAAGCTGATGCCTGCACCACGAATCGAACTCGACCGAATGCGCACCGATGTGAGCAACGCCAGCACAACTGTCATCCACGCCGCACGCGCCGGTCTGAACGAGCGCTCGATTTTCCATGAGCCCTGGTGGCTGGATATCGCGACCGGGGGCAACTGGAAGCTGGCGTCGGTTCATGAGCGCGGTCAACTGATCGCTGAAATGCCGTACACCGTGACGCGCAAGGGCATCTGGCGCCTCTCGACCTTGCCCCCGCTCACGCGCACGCTCGGTCCCGTGATTCCGGCAGCAAAAGGCGCGAGCGACGATGACTGGCGTCATTGCTTCGGTGCAACGCAAGCCCTGGTCGAGCAGTTGCCGGAGTGCGCGCTGTTTCACCAGCGGTTCGATCCGCACGTCTCGGATGCCATGGGATTTGCGTTGCTGGGCTTCGAGGTCGCCGTAAGCTATACGATGCGGATCGAGCCCGGCAGGGCCGAGCCGGAGGTATGGGCCGGACTTCGTCCGAATACCCGCAACCTGATTCGCCGTGCCGGCGAACAGCACACCGTTCGTCAGATAACGGACGCGAACCTGTTCGTCAGCTTCTACGATGCCAATTTGACGCGCCGGAATCGTGACAACGTGTACGGCACGCACGTCATGAGGCAACTCGTCGATGCCTTCATCTCAAGGGGATCGGGCATGGTGCTTGGCGCCTACCAGGCGGACGGCAGCTTGTGCTCCGCCATCGCGGTGATATGGGATAAGCACACGATGTATTACCTGCTGTCGTCGAGAAAAGAAGAGGCCCACGGCGGTGTCATTGGCCTGTTGTTATGGAACGCCATGCGCAATGCCAGGGAAAAAAATCTCACTTTCGACTTCGACGGCATTTCCAATGTCGGTATTCTCAAGTTCCTCAGCGGTTTCGGGGGAACATTGGTTCCCCGGCTCGAGGTCACGCGAGCGAGCGCGGACTATGCCGCGATGCGCAGCATCCTGCATCTGGGGCGATGTGTATCACGTTCGATGCGCCAGCGCGTGAGGCAACTGAAACGTGGCGGGTGACGCCTATTGCGACAACGCAAACACTTGCTTGAACATCGGGACGAGAAAGCGATTCCCGTACTCGCTCATGTGATGCCTGTCCGAATAGAGCGGCCTTCCCTGGTAGGAACCCAAACACTTCCCCTGTGGGCAGAGATACGGCGTTGGATCGAGCAATTGGACGCCGCACTGATCGCGTGCCTCACGCAATAATTTGAGCACTCGCGCGTTGCGTTTGTAGTACTCAGCCATGTCTAGCGTCAGGTCGGGGGCACCTGGGTCCGCGAGCTTTTCGCGCGCGAGCGTATTCGGCACGTTCACGTCGAATTCGGGAACCGGTTGCACCAGATAGACGGGCCGCGTTTTAGCGAGACCGCACATGGTCGAGAGAAAGCGCCTGCGATATTGATCGGCCGAGAACGGCTCGCCCTTGTATCCCGCTTGATTGGTATCCGAAAAAGACAGCTTGCTGGCGGATTCGCCCGACATGTATTCGGACCAGTGGTTGACGATAATGACAGGCGGACTCTTCGACGATTGCTTGCCGAGCAGATGGATGTATTTCCGGTTGGCCTCGAAGCATTCGCCGTTATCGCGGCGCACGCCGTCGATCGTCGGGCAACCCTGCACTGCGATCAGGATCACATCGCCACGCTTGCCGTTCGGCACGGCGGCGTTCACCGCCTCGGCGAGCGCGTCCGCATGGCTATCGCCGAGGATCACGGCACGACTCGCCAGTTGCGTTTTATATACGTCGCATGGATCCATGAGCATGTGACAGACGCTACGGTGCGGATTGGTGTCGTACGTTTCCTCGTCCGCGATGAAGACCGAATGGTCGAAGCGCTCCGGTACACCCTGCCGGTAGTAGATCGCGCCGCCGCCGACGAAAACCAGCAACGCGAATGCAAGCGTCACGGGCAGTGGAACGCTGGGCAGAAAGGCATGAGAGGGAGCGGTCTTGCCTTGCGTGCGCAATTCCACGAACTTCCACGAGAGATAACCGAAGACGAACGAAGCGAGAATGCCGCCTGCGATCCACACTGGTTGAGCGGCCTTTTCATAGTAGTTTTCCGCCACGACTATCGGCCAATGCCACAGGTACACCGAATACGAAATCTTGCCGATGAATTGCGCCGCCGCGTTGCTCGTCGCCCACGATGTGCTTCGCGCCGCGGCGATGATCAGCGCCGTGCCGCCCACGGGCAATAGCGTCAACCAGCCAGGCCAACTGACTCCGGCGTTGAAGCTCAATAGCGCAAAGGCTATCAGCGCAAGGCCGGCCCACTCCATTGCCGCTCGCGTACGCTCGGGTGCGCGTATCGGGTAGAGATACGCGAGTGCGCCGAAGAGCATTTCCCAGGAACGCGTCGGCAAGAGATAGAACGCCGCAGTGGGCCATCTCGTCGGCGCGGACAGGTAGAGGCAGGTGGCAAGGGAAACCACGGTCCCGATCATGATCCATCTGCGCAACCATGCGGCGGACAGCCACTTTCTCAACGCGACAAGGACGAGCGGGTATAGCAGGTAGAACTGCCACTCGACCGAAAGCGACCATGTGTGCAATAGCCACTTGTCGAGGGATCGAACATCGAAATAGCCGGCCTCGCGCCAGAACGAGATATTGGAGAAAAAGCCGATACTGGTGGCGGCTTGCTTGCCGAGGGCGCGAAACTCCGAGGGCAAAAGGACGAACCAGCCGATGGCCAACACCATGAAACACATTGCCGCCAGCGCGGGAACGATCCTTCGCGCGCGGTACTTGTAAAACGTAAGAACCGAGAACGAGCCTTTGTCGATGCCCCTGAAGATGATGTCGGTCATCAGGAAGCCCGATATGACGAAGAACACGTCGACGCCGATAAACCCGCCTCGAAAGTGCGGCACCGAGAAGTGGTAAAGAACGACGGCTGCCACGGCAATGGCACGCAGACCGTTGATGTCACTTCGGAATTTCATCGAAGTCTCCCGGGTGCCGATAAGCCGACGACGGCGAACGTCGGCGGATGAGTTCCTTACATACCTGAATTGGAGATGCTGGACACTGACCCGAGTTGAATGATGCATCGCCCCTACGAGCTGTCGATGTGCGATGGCGCACGCTTTCCATGCTCCCTCGGCGCGGGGAAACGCCTACGGAATAATCGTGGCGATCGAACGTTCGCCACTTCGCTGGCTATTACTGTCTCGCTTACTGAATGGGAAAAGGAATAGCCAATGTGCGCTTGCGCACGCTTCTCTCTGAATAGGAAGAAGCGGCTTACAACGAGCCTTCATAATGTGACCTTTGTGATTTCATCCCGGACGTCGCGGCCGGTGCGCACGATATCTGGTTTTCTTCCGCCAAACGGAATGAACACGTTCGTCGACTCTATTGCAACCGTGGACGTGATATCGAACTGCTCACACTTCAATCAGGAAAGTGCGCAAGCGCCGCTACTCACAGGTGGCCGCTTGCGATGGCGCGGCAGTTCCTTCACCGGCTTGAGCGGCTTACGGGCGGTCCACCAGGCGTCGCTCGTCCCCCTATGCACGATGCGATGCGTAAAGGAGCACCACGATGGCAATGAGCCCCGTCGCGTTTGAAGTCGTTCGAGACATCGACCGGTTCCGCGCGCTGCAATCCGATTGGAACGATCTGTGGCATCGCGCGGAAGGCGAGTATTTCCAGTCCTTCGCTTTCTGCCATGGCGCGCTCGAGGCGGAAGACGCTGCATCCCGACGCAAACTCCACTGCATCGCCGGACGGCGCGAGGGCAGGTTAGTCGTGGTGTGGCCTCTCATGACGTTCTGGAGAAGCTGCTGGAAATACGCTACAGCGCTTACGCCCGCAAACCGGTCGCCCAGTGACATCCTTGCCTCGCCGGAGGCGGATGTCGAGCAGATCGTAAATGGCGCATGGAAAGCGGCACTGCGATCGACTCGCGCCGACGCCATCGAGCTATGGCGAATTCGCTCGAATTCGCCGCTGTGTCGCAATGCGACGCGCCATGGTGTCATCGAGCGAGGCACCGAGGAAACGACACCCTATGCCAGATTGAGGGATCAAGGCCCGTGGGAGACGTTCGTGCGCGCGCTGCCCGGCCGCAAGAAAACCCGGCCGGAGTATCTGGAGCGGCGCCTCGCAAGGCACGGTGAAATGAAGTTTGAAATCATCGATGTCAACGACAGTCGCGTGCCGTCACTCGTCGAGTGGTTCGTGTCGCGCAAACGCGAGTGGGCGCAGCACAATCTGATCGACAGCCGGTGGACCTTTTCGGAAGCCAGCAGCAAGTTCTGGCGCAGCCTGTTGTCGAATGATTCGTCTGGTGTTGGCGTATTCCGCCTGTTCGTCCTTACGCTGGCCGGAGAGCCGGTAGCCTTGAATATCGTCGCCGTGCAAGCCACGCGCGCTTATCTGGTGGCCAACACCTACGATCTCAGATACGGCAAGTTGACACCGGGAACGGTGCTTGTCGATTACTGCGTGAAATGGGCATTCGACAATCGGCTCGACATGGACTTCGGGCCGGGCGACCAGCAATACAAATCCTTCTGGAGCGCCGGGCACTCGTACCTCACTTCGTCGTTTCTCGTCATTCCAACCCGCTGGGGGCAGGCGGGTTATGCCGCGAAGCAGGTCGCCAAACAATTGCGCACGGTGAGCTCGAATATCGCGGGCCGGCGAACGCCCGAACGGAATCCGGTGCATTCGCCGTAGGGCGGCGCGCCTCGCGCGCGCGATTTAGTGATGCCGCGTCTTGTCAGGGGCGGACGCGGTAATCACTTCGTGGTGGCCCATGAGCAGCCAGTGCGGTGTTCTGAACCGCACGATGCAGCTATAGAGCCAGAGATACACCGCGACGAAGGCGAGCGCCGCGCAGGCAAGCAGGAGCGGGCTTTGCCAGAAGAGCGTGGCGGGCACAATGCCGATTAGCGCCATTGCCCAAAGGTAGACCGACGCAGTCGGATTGCCGCGCTCGCGCCGCCGGGTGTGACCGGAATACACGCCGCGCCGTGCGATGCGCTTGTAGATGAGCGTATGCATATGCAAACCGTCGGGCTGGCTCGCTGGACGGCCCTTGAGCATGCGCCGGCGATAGATCGAGAAGACGGTTTCGAACAGCGGGTAAATGGTGACGACCGCGGCATACCAGGCGGACACATTCGGGTGCCGCAGTATGAGGATCACCAGCAGCTCCGCCATCACGAAGCCGGCGAAGTATGCGCCGCCGTCCCCGAGAAACACCGATGCCATCGGATAGTTCCAGATGACGAAGCCCAGGATTGCGCCGACCATGGTGAGCGCGACGCTCATCACGAACCAGTCCCCTACCTCGTGCGCGACGTAACCAATCGAGCCGAAGATCAGGATCGCGGTGACCGAGGCGAGGCCGTTCATGCCGTCCACGATATTCATGGCATGAGTGAGCCCGGCGACGGTCAGCACGGTGAGACCGATCGCGACTGGCGCGAACACCAGGTACGCGTCGATCAGCGGCAAATCCACACGCACCACTACCGCATCGAGCAGATACACACCTAGCCCGGCGCCTGCCATGGCGAGCAGCAGGCGCACGCGTGGACTGACGCGCTTGGTCAGATCTTCAGCGAGGCCGCTGCAGAAGGCAGGCGCGGCCACCGCCAACAGCAGCATGGTTTCGGCACGTGGATTGGTTCCGAACAGCGCGCCAACGAAACAGGTGAAGCAGGTTGCACTCACGACGCCGATGCCGCCGACTCGCGGCACAGCGCGGGTGTGGTTCTTCTGCACCCCGTGTAAGTCGTAGTCCATCGAGAACTTGCCGAACATGCCCGCGTAGCGAACGATCAGCATCGTGACGAGGAAAGAACTAATGAAGCTAAGCGAGAGATTAAACATGGTATCCAGGCCGGCAGCTCAACTATGGGACGACTCATGAACGGAGGTGCGCTTTGCGTCCGCTTTTCGGTTTAATGAAGAATATTTCGCATAATGCTTACGTATGAGCAAGCCAGATGAATGGCCAATCCCGCGACCGTTTCATCATAGCCAGAAAAAGCGCGCGTTCAAGATTATTTAGCATGGCGGTTTACCTTCATTCGACGCACTGAGATAGCAGCATGGCCGGCCCGATCAGCAAAAGACCGCACACGTCCGCCGTATTACCGTGTTAGTACGCCACTCGCGCAGCGGCCAATGTCTGCTAGCGCACATAGGTTCCGCGGTTTGCTTAATGGACGCTTGTTCCATCGGAGATGTGATGCGCGGATAACACTGAATAAGCGGGAATTAATATATATGAGGAATTGCGTGATTGAACGATCGGGTAACCGCTTAGTGTTTTTCGACTTGCTGGTTTAAGAATGTGAGTTAAAGTTTTGACAGGCGATGCCTATGCCAGCGTATGAAACCCACGGAGGAGACGACATGTGTGCTATCGAACGGCAACCTGATTCCTTGGGCCGACAATGAGGCGCCGCGAGGAGATGGCGCAGGATGCGCGCAAGACCGGGCCATCCATTTCGGTCACGCGGCGGCGCATGATCCGCGCGCTTCCGTTGCTGGCATGCCCGATGGCGGCGGGAATGGCACACGTGGCGCACGCGGCGTATGCCGACGACGCGTCGAACGCTCCGGTCGTGATGGCCAGTTCGTTCGGCGTCGCAGGCGACGGACAGACAAACGATCGAGCGCAACTGCAGGCGGCTATTGACCGATCAGTCGGCAAGACGCTGGTGATCACGGGCGCATGCCGCATCGACGAGCGAGGCCTGGATCTGCGCAGCGGGAGCCGCGTGCGGTTCGCGCAAGGCGCGTCGATCAAGTTGCTGCCGCACGACGCAGCCTTCTATCAAATCATCCGCATCTGGGACGTGCAGAACGTCGTGCTGGAACGCGCGATGCTGGACGGCAGCAAGGAATTGAATGCCGCGCCAAAAGATACCCGTAATGGCGGATACGGCATGGGTATTTCGATCGCCGGAAGCTCGAACGTCACGCTCATGGCGCCGACCACGTCGGAATGCTGGGGCGATGGCATCTATATCGCCAACAGCTACAAGTACAAGGGCCGATTTCCCAGCGCCATCAAGGTGATTGGCCATCGGGCGTATGGCTGCCGCCGCCAGGGCGTGTCGATCATCAGCGGCTCCGACATCCTTTTCGAGCACCCGGTCTGGGAGAACATCGGCGGGACGATGCCGTCGGCGGGTCTGGATATCGAGCCGAACAGCAACCTCGATGTGCTGCAGAAAATCCGCGTCGTAAGCCCGACCACGCGCAATTGCCGCACGGGCATCCTGATGTATTTGCAGGAACTCGTCGGCCCGATCCCCAAGGTCATTCAGATCGAAATAACGCATCACCGGGACGAGTCGGCGGCCGTTTCCCCCGTCAACATCTCGGGGCTGGAACTGAATGGCCGAATCGTGAAAGGCCGCATCGTGATCGACTCGCCGGTGTGGGTCAAGCCGCGCCTCGCGGCATTGAGAAGCGAGAACTATGACCGCGTGAGCGGCCCGGAAATCGTCGTGAACAATCAGAAGATCATCCCCTAGCTTGCTCGCCGCAGCCACTCTGCCTGAGATGGGCCGTCGTGCATGCGTGCGCTCCCGAACATACCTGAAGAGGGTGCGCTGATAGCTTGAGGTACGCGCTGACAGACGGATAGCGCTGCAACAGTCTTTAGCGAGAAAGCCCATGAAACAAGCTTCAACCATAGAGGCGAGCGTCGGCCGGGACGAGCGGGCAGGTCTGGCTTCAATCCTCGACGCTTTGATCGAATACCGTGTGATGATTATCGTCACGACGCTCGTCGTGATGATGCTTGGGGCGAGCTACGCATTTCTCACGCCATCGATTTACGAGGCGAGCGTGCTCATCAAGGTCGAAGACTCGACCGGCATGGCCCCACGACATGACGGTAATGAACTCCTGAATAACATTTCGCCCGGCTTCGACGAGAAGTCGTCCGCCGAAAGCGAAATGCAGGTGCTCGGTTCGAGGTTGATCATTGCGCGCGCGGTGGATGCGCTGCACCTTTACGTCAACGCGAAGCCGCACTACTTCCCTTTGATCGGCGAATGGCTGGCTCGCCGCGCGGACGGTCTGTCCGCGCCCGGCTTCATGGGGCTGGGGGGGTATGTCTGGGGCGCCGAATCGATCAAGGTCGAGTCGTTTGAAGTGCCGCAACGAGATCAGGGCCAGGGTTACACGCTGAAGGCGCTGCAGAACGGGTTGTATTCGTTGAGCGGGCCAGGACTGCCCGACGAAGGCGCAACCGGCACGGTAGGGCGCGTACTGCGCGTCGACTCGGCAGCCGGTCCAATCACGCTGCTGGTCAAATCGCTTGTAGGACGTTCCGGCGCCGAATTCGATCTGACGAGGGAATCGCGTCAACTGACCGTCGACCGGCTGCAGCGAACCCTCAAGATCAAGGAGCAGGGCGCGAAATCCAGCGTGCTGAAGGTCTCGATCGAAAGCCCCGATGCGGCTCGCGCCACCGAGACGATCAATCAGATCGGCCGCGAGTACGAGCAATGGAACGCCGCGCGCAAGGCGGTCATCGCGAAGAACTCGCTCGATTATCTGCAAAGCCAGTTGCCGTCGATGGCGCGGCAGGTTCGCGAGGCGGAAGACGCGTACAACAACTATCGCAACGGACACTCGCTGCTGGACATGAACGAGGAGGCACGACTGCTCCTCTCGCGCAGCGCGGACGCGACGACCAAACTGATCGAATTGCAGCAAAGGCGCGCCACGCTGCTGGCGACGTTCTCGGCCAGCTATCCGGCCGTCGCGGCACTCGATAAGCAGATCGGCTCGGCACAGAAGTACATCGACGACCTGAACTCGCAGATCAAGGGGATGCCCACCGAGCAGCAGGGCGCGATGCGGCTGATGCGCGACGTTCGCGTCAACACAGACTTGTATACGACGCTGCGCAACAACATCGAACAATTGCGCGTTATCCAGGCTGGCAAGGCTGCCTCAGCGCAGTTGATCGACACGGCGGACGTGCCGGAAAAGCCGGTCAAGCCGATCAAATGGCTCGTCATGCTGGTTTCGACGATGTTCGGGCTGCTCTCGGGCATCGGGCTCGCGATTGCGCGTGACTACGTCTTCCGCGGCGTGACGGACTCGCGCGAGATCGAAATCGGCACGGGCCTGAGTGTATTCGCGGCCATTCCGCAAAGCGACAAACAGCAGTTGGTGGACAGGAAGGCGAAGGCCCGAACCGGTGAGAGCCTGCTGCTTGCCTCCCTCTATCCGAGAGATGCCGCCGTCGAAGCGTTGCGTATCCTCCGCTCCGCGTTGCAGTTTGCACAGATCGGCGCGCGCAACAACGTCGTCATGATCGCGGGCCCGCTGCCGGGCATCGGCAAGTCGTTTCTGTCCGCCAACCTGGCGGCGCTGCTTGCATCGGGCGGCCGGCGCGTGCTGCTGATCGACGGGGATCTTCGTAAAGGACACCTGCATCGCCTGGTTGGTTTGCAGCCTGGTCAAGGTCTCGCGGATGTGCTGGCCGGAACGTGCGAACTCGACGCGGCGATTGCGCGAGACGTGCAGCCGCGGCTCGATGTTCTGCAGACCGGTCCCTACCCGAGTCACCCCGCCGAACTGCTCATGCTGCCGAGGTACCGGGAGATGATCGAAAGCGCATCGGCGCGCTACGACATCGTCGTTATCGACGGACCGCCGGTGTTGGTCGCGTCGGACACAGGCATCATGGCGCCCGTCGCGGGCTTGCTGTTCCTCGTCGCGCGTTTCGCGGACACGCGTGTGCGTGAGCTCGAGGAGTCCGTCAAGCGGCTTGGACAGACCGGCGCCCGAGTGAACGGCGTGCTGCTGAACGGCATCAACATGCACACGATGGACTATGCGCTCGCGCGCCGCTACGGCAGTCGCGCCTATGTCGCGTACGACTACCATTCGGACTCGACGACGCGTTAACCGACGTTAGCGGCTGCACATTCAAGAACAAAGCGGGGGCAATACGTGGGCGCCCCAACGCAATCGTTGCATTAGCGGAGACTGGTCATGCGTGAGTCGAATGGACTAAAGGTCGCGGTAGTCGGCTTGGGGTACGTGGGTTTGCCTTTGGCGGTGGAGTTCAGCAAGCATCGTGCGGTAGTGGGGTTCGATATCAGTGGCGCGCGTATTTCGGCGCTGCGGGAAGGGCGCGACGCGACGCTGGAAGTGAGCGAGGAAGAACTGGCGGCGGCGACCGGCATGACGTTCACGTCCGACGTGGAGGATCTGCGGGCATGCAACGTTTTCATCGCCACCGTACCCACGCCGATCGACCGTTTCAAGCGGCCGGATCTTGGTCCGCTATTGCGGGCGAGCGAAACGATCGGCTCCGTGCTCAAGAGAGGCGACATCGTGATCTACGAGTCGACCGTGTATCCGGGTGCGACGGAAGACGACTGCGTGCCGGTTCTCGAACGGGTGTCGGGCCTCAAATACAACGTGGACTTCTTCGCGGGCTATAGCCCGGAGCGCATCAATCCCGGCGACAAGGCGCACCGCGTGACCGACATCCGCAAAGTCACCTCGGGTTCGACGCCGGAGGTCGCGGAGGTGGTCGACGCGCTTTACCGCGAGATCATCACGGCCGGCACGCACAAGGCGAGCAGCATCCGCGTCGCGGAAGCCGCCAAGGTGATCGAGAACACGCAGCGCGATCTGAATATCGCGCTCGTCAACGAGCTTTCGATCATCTTCAACAAGCTTAACCTCGACACCGAAGCGGTCCTGCAGGCCGCCGGAACCAAATGGAATTTCCTGCCGTTTCGTCCCGGTCTCGTGGGCGGCCACTGCATCGGCGTCGACCCTTACTACCTGACGCATATGGCGCAGTCGATCGGTTATCACCCGGAGATCATCCTTGCCGGACGACGGCTGAACGACAGCATGGGCGAGTACGTCGTGTCGCAAATGATCAAGGCGTTGACGCGTTCTGAAATTTTCATACCCGGTGCGCGGGTGCTGGTGCTGGGCCTCACGTTCAAGGAAAACTGCCCGGATCTGCGCAATACGCGCGTGGTCGATATCATCCACGGCCTGAAGGACTACGGCGTGCTCGTCGATGTATTCGATCCGTGGGTGTCCAAGGAGGCCGCGCACCACGAGTACGGGATCGATCCGATCGAGGAACCGGATGTGGGTGTGTACGACGCGACCATTGTCGCCGTTGCGCACAGGCAGTTCGTCGAGTGGGGATACGAGAAGCTGCGTTCGTTCGGCAAGCCGCGGCATGTGCTTTACGACCTCAAGTATGTGCTGCCGGCAGAGTCGAGCGACCTGCGCCTATAGTGCTCGATAAGCCCGTCGGCCCTCGGTGCCGGCATGGGTCTCATGGTCAGGAGGACTTCAATGTCAAACCGATACGATCGGGTACGTCGCGACCTCGTTCAGCATCCGCAAACGTGGCTTATAACAGGTGTGGCCGGTTTCATCGGTTCGAATCTTCTTGAGACATTGCTCAAGCTCGATCAGCATGTGGTCGGGCTGGACAACTTCGCGACCGGCCACCGCCGCAATCTCGACGAAGTCCGTTCGCTGGTCGGCATCGACCAATGGCAGCGCTTCAGGTTCATCGAAGGCGATATACGCAATCCCGCCGAATGCGCGGCGGCGGTGAAGGGCGTCGATCACGTGCTGCACCAGGCGGCGCTCGGCTCCGTGCCGCGTTCGTTGCTGGACCCCATTGCGACACACGAGGTCAACCTCAGCGGCTTCCTGAACATGCTGCTTGCCGCACGCGATGCGCGCGTCAAAAGCTTTACCTATGCCGCCTCGAGTTCCACTTACGGCGATCACGCCGGATTGCCGAAGGTCGAGGACCGCATAGGGCACCCGTTGTCGCCCTATGCGGTCACCAAGTACGCGAACGAACTGTACGCATCGGTCTTCGCGCGCAATTACGGTTTCAAAACGATCGGCCTTCGCTATTTCAACGTTTTCGGCCAGCGCCAGGACCCGGACGGTGCCTATGCGGCTGTGATTCCGCGCTGGACGGCCGCGCTCATCAACGGCAACGAAGTCGTCATCAATGGCGACGGCGAGACGAGCCGGGATTTCTGCTTCGTCGCCAATGCGGTGCAGGCGAATCTGCTGGCTGCGTGCGCCGACGAAGCGAGCCGCGACCAGGTCTACAACGTCGCGGTGGGCGACCGCACCACGCTCAACCAACTGTACGACTATCTGAAGGCGACGCTCGCGCTTCATGGCGTTCAGCCAGGCGAGCACCGTGCCGCTTATGGCCCCGCGCGCGACGGCGACATCCGGCATTCACAGGCCAACGTCGAGAAGGCCGAACGACTGCTCGGCTACGCGGACGCCATTCCACTCGCGCAGGGCCTTGCTGTGGCGATGCCGTGGTATGTGCGCTTCGTTGCTCAGCGCAACGACCGAGGCGACGACGCTCGCGGCTTCAATGAAGCCATTCACATGACGGCGGGGTGAGCGCGTGTTTCCGTACTTCGGCACGTTACGAAGCAAGATCCCGCCATTTCACCCCGATCATATGCGCATCGCGCGCGGTGCGATGCGCATTTCGGTTTTCGTGCTGGTCGGACGCTGCGCGGGCGCATTAAAGGAAATGGCGGTCGCGTATCGCTATGGCACGGGGCCGATAGTCGATGCGTACCAGTTGACCATGACGCTGGTGGGCTGGCTGCCGGTCGTGCTCGCGACGATATTCTCGATGGTGCTGGTGCCTGTCTTCGTCGAGTTGCGCGCGCAGCCGCTTGCGGATCAGACACGCTTTCTGGGTGAGCTCGAAGGGTGGGCCATCGTGGTCGGCGCGATGCTGACGCTATTGCTCTATGCGTGCTGGCCGCTCGCGCTGCATATCGGCGCGACGAATCTGTCGGCGGAAACGCGCGCGATCTGCCGGCAGATGATCCTGACGATGGGACCGATCGGCGCGCTCATGCTCGTGTCCAGCGCCTACGCGGCGAGGCTGCAATCGCGCGAACGCCACATCAACACCTTGCTCGACGGTTTGCCCGCCGGCTTCGTACTGGGCTTCGTACTGTCGGCCGGCGGCGAGGTCTCGGCGCTACCGCTGATATGCGGCACGATCGGCGGCTACCTCGTGCAAACGCTGATATTGCGAATGCTGTCCGTGCGGGTCGACCCGATTCGCCACGGGCTGCGTCTGACGCTGAAGGCGCCGCAATGGCAGCGGGTGTACCGGGCGGTGCGGGTGCTCGCCCTCGGCCAGGTGGTCATGTGCTGCACGCCGATACTGGATCAGTTTTTCGTGGTCGCCTACGGCGATGGCGCGGTCGCCACCGTCGGCTACACCAACCGCGTTCTCTCGCTGCTGCTCAGCATGGGTGCGCTCGCGATCGGTCGGGCCATCCTGCCGATTCTGTCGGATATCATCGGCGTCGGCGATTTGTCGCGTGCCCGCCATACCGCGCTGAAGTGGACGCTGCTCATGTTTCTGCTCGGCACGGGCGTGGCGCTGGTGTCGTGGCTGCTCGCGCCGCAAGCTGTCGCGCTACTGTTCCAGCGCGGCGCATTTACCGCGCGGGATACGGCGGCCGTGGCGGAGCTTTTTCGCTGGGGGCAAATGCAGGTGCCGTTCTATTTCTCCGGCCTCGTGTTGTTGACGCTGTTCGCGAGCGCGGGACGTTACCGGGAAATGGCCATCATCGCGTTGATGAGCTTTGTCGTGAAGGTTGTCGCCAATGTGGTCATGACGCATTGGCTGGCGATTCCCGGCATTTTCGCCGCCACCGCGCTGATGCACGCGACGACGCTCATCTACTATCTCGTCTACGTGCAAGGCTGGCCAACGGACACCTCCACGACGGCGGCAGGGCAGCCATGAATATCGTTCTTCTCGTGAGTTCGATGGGCACGGGCGGCGCGGAACGCGTGGCATCGACGCTCGTCAATGCGTGGGCCAGGCGGGGCGACACGGTGACGCTCGTCATCACGTATAGCGGCCGCGGCTCCTGCTTTTATACGCTCACGAGCCAGGTGCGGCTCATCTATCTTGCTGATCTCGCGGGGCGGAAGCGCTCGGGATTGCGCGGTTATGCGGCACGCCTGCGCGCACTGCGCACGCTACTTTGCGACAGCAAGCCGGATGTCGTCATTTCGTTTCTCACCAACGTCAATATTTCGGCGATCCTGGCTTCGAGGGGACTGCGCGTGCCCGTCATCGTGTGCGAACACAATGACCCCGCCGCCGACGGGCGCTCCCGTTTGTGGCGGCTCGCGTGCCGCTTGTTCTATCCGCGGGCGAGCCTTGCAGCGGTGCTGACGGAGAACGTCGTCGCGCCGTTCAGGCAGATGGTGCCGCGCATGGCGCGCGTCGCCGTGATGCCCAATCCGCTGCCCGACGAACTGTTCGATCGCGCCGACCTCGGCGGGCGCGCCCGTGAGCGAGGCGTGACAGCGCATGGCGATGGCAGGCGACGGCTCATCTCCGTGGGCCGCTTGCACGAACAGAAGCAGTATGACCTGTTGATCACCGTGTTCGGGTCGCTTGCCGATGCGTTCCCTGAATGGGATTTGTGGATCTGGGGCGACGGGCCGGAGCGCGCAAGGCTCGAGGCGCAGGTGGCGGATGCGGCCCTGAAGGAGCGCGTCTTTCTGCCCGGCAAGACCGTCGACCCGTGGGCGGAAATGGCGCGCTCGGACGTCTTCGTGCTGTCGTCGCGTTTCGAAGGCTTGCCGATGGCACTGATGGAAGCGATGGGACTCGGCATGGCGACGATCGCATTCGATTGCCGTAGCGGACCCAGGGAACTGATGCGCGCCGGTAGCGACGGATGGCTCGTGCCGCCGGGCGACGCGTACGGAATGGAGCAGGGCTTGCGGCGCCTGTTCGCCGATGATGCGTTGCGTGCCGAACTCGGCCGCAGGGCGGCGCACTCGATCCGCGAGCGTTTTTCGGCGCGGGCCGTGCTCGACATGTGGGACGCGCAATTCGAGCGTGTGGGCGCGCGCCCGCGGCGCGCCGGCGCGGCAGTGAGTGCCGCGATGCCGGCCGTCCCGCCCGACAGTTCGTGCGGGGATATACGCCAACCCGCACGCCAGCCCGCGCTCGTAGACATCCGGCGCGTCGACAAGGAGCCGACATGAGCAAGGTGATCCTGTTTGCCAACACCGATTGGTACCTCTACAACTTCCGGCTATCGCTCGCGCGGAAGTTGCGCGAACTGGGCCATGAAGTCGTGCTGCTTTCTCCGCCGGGCGAATACGGACCGCAATTGCGCGCGCTGGGATTTCGCTGGGAGCCGGCCCCGATGGTGCGGCGCAGTCTCAACCCATTGCGCGAAGTGACGCTGTTGATGTGGCTCGTGCGTTTCCTGCGGCGCGAACGGCCCGACCTCGTGCACGGCTTTACCATCAAGTGCGCGGTCTACGGATCGTTGTCGTCCCGTCTTGCCGGGGTGGCGGTGCGCGTCAACGCCGTGGCGGGAATGGGCTATGTATTTTCGAGCCGCGACGTCAAAGCGGTCGTTCTGCGTCCGCTGGTGCGCAGAGTGATGCGCATGGCGTTCGGCGGCAAGCGCAGCATGCTGATCCTGCAAAACCCCGACGATCTCGCGCTGTTCCGCACGGCCAATATCGTCGACGAACGGGCGATACGCGTAATCAAAGGTTCGGGGGTCAACATCAGCCGCTTCAAGCCGCGTTCCGAGGAAGCGGAGCCGCTCGAAGCGCAGTCGTTACGCGTGGTTCTGGCGGGACGGCTGCTGTGGGACAAAGGCATCGCCGAATACGTCGAAGCGGCGCGCATCCTCAAAGCGGAAGGCCGCAGCGTGCGATGCATTCTCGCGGGAACACCGGACCCGGGCAATCCGGCTGCCGTCGACGAGAACTTGCTGCGGGGCTGGGTCAGGGATGGACTCGTCGAATGGCTGGGACACGTTAGCGACATGCCCGCGCTCTTTGCCGAAACCGATGTGGCGGTGCTGCCCAGTTATCGCGAAGGGCTGCCCAAATCGATGATCGAGGCGGCGGCGTGCGCGTTGCCGCTCATCATTACCGATGCGCCGGGATGCCGCGAGGTTGTCGGCATCGACGGTGAAGAAGGGCTCGTGGTGCCGGTGCGCGATGGCCGCGCACTCGCCGACGCCATTCGTCGTCTCGACGACGACCGGGCGCTGGCGCGTAAGCTCGGTGAGGCGGCGCGGCAAAAGGCGCTACGCGAATTCGACGAACAGATCATCATCGAGCGCACGCTCGCCGTCTACCGGGAAGTGCTCGAGCCGGCGCGGCAGGCCATGCCCGTGAGCGGGAGCGTCGTCCCGTGAAGATCGTTCACGTGATTACGGATCTGGCCGTCGGCGGCGCGGAGACGATGCTGGTGCGGCTGATCCGAACGTCACAGCGCGAGGGCTTGCAGCATGTCGTCATTTCGCTCTCGCGCGAGGCGCCGCTGGCCGATCGTCTCGTCGAACTCGGCGTGGAGGTACGCGTCCTCGGCATGGGGCGCGGCATGCCTGACATCAGGACGTTTCGCCGCCTCATCCGATGGCTCGACGAACTGGAACCGGATGTCGTGCAGACCTGGATGTATCACGCGGACCTGATGGGCGGCGCGGCCACCTATGGGGCGCAAGCCGCGCGGTTTTTGCGCGGCGCGCATGTGAAGCGACCCGCGCTGCTGTGGGGCGTCCATCACACGGATCTGCGTTTGGCCGGCAGCGCACGCATGACGCGCTGGATCGCGCGCGCATGCGCGCTGATCTCGTCGCGCATACCTGATCGGATCGTTTGCTGCGCCGAATCGGCGAAAGCGTCGCACCGCCAGGGCGGCTACTGCGCGCAGCGCATGACCGTCATTCACAACGGGATAGACCTCGAACGCTTTCACGCCAATCCAAGGGCGCGCGAGATGTTGCGGCGCTCGCTCGGTATCGGGGCGCTCACTCCACTGGTTGGAATCGTCGGCCGCTACCATCCTGTCAAGGACTATGGGACGTTCATCGCCGCGATGCGCATCGTTATCGACGCCATGCCGGAATGCCGTTTCGTGATGGCCGGTCAAGGGCTCGACCCGAGTAATGACGAATTGGCAGCGCTGCTCAACGCAGCGGGAATCGCTCATGCCTGTAGCCTGGTTGGACCGCAGGCAGAACCGCAGACCCTGCTCGCCGGACTCGACGTGTTCTGTTTGTCGTCGAGCAGCGAGGGCTTGCCGACGGTGATCGGCGAGGCGATGGCCTGCGAAGTGCCGTGCGTCGCAACGGATGTCGGCGACACTGCGTTGCTGATCGGCACGACCGGCCGCGTCGCGCCACCGCAAGATCCCGAGGCGCTTGGTCGCGCGCTGTGTTCGTTACTCGCGTTGCCGCATGACGAACTCACGAGGCTCGGACATGCGGCGCGAAGGCGGATTCAAAGCCACTTCTCGATAGAAGCGAGTTGGCGCCGTTACGAAGAGACCTACGTGGAAGCACTGGGCAAGCGAGAACAGTCGGCGGTTTGAGCGGCGGGTCGCGCATGGCGTGTAGAACTGTTTGTTCGGGAAGTGTTTTAGTCCGCACCGCCTCTCTGCGTAACAGCGCTCTTGTCGAGGGTCCAGCCGTACTGCTTGATCGCCTGTTCCAAGGCGTCTGGGTCGCGAATGTTTGAAAAATCCGCGGAGAGTGCCGGCCGTTGCTGTAGCTGGGGGACGTCGGTGTCTGTAACCGGGTTGGGTTCTACTACTGCCGTTGCCGCGGTTTCCGCGACCGTGCGGTTATCAGCAGGTGATGCGTCGACGCGCACGTCTTTGTCGGTGAGTACCCGGGCGAAGGGGAGGGCCGTATCGGTCGACTTAAGCCCGGAAGGCGGCGCGGTGTCGGACCTGTCTTTGGACATGCCGAGCGTTGCATCGATTTCGCGCAACGCGCGCGGCGTCATGAAAGCGGTGTCGGCAGACGAGTTCTGTTCTGCGGCGGCATCGTCATGACGGGCAGGCTGCGCTTCCTCGCGAACCGTCTGAGGTGGCGCATAGCGCAGATAGGCCAGGCCGAAGGCGACGGCAGCCGCGACACATGCGCCCAACAAAGCCGTCCTTACGCTGAGCGTTCGCTGCAACAGCGAAGGCGGCCTCGAAGGAAACGTGGACGGGCCGTGAGCGTCGTAGGCGTCGACGCTCACCAGATCGCGTTCCGGAGGCTGAGATTGCTGCACATTCGCTCGTTGTGAGTACGTGCCCAACTGGTCGCGGTTTGCTTCGGGCATGGCGGACTGAAACGCTCCACATCGGGTACAGAAGCGTTGCTCTCGTTGTACGAGGCTTCCACAACGCGGGCAGGCGGCGGAAACCATGGCGACTGGAAACAGCATGCGCTTGTTCATACTCGAACCTTTCGAATGATTCGCGCCCTTGCTGGTGTATGTCGCTTTATGACCAGCGACCCTGGCCATGATGTCCGTCAATACGCTGCGACCCGATGCGATGAAGATCGCCGAACGCGGCTGACGGCCGTCGAAGCGCGGATATTGATGTTGTGCTGTTCGGCGAAATTGAAGTGTGGGCTCGACCACATTTCTCGCGGGAATAGCACCGTGATCGATGGACAGCCAGGCTATCGTGTATCTGTGGCTATAAAGGCGCGATCGGATAAAAGACGGTTTTAATAAGCAGCCGGCACCCTGAAGCAAGGCCCCCGATCCTTCCGATTTGAGGAGAACCTGAATGTCAAAGAATCATTTCAGCCGGCGTTCTTTCCTGCAGGGGTCCGCATCGGCTGCGGCTCTCATGTCGCTTCCAATGCCGGCCATGAGCGCAGGGCCGGTTTCGACCCGGCTGGAATGGGAGGTTTTCAAAACGACGCCTCAGTACGCGTCGTTCCTGAATGCGGTAAAACTGATGAAAGCGGTCACGGACGCGACAAAACCGACCTCCTGGGCGTATTGGGTCAACGTCCATATGAACTACTGTCCGCATATGGTGCCGTACTTTCTCGCGTGGCATAGGGGCTACATTTACTACTTCGAGCAGCAGTTGAGAACGGTGTCCGGAGACAGCCTGTTGACCTTGCCGTACTGGGACTACTACACCTATCCCACCATGCCCAGCGAGTTTACCGATCCCTCCAGCGGTAATGCACTTTATGTGTCGGGGCGGGCCAACTCGAACGTCTATTCCGCGCTCACGCTTGCGCCGTTCGCACCGACCGTGATCAATTTTCAGCGCGGTACGTCCAACTCGTTTGAGGCGTCCTTCGAATCGGCTCCGCATAATCCGGTGCACAACATCATCGGTGGATGGATGGCCGACATGCAGTCGCCGACCGACCCGATCTTCTATTTGCATCACGCGAACGTCGACCGCCTATGGGACGCGTGGGCGCAGCAGCCGCAAACCACAATGCCTTATCCGAACAGTTCATACTGGTCCGGAACGTTCACTTACGCAACCGGCCTTACGATGAAGAGATCGAAGACCTATATGCCCTCGTTGCTGAACTACCAATATTCGAATCAAAAGGTGCCGACTGCAATGCCGCTGAACGCTCAGGAAGGACGCATCATTCGTGTGCAGGCGCAGCTTTCCCCGATCCTCGTGCGACCGGCGCTCGGCAGCTTTTCAACGACACCCCCGCGTTCGATCGCGACGACCCGCCGGTCGCTTGGTGGCGTCGCGAATCTTACGCTCAACGAGCGGTCCATCAGTGCGCGTGTGCTGTTGCAGGCGTCAGGCACCACCTCCTTGCAGGATGCAGTGGCTGCGAATGCGTCAACCGTCGATACGGCCAGCACGAGTGAGACGACAACGACAACGACAACGTTCAAGTATCCGCGCATCGTGCTGGACAAGCTTGGTGTCACCAGTGCGGGAAAGAAGGGCGGCTATTTCTACAACGTGTACCTCAATCTGCCCGCTTCGGGTAGCGCGGACGTCGAGAGTCAGTCGCACTTTCTCGGCACGTTCGGGCCATTTGAAGTGTCCGGAGCAATACATCATGGCGAGGGCAGCCTGGTATTGCCGGCGACCGACGTGTTGCGCAACGTCGGCGTAGCGAATCTGAAGGAGGTTGTGATCTCGCTAGTACGCGTCAATGGTCCGAACTACCCAACGGGCCCGGTATTGACGGTAGGCGAGATGCGTCTCGAGCTGTCGACGGAAGGCCCGTGACCTGCTGAGAGCGTGAGCGCTGTGACGCGCGGGTAGGGTTGCGCGCGTCGCTGCCGCTCACTTCAGCCTCTTCGCAATGTTGCCCTTGGCCTGGTTGCGTAGCGGCTGGAGTTCGCAGCGTCTTCCTGCTTGTCGATCCAATCCCGCGCCCAGTCCAACGCACACTGCCTGGCAGCCTCCGGCGCGATAAACCTCGGGCCCACGAGGCCGGAGTGCGCCACGCGTTGTCCGTTTTCCATGATTTCCGCCCAGCCTCGAAACAGATCGTTCTGCATGAGGTCCGCAGCCGCGTGGACGACATAGCCCCGTTCGTTGACGACGCTCGTTCCGCTGGCTTCCGACGCGGTCCGCCATGCCCCTTGGGAGTAAACGCGCTGACGTTTCGACGAGGCTTCTTCCCGCGCGCTCGCGTCGTCGTTGCATGCTTCTGGAGGACCGGGCTCCGTGTCGCGCGTGCGGCCGATGTCGCCCAATATCCAACTATCGGCATGGTACGCGGTGCGTTCGGTGCTCGTGCTCAGCCACGACTCCTGGCTTTTCCAGACCACATCAGGTGTGCGGACGTCGTCGTCCGTGCCCGCATCATCGAGTGGAGCAACGGCCGGCTTCTGATCCGCTTTCTTGTCCGAAGGCGGTCGGTCGGGAACATATGAAAAATGCCGTCCTGCATGCGACAGGACGCGCATCATTTCCGCCAGTTTTCCGTTTAGCCGCCACTGTTCGAATCGGTACCTACAGGTGGGCTGCGACGGATATTTCTCGGGCAGCTTCGACCACGATTCTCCTGTGGTCAAAATCCACAAGACCGCGTTGGTAACCACCCGCGGCTGTACCCGGGGACGGCCGCGTTTCGTCATGCGAACAACGGGATCGGCAAGCATGGGGCCGATCAATGACCACTCCTCGTCGGAAAGCTCTTCGAAGAACATTGCAACCTCCAGGACATTGCAACTCCCAGGTCTCACCGCGCGCGAATGCAGTTCGACGGGCACAAGCGGTGACGACGCGTATTGTCTGCGGAAATAGCGGTGACAAACCTGCCAGAGGTCTGGGCTGCTCTGTCGCCGGCTGAAACCGGATAGGTGCGGCAGGACGATGCGAAGTTCCCGCCTGATAGTGATTGACCCATGCCATATTGTTTTTTGCAGTCAGGGTTTGGACACGACTCAACGCAGCGTCCGCTGAATCTTTTGTCAGGATATGCTGACGCAGGATCTGTCCCTTGGCTGAACGCGCGCGCAATAGTGCGGTTTGACGATCTTGCGATGCAGGGGAAGGTGTAGCCATCGACTTGATGGGCTGGCAGGGACGTTCAGGATATCGCGCAGCCTGGACACGGCACATCGCATGCCGGTGGTCGCGCCGCATTGCGCGGGGACGAAGCGGAGAGATTGGCTGCGCCCAACAGGACACTGACGATCATGCCGTGCATGAAGTGACTGGCAACGTTACGGCGGGTTTCAACGTGCTTTGGGTGCACTTCGATCGCGTCATGGTTGCAGTTCTCAGCAAGTCAATCCTGTCGAGTACCTGTGGGCGCAAATAGAGGGTCATGCGCGGGCATGCGATTGCAAATCGATGCCCTGAGAGCAGCAGAGTCGAGCCAATCGCGCACGATAGTCCGACTCTGCTTTCTTCTTTACTGCCGCATGATTACTGCGTAACCAGGCATCCCGAAACGCAGGTGTTGTTTGAGTACTGCGCGGCTTTTACGCCCCAGTTCCTACCAATGATGGTTCGGCTCGGGATGTTAGCGCCGCGGAAGCCTTGCGCGTTGCTCGTGCCCGACACCGTGTTGTTGCGCACGATGTTGGTTGAGTAGTCGGCACTTGCAGCGACACCGCCGGTCAGCATCACCGAGGAAGACATGTCAGGCGCACCATAGCCATAGACAGCCTTAATGGTGTTGTACTCGATCACGTTATGGCC
Source organism: Paraburkholderia sp. 22099 (assembly GCF_052045835.1). NCBI lineage: Bacteria > Pseudomonadati > Pseudomonadota > Betaproteobacteria > Burkholderiales > Burkholderiaceae > Paraburkholderia > Paraburkholderia sp. 22099. The sequence continues at coordinate 20,170 of NZ_JBQEPU010000003.1, read as the reverse complement.
GGTTTGTTGCGTGGTGTTGTCGTTCTCGATACCCACAGCGCAGTCGGTCACGGTGTTGTGTCCGATGTAGCCGTTCGTATGAGCAACGAACACCGGTCCATAGTAGCCGCAGCTTGCGAAGGTGTTGTAGATGATCTTGTCGCCGCTTCCGCCGTTGGTTGAGCCGTAGGTCTGGAACATCGACTGGCCGAAGAACTGCTTGAAGCTGTTGCCTGCCAGGAAGAAGTTGCTGACCGGACCAACGGTTTCAACCGGAATGTCCCAATGCCGTGCGTCGTTGTTGTAATACTGCGGCACCACGGTGTTGGCGCCCACGAAATTACAGTTAACGATACTGTCGTCGTGATAGTAGTTGTTGTAGTCGCCGATGACGAACATCTGGTTGGCGTAGCCGGTGGTGCGCTTGAGCACGGTCTGTTGGCACTGAATGTGTCGGTTGCTCGCTCTCACATTGAGAGTGCCATTGATGACGCACGTTCCGGACGGAACCAACACGTCGCCAGCATTGATCGCCTTCTGGAATGCGGCCGTGTCATTCGTTACACCGTCGCACTTCGCGCCATAGGCCATCGGATTCACCGGGTTCACGAGCGCCGGCGGAGTAAATTGCGTGGACGTCGATGTAGAGGTAGACGTAGCCTTGATATAGCACGCTTTCAGATAGCCAACCGCAGGATCGGCCATGGCGCTATTGTCACAGGGCACCTTGCCGGTATAGGTGCCGTTCACCGCGTACTTAGCCGAGGGTGCGCTCGGGGGCCATGCGCCATACAGTACGTTCTGCGTGCCGGAGAACGAGCAGGTACCGTGCTCGTCTGCACACTTGTTCCACGTAGTGCCGTTCACGACGACACTCGACGGGTTGTTCTGCGCGTACGCCGCAGGCAAAAAGGCGAGTGAAAAAAGGAAAAAAAGCAGGTATTTGAGATGTCTCATTCCGTTACATTCCAAAGTTAGACATGGCGCTATTTCTAGCGAAGAGGCGAAACAAGGGAACGCGTTGACCGCGTTCATTGCTGAAGAAGCTGACGCTTCCGATGTGCCGATATGCGCTCGCAGATACCGTTAGACGAACGTGTATCGACTGCTGCCGGTAGGGCAGTGTTCTAAACCTGTTGACTTGAAAGTAGTCGGCAGGTACATATTTCGTAGTACTTAATAGACGCTTGCATATGATCCATATAGCGAAGTGCTATTAATGATTAAAGCTTTGGATTGCACCACTAGGCCGGAGTACACGATCGGGCGAGATTCTCCCGTATGCACTCGACCTGCGACACGACTCAGTCGACCTCTCAGCTAGGTCGACGACTCGTCCCTCACACGCGAGGCCAAAGGCCAACGCATGAAGTTTATGCATGCGAGGGACCAGCGTGTAAGACTTACGCTAGATTCTTAGCATGCTTGTAGATGTAAAAACAGACTCTTCGACTCGATGCTTCAACTTCAAAAATTGAGGATAACTAAAAGATGACAGATCTCTTTTCCCCAAGCTTTCATGCATAACGCCTCGGTGCGAACCAAATAGCCTTGGGCCAGCCCGCGCCGGATTGCGGCAGCGCAGCATCTGCGGCGCGCATGGCCGCGGATGTTTGAAGCTCCGCTTCCATTAGTCAGTGCTGCACGGGACGTCTATCCGACGGTATCCAACAGGGATCGGTAAATATTGCTGATCCTTTGGGCTTCAAGGTATTACTTGCAGAAGGTTTTGGCAGAAGAATTATAAACGTTTCACTTCTGTAACGAGATTGGAAATATTGCTGATAAGGACGGATCGAAACCGGTCGCTTGATATTTACTTCGAATGTTCCGCGTCTCGCGGAAATAAGAAATCGGTACATTGTTTGTGCGGGAAAATGAGTATTTTTATTTTTTTACGCGTTAGTCTGGACTTGACGGACTAATAATTTGAAGCTATGGAGTTTTATATTATTAATATAAATAAGCGTCAGTATATCGGTTTTATTTTATCAGATCAATAATCGGAATCGAATTGATCGATCTCGGCGGGAAACCCGGACGGTTCTGCATAGGCGCGGTACGGTGTTCGTTGGACGCTCGAGTCTCGACATGGGCGTGACACGACTACGCTCATTGTCTCGAGCCGATTTTGGCAATGTATGTCTCGGCGGACGCGGCGACGTCACGGCGATGCTCAAATCACTATTGCGCTGCTGTTTGTGCGCAACGTCGATGGTTTGCGCTGGAAAAATATTGCGCGCCAATCGCAGCAAGCGAACCATTACCTCAGCAGCAACGGGTGAACGGTGCTCTTCTTTTGTGGCGCAGGGTCTCCAGACGTGTTGGATTGCCGAGCTCCCCTAGTTCGCGACAAGCATGAGCAACGTCTTGTATCACCATTTGAACGATCGGCCCAGTGATGGCGCAGGCCCCGAGTTGCCATCGCCATTGGGTTGGATTTTCGGGTATCGCAGACAGCATATTCGCCGGCGACGGCCGAACATGAATGCGTTGCTGACAACTCCGCGGGCGGAGATACATCCAATCATGTAGTTGTACCTCGCCTTTCGCCGTTGCTGTCTCAACTCTGTCGTCGTGATCAAAGACTTCGCTTTTGACGTTTGAGCGAGCAGATCGAAAGTAGCGGCGGTGGATCTGGCCGCTATTGCCAACAACAACTGCGGAGGAAGCGCCACATGCGTCGTCTACCGTCACGGCCGCCTCAAGGCTGCAAGAGATGATCTTAATGGATCGTGCTTGTGCCGGGATTGAAGCTCTCGCCATCGGCTCTCATGCACATTCGCCCGCCTTCAACTATCCTGCATTCTGTCGCAGCAGGCTTGACGAGATGAGGATTGAAAAGCGGTGTCGTTTCGCGGCTAATGGAAAGTGCAATGAGCATCTGACAAAATCTCTGCAAGAACATCAAAAAATGGAGGTCGAGTGCGGACGGTCGAATACCGCTTTTCCACCATTTGGCGCATCGATGCGCCAGTGCAGGAAGTTTGGGCGGCAATTCAGGATTCGGCGCGCTGGCCGGAGTGGTGGATTAACGTCGAGCGCGTGGACCAGCTAAAGGCCGGTTCCGAGCAGGGCGTGGGCGCCGTACAACGCTATACGTGGAAAGGCCGGTTGCCTTATCGTCTCGTGTTCGACATGCGAGTGACGCGCGTCGAACCGTTGGTAGCGCTGGAAGGGGAAGCCAGTGGCGACGTCGAAGGCGTCGGCCGTTGGAGCTTTTCGACTGACGGACGCAACCTTACCGTGGTCCGCTATGACTGGTGCGTCCGTACGAACCGCGCATGGATGAATGCATTGGCGCCGCTATTGCGACCGGTTTTCCAATGGAACCACGACGCAGTGATGCGCGAAGGCGGCGCGGCGCTAGCGCGGCGGCTGCTTGGCGTCGGGCATGGATGAAGCCAGCGTGGCAATGGATTGAACGCTCTGCACTCGATGCGCTCGGTGACGATGTAAGGCAGTAATCGATGACGGAAGTCACCGTTGGCGCCGAGCGCTCGATTTTGTTCTTTGCACTTTGCCTTATCCAATGCCTTGTCGGCAGCGAGTATTAGCTCCATGGGCTCGCCCACGCTTCGTATCGGCATTCGCTCGTCAACACCTGCGCTTATTGTGACGAAGCCAGTTCGGTTGCCCGAATGTTCAATTTTCAGGCTACGGATAGCGTTGCGGATAGCGTCCGCGATTACTACGGCATGGGCTACATCGGCATACGGAAGAAGTGCTGCAATCTCCTCTCCCACATAGTGTGCGGTCAGCTCTTCAGAACGTCGGGCCGTCAAATCTCTAATGAGCACAGACCGTCATCGGCTGCTGCGTGTCCCTGGATGTGTAGTATTGCTCGAAGCAATCGACGTCCAGCATGATCGGTGCAAGAGCATTCACGCGACGCATGGCGCGACTGAATTCGTCATGCAATGCGATATCGAATTCGCGGCGATTTGCGAGCCAGGTCAGGCCGTCCTGCAATGAAAGTCGATCACGAGTTCGATTTGCCGGATCGGATGTCAGCCGATCAAGCTCACACAATGACAAGGCAAAGCACGTCAGCGGAATGCCAGATTGTGTGCGCCACCACTCATGCAAAATCTCACCTTTGGACGACGCAACTGCGACAAAGGCAGTGCGGGTGACGGCGGTAGGTGTTGAGCCGCATGACGCCACTCTGCGCTGATTGGATGAACGCCGTCCGGACGGACCGGGCGTGCGATAGAAGTACGGTTCGGTGCCCCGCACGTTCTTGCGCATCACTTCTACGTCGAACGGTCGACGAATCAGCGTCACGCCGCTATTCAGAACGAGGGCAACAGCGCCCGGGTTGCCGATCTGGAGGCTATGGTAAAAGACCTTAGAAAACCAATATCGAGCTTGCAGCAAAACACATGATCAGCACGCCCTGCGGTTGCTTCAAAGGCTGACAAATACTTCTTGCTACCGGTCGCCTAGGGTTTTCCCTGCCAGAATGCTCGCGCATCGAATTGCTGCGCGCTGATTTCCAAATGGCAGCCTGCGCCCGAACCGATGACACTTGGCGATGCCCGGCAATCTAAGTGCTTGTCGCGAAAGAGGATTACTCGAATGAGACGCCAATTTTTGCCGCAATGCAAGGTTCGAAGTGAAGCGAACAAAGCTCAAAGGCAAGCGGACCTCGACAATCGCCGCATCCCTTCTTGAATTTGTCACCACCCGTCCATATAATTAGCACTCGCTGCACGAGAGTGCTAACAACATCGCCGGTTGGCTCGGCCAGCCGGGTTTTCTCAGCGTTCTTCAGTCTCAATCAAGAGAGGAGTATGTATGAACCTTCGTCCTTTGCATGATCGCGTGATCGTCAAACGTCTGGATCAAGAAACCAAGACCGCGTCGGGCATCGTGATCCCCGAAGCCGCAGCGGAAAAGCCGGATCAAGGCGAAATCCTGGCAGTCGGCCCGGGCAAGCGTGACGACAAGGGCGCACCCATCGCGCTCGACGTGAAGGTGGGTGACCGCGTTCTGTTCGGCAAGTACGCAGGCCAGACCGTCAAGGTCGACGGCAACGAACTGCTCGTCATGCGCGAAGAAGACATCATGGCCGTGGTGCAGAAGTAAGCGCAAGCCGCTACTTCCCCGGTTATATCCCAAGAATTCAAGGAGTTAGAAGATGGCAGCTAAAGACGTCGTATTCGGTGATTCCGCCCGTGCCAAGATGGTTGAAGGCGTGAACATCCTCGCGAACGCTGTGAAGGTCACGCTGGGTCCGAAGGGCCGCAACGTTGTCCTCGAGCGCAGCTTCGGCGGCCCGACGGTCACGAAAGATGGCGTTTCGGTCGCGAAAGAGATCGAACTGAAAGACAAGCTCCAGAACATGGGCGCGCAAATGGTCAAGGAAGTCGCTTCCAAGACCAGCGACAACGCCGGTGACGGCACCACGACCGCAACGGTTCTGGCTCAGTCGATCGTCCGCGAAGGCATGAAGTACGTCGCATCGGGCATGAATCCGATGGACTTGAAGCGCGGTATCGACAAGGCCGTGACCGCCGCGATCGAAGAACTGCGCAAGATCAGCAAGCCGTGCACGACGAACAAGGAAATCGCTCAGGTTGGCGCGATCTCGGCGAACAGCGATTCGTCGATCGGCGACCGTATCGCTGAAGCGATGGACAAGGTCGGCAAGGAAGGCGTCATCACCGTTGAAGACGGCAAGTCGTTGCAAGACGAACTGGACGTCGTCGAAGGTATGCAATTCGACCGTGGCTACCTGTCGCCCTACTTCATCAACAACCCGGACAAGCAAGTTGCCGTGCTCGAAAACCCGTTCGTGCTGTTGCACGACAAGAAGGTTTCGAACATCCGCGATCTGCTGCCGGTGCTGGAACAAGTCGCAAAGGCAGGCCGTCCGCTGCTGATCATCGCTGAAGACGTCGAAGGCGAAGCGCTGGCCACGCTGGTGGTGAACAACATCCGCGGCATCCTGAAGACGGTTGCCGTGAAGGCTCCGGGCTTCGGCGATCGCCGTAAGGCCATGCTGGAAGACATCGCGATCCTGACTGGCGGCCAAGTCATCGCGGAAGAAACCGGCCTCACGCTCGAAAAGGCAACGCTGGCCGAACTGGGTCAAGCAAAGCGTATCGAAGTGGGCAAGGAAAACACCACGATCATCGACGGCGCTGGCGAAGCTGCAAACATCGAAGCACGCGTGAAGCAGGTTCGCACGCAAATCGAAGAAGCTACGTCGGACTACGACCGTGAAAAGCTGCAGGAACGCGTTGCCAAGCTGGCAGGCGGCGTTGCAGTGATCAAGGTTGGCGCTGCGACCGAAGTCGAAATGAAGGAAAAGAAGGCGCGTGTCGAAGACGCACTGCACGCAACGCGCGCAGCTGTGGAAGAAGGCATCGTGGCCGGCGGCGGCGTCGCGCTGATCCGCGCACGCACGGCAATCGCAGGTTTGAAGGGCGCCAACGCCGATCAGGACGCAGGTATCAAGATCGTGCTGCGCGCGATGGAAGAGCCGCTGCGCCAGATCGTCACGAACGGCGGCGAAGAAGCCAGCGTCGTGGTGGCGGCTGTTGCTGCCGGTAAGGGCAACTACGGCTACAACGCGGCAACCGGCGAGTACGTCGACCTGGTTGACGCAGGTGTCGTGGACCCGACGAAGGTCACCCGCACCGCGCTGCAAAACGCAGCATCGGTTGCAGGTCTCCTGCTGACGACCGACGCAGCTGTGTGCGAACTGCCGAAGGAAGACGCTCCGATGGGCGGCGGCGGAATGCCGGGCGGCATGGGCGGCATGGGCATGGACATGTAATTCCGCGTGGGGCCTCGTTACGAGGCTCGCTTGGGAATGCATGGGAAAGCGCGCCGCGAGGCGTGCTTTCCAACGAAAAACCCGCAAGGCATTTAGCTTTGCGGGTTTTTTCTTGGGAGCGGGCGGCGCGCGCGCGGGCACTTCCGGTATCACGAGGCCGCTTCGCGGGCGAGCTTCAGGGCGAGAGCGTTCTCGCGCAAATAGTCGAATATCTTCGCCACGCTTTGATCCGGCGTCAACGTTGCGGTATCGATCCGCAACTCGGGCTCGACCGGGGCTTCATAGGGTGCCGATACACCGGTAAACGAAGGAATCTCTCCCGCCCTGGCTTTCGCATAGAGGCCTTTCGGATCACGGCGAGCGCACGTGTCAACAGGCGCGGACAGGTGGGTCTCGATGAATGTGCCCGCCCCAATGATCTCGCGCGCCATGGCCCGGTCTTCACGCATGGGAGAAATGAGCGCCGTGATGACAATGAGACCGGCGTCGTTCATCAACTGTGCGACGTGTGCGACTCTGCGAATGTTTTCGCGCCGATCTTCCTTTTGGAAGCTGAGGTCGCGCGCCAAGCCGTGACGGATATTGTCGCCGTCGAGCACATAGCACGCATGCCCGAGTGACACGAGCTGTTGTTCGAGCGCGAACGCGATGGTCGACTTGCCTGCACCTGAAAGACCGGTGAGCCAGATGGTGACCGGCCTTTGGCGGAACATCCGGATTCTGTCCTCAGCGGTAATCGCACCGTGGCAACGTTGCACGAAAGCGTGAGACTTTCCCATTGTCATGCTCCCCTGGCGCTCAGGCGTGGTGCCATCGTTGGCGCCGGATTCCCGCGTTGCTCAGGCGCTCCGGCGAATTTTCGGGTTCATTTATTCGAGCGACAACACGCTGGACCCATTGCCGATCTTTCGAGAAATTGCTGCCCGATTCGAGTGCACGTTTTTCGATTTCCGAGTTGGCATGAACAAAGAGTTCGTAATCGAAGCTATTGTCTTCAACGAATTCCGTTTTGGCCTCTCCGCTCAAACGGCTTGCGCTTTTTTGTGAACCGCTGGTCCTGTTTGTTTCGAAAACGAGCGGCAGGACAATGTGGTAATTGGCGGTGCTCATCGGGCTTCTGTGAATGCGATATGCGTGCTGGCCGCCGCCAATACGCGTTGCTCGACGCCTTGCGCGGCAGCTTTTCCGCCCTTGTCGATCGCATTCGAAGTGGAGGAATCGACCTTTGCCTTTATTCAAATCGAAAAAGGGAATGGCAGGCGATCCCCCGCCGTTCGGTAGAGGAAAGAAAAAGACGGGCAAAGACATGGGGTTAGGTGACGGATTTGCGAGTTGTAAGTGTAGCGTGATCAAAACTACGCTGGTTGTAACGTTTGATTGCGCAATACAACGCCTCGTTGCGTCGTTCAAGCGGCGATTCGTTTACCGACGGCCATGTAATTATGCGAAATCACATGTGCTGCTTATGCAAGAGCAGAAGGTGCCTCAAGAGAAAACCCGCACGGAGGCGGGTTTTTTGACCGTCAGTAGCTCGGGACCAACAGCGAGGCCAACTGCGCCGCGCCCGCGCTTTTTATCAACGCCCCACGCATTTCAATGCCGCGCTTCTCCTGGCGCCGCGTCCTTGCCGGCCGCGGGCGGCGTTTCGTCGTCGCTGCTGCGCGCCCAGAAAAAACGGTCCGGCATATAGGCGCCCATGCCCGGCCGGAATGCGCTGCGCATGGCCTGATACAGATATTCCTGCGCCTCACGCACGGCCTCGGCCGGTTCCTGGCCGTTGGCCAACAGCGCGGCGATGGCGGCTCCCAACGTATCGGTCAGCCCCATGATCCGATGGCTGCCGCGGTCCCACATGTCCTGACGCAACTGGCCGTCTTCGCTGAACAGCGTATTGACGAGCCGGTGGGTGCCGGTTTCCGTCGACAGAATATATTCGCAGCCTTGCGATAGCAGATGCGAAATCGCGGCGTCGAGGCTCGGCGCCTCGGCGTCGCCGTCCGGCTGGGCGAGGGCGAGCAGCGTGGTGGAATCGGCGACCAGCAAGGTGGTTTGCGGCGCCAGCAGATCGGCGATCGCTTCGCGCAGTTCGTCGGCGGCGAGCACGTGTTCGTCGTCGAGCGTGAAGTCGGGGGCGAGAATCAGCGGAATGTCGTCGTAATCGGCGACCACTTCGGCGATGGCGCTGACCACTTCGGCGCGGGTGCACGCGCCGACCTTGAACGCGGCGATCGGCATGTCTTCGAGTAGCATCCGCGCCTGGGTGGCGACCACTTCGGGGTCGAGCCCGTTGACTTCGTCGCAGCTGGCCGAGTCGCGCACGGTATAGCCCGTGAGCACGGTGACGCCGTGGCAGCCCATGCTTGCAAGCGTCATCAGGTCGGCTTGCAGGCCGGAGCCGCCGGTGGGGTCGGAGAGGCCGAAGGTGAGGACGATCGGAGGCGTATCGCTGGGCATGAAATTGACAAAAGGAGCGGTATTTAGGCGCAGAGAGTGCGCAATCGACTCAATTATGCGGCCTAAACTGTCGCGAGGGCGTTTTTTCGCATTCCTGGGCGCAATGCCGGGAACGAGCGGCGCGCGCAAGGCCGCACGGTGCCCGAGCGACCGCCTGCGGCGACGCAACCGGCATAGCCAGCGGCCGCTGCGGACTGCGATCGCGCGCTTGTGATTGCTAGGCATTGGGGCGGCAACACGGTACCATCATGGCTCCCATTTCCACGGACTCTACGACGCGACACAAGAATGGAATATCAAAGCTGGATGTGCCTGATTTGCGGCTGGATTTACGACGAAGAAGCCGGTTTGCCGGAGGAAGGCATTGCGCCGGGCACCCGCTGGGAGGACGTCCCCATTAACTGGACCTGCCCGGAGTGTGGAGCGCGCAAGGAAGACTTCGAGATGGTCCAGATCTGAACGCGGGCATACCGGCGAATGCCGGCGCGGCGTTGCCTTTGCAAAACGGCGTGCGCCGCATCGAATGCGCCGGTTGCACGCCGGCGCACTGTCCGCCGTGGCGACACCGAACGTTCTCGATTGCGCCGCGCCGCAGCGGTAATCTGTCATTGTCCTGTCGCCGGTTCGCGCGTTAGCCGATCAGTCTGCGCGCGGCGCGAAGCGGCGGCCCGTCAGCTTCCTCTCGCCTGCTCATGACTCTCCGATCCGCCGCACCTGATTCCTTCGATGCCTTGCCGAATCCGCGCGGCGGCGCCGTCCGTTCCGCGGAGCTTGCATTGGCCGAAGCGCTCCTCGCATTCGAACAGCGCGGCGAGAGCACCGCCGCGCTGGTGCGTGCGTCTCATGCGTTGCGCGTCGCCGGCTGGTTGAGCGCGCAGCGTTTCGCGGACGCCCTGGTGCGGCTCTCGCCGTTGGCGGCGGCCGATCCGGCCGAGGCGGACAGCACGCGGCCCGTGTTCGGCGCGGCGCTGCGTGATTTCCGCACGGCGCTCGAACGGCACAATCTGCGCGAACTGGCGTGCTCGCCCACGCTGTTCGAGCGCTATCGGGCCCTCTGCTCGCATTTGGCCGATCATGCGCCCGGCTTCACCATCGCTTTCGAGGACCTCGCGCTCAGCGCGCGACCCGTGCCGCCGGTGTCGTTTCACGCCCAGGCCGCCGACCGGCTGGCCCATTTGCGCGCCCGCTACGAACGCGCGCTGCTGCCGGTACTGCGCTCCCAGCCGGACACCGGCAGCGCGGCCGCGCGGGCCGCCACCCACGCGGCGCTCGACGAACTGGACGCCGTGCTCGCCGAACTCGCCGGCCCGGACCCCTACGACTTCTGGCGTCTCGCCAAGGCCTGCACCAAAGCGTTGCGCGCGGGCGGCCGCGCCACCGGGGAAACCGACGCGCGGCGTTTCTACGCTCGCTGCAATCTCGCGCTGGCCGACCATGCACGCGGTATCCAGCGAGCGCCGCGCTCACTGGTGCGCGCGACGCTGGCGCTGCTGTGGCGCGACTATGCATTGTTCGGCGCCGCAGCCGAAGACGCCGACCAGGTCGAGGTGCTGCACGACTACGGCTTGACGGTCGATTGGCACGTCGCGGGAACGCTGGCATCCGAAATGCTGTGGGAGGCAGGCGCTGTGCAAGCGCAAACGATCAGCGCCAGCCGTTCCGCGCTGACACGCGAATTGGGCGTGCTCACGGTCAACGCGCACGCCTATGAAGACTTTCTTCAGACGGCGGATGCCGCGATTTCGGCATTGACCGAGCACGCCCGCGCGGCGGACCAGCCCGAGAAAGCCGATCCGAGCGAAGCGCTGCAAGCGGGCGACGCCGCCTACCGGCTCGGCGCCGCCGCCTGCGCGCTCGGCTTGGGCCATGTGGCGCTGCTTGCCGACGCGCTGGGGCTCGCCTGGCGCCGCCGCGCGCACGCGGGCGTCTCGACCCCGGCAGTGCGCGAGCACGTGATCGTCGGCGCGCCGGCGGCGAGCACACTGGAGCGGACCGCCGAAGCGTTGCGCGCGATGCTGCACAAGGTGGCGGCCGGCGTCGCTCCACCGGCCGGCGGCGCCACGCTGGCCGCGTTGACGCGCTCGATCGAGGAGGGCGACGCCTGACGGGCATGCGTGGCCGGCCGTGTCCGTGGCGAGCGTCGCCGCCGGCAGGAGAGCGAACAACGAAGGAAGCAATGATCGAACCGGGAGGCACATGAAATGCGTGCCGCAAACCGCTAACCTGCACCGTGGCCAGGGCTCGCGTGCGTGATAGAGTGGAACTTGACTGGCCGTCGATGGCTCGCGGCGCACTGCATCGCGCACATCGCGGTCCCATGCTCAAAGCCCGCCACACTGCATCGTCTTTGCTAAAATCCGAACTATGTCCAAGAGTAACGATCGCATCAATCTGACCAACCAGTTCCTGATCGCCATGCCGAACATGGCCGATCCGACGTTTTCGGGAACGGTGGTCTACCTTTGCGATCACAGTGAGCGCGGCGCGCTCGGCCTCGTGATCAACCGGCCGACCGATATCGACCTCGAAGCGCTCTTCAGTCGCATCGATCTCAAGCTCGAGATCGAACCCCTTCTTCACGTGCCCGTGTATTTCGGCGGTCCGGTGCAAACGGAGCGCGGCTTCGTGCTGCACGATCCGAAAGACGGCAACGTGTACACGTCGTCGATGTCGGTGCCGGGCGGGCTCGAGATGACCACATCGAAAGACGTGCTCGAAGCCGTCGCGAGCGGCACCGGTCCGGAACGTTTCCTGCTCACGCTCGGCCACGCCGGCTGGGGCGCGGGCCAGCTCGAGGAAGAAATTTCGAAGAACGGCTGGCTCACAGTGGAAGCCGACCCGAAAATCGTCTTCGACGTGCCCGCCGAAGAGCGGCTCGAAGCCGCGCTCGCGCTGCTGGGCATTTCGCTGTCCATGCTGTCGGGCGAGGCGGGCCACGCATGAACCTGCCGGCCGGACGTGAGGCGACGCTGCTTGCGTTCGACTATGGTGAAAAACGCATCGGCGTGGCGGTCGGCAATTCGCTGACGCGCCACGCGCGGCCGCTCGTGATCGTGCGGAACCGCAGCCGCGAATACCGGTTCGAGGCGGTCGGCAAGTTGATCGCCGAGTGGAAGCCCAACGCGTTGGTGGTCGGCTTGCCGATGCATCCCGACGGCACGCCCCATGAAATGACCCAGCTTGCGAAGCGCTTCGGCAATCAGCTTAACGGTCGCTTCAACCTGCCGGTGACGTGGGTCGACGAGCGCTATTCGTCGGTCGAGGCGAAGGCGGGAATCCGCGCCGGCAACGGCCGCGCCGACATGCTCGACGCCGAAGCCGCCAGCATCATCCTCCAGCAATATCTAGACGGACTTTCCGACGATCATGAGTTCCATTGACGCCGAAGCGCTTTATCGCGCGTTGCTCGAGCAGATTCGCGCCGTATATGGCGAGCAGCTCGGCGCGGGGCAAGACGGTGCGCAAGGCGCCGTGCTGGCCGGCATCTATAGCGGCGGCGCATGGCTCGCCGAGCGGCTCGCGCGCGATCTGAACCTGCCGAGCTTCGGCGTGGTAAACGTCGCGCTGCATCGCGACGACTACGCGAAAAAAGGCCTGCACTCGCAGGCGAGCCCGACCTCGCTGCCGTTCCCGGTCGACCAGTCCCGCATCGTGCTGGTGGACGACGTGCTCTACACCGGCCGCACCATTCGCGCCGCGCTGAACGAGCTATACGACTATGGCCGTCCGGCGTCGGTCGAACTGGCGGTGCTGGCCGATCGCGGCGGACGCGAGTTGCCGGTGGCGGCGCGCTTTGTCGGCGGCACGGTGAACGTGCCCGCCGACGCGACGCTCGTGCTGGCTCGCGAAGAGGGCGGCGCGGCGGGGCAGCAGCGTTTCACTTTTCACACCGAGGCACGCGTCGACTGAACGCGGCTTTGCACGCTGCGCGAAACCGTCATTGACTACCCGCGGGCGCACCGCGTTTCGCGCGAAGGGCCGGCGTAGCCGAAAACCACGCAAGCAGTCCGCATCGACATCGATCACGTTGAAGCCCGTATTTGAAGCAGGTACACCCATGAACACCGCCACTCAGGCTCCGAAGGATCCAGCCGATAGCGCCACCGAGCGCTTCCGTCATGGCTTCCTGAAGGGCAACCCGCAGCTCACGAAAAACGGCGAGCTCAAACATCTGTTGTCGATCGAGGGCTTGCCGAAGGCGATCGTCAATCACATTCTCGATACCGCCGAGCAGTTCGTCAGCGTGACCGATCGCGAAGTGAAAAAGGTGCCGCTCCTGCGCGGCAAGTCGGTGTTCAATCTGTTCTTCGAGAACTCCACGCGCACCCGCACCACGTTCGAAATCGCCGCCACGCGGTTGTCGGCGGACGTGCTGAATCTGAACATCAACGCGTCGTCCACGAGCAAGGGCGAATCGCTGCTCGACACGATCAACAACCTCTCGGCGATGCATGCCGATATGTTCGTCGTGCGTCACGCATCGAGCGGCGCGCCGTATCTGATCGCCCAGCATTGCGCGCCGCACGTGCACGTGATCAATGCCGGCGACGGCCGTCACGCGCACCCCACGCAAGGACTGCTCGACATGTACACGATCCGCCACTACAAGAAGGACTTCACCAATCTGCGGGTGGCGATCGTCGGCGACATTCTGCATTCGCGGGTCGCGCGCTCCGACATTCATGCGTTGACCACCCTCGGCGTGCCGGAAGTGCGCGCGATCGGTCCGCGCACGCTGTTGCCGGGCGGGCTCGAACAGATGGGCGTGCGCGTGTTCCACAATCTCGACGAAGGCTTGAAGGACGTCGACGTCATCATCATGCTGCGTCTGCAAAACGAGCGGATGAGCGGCGCGCTGCTGCCCTCGGCGCAGGAGTATTTCAAGAGCTGGGGCTTGACGCCGGAGCGCCTCGCGCTCGCGAAGCCCGATGCGATCGTGATGCACCCCGGCCCGATGAATCGCGGCGTCGAAATCGATTCGCAGGTGGCCGACGGTCCGCAGTCGGTGATCCTGAATCAAGTGACGTTCGGCATCGCGGTGCGCATGGCGGTGATGGGCATCGTCGCGGGCAATCACGATTGAACTTGCCGGTTTCGAGCGCGGTCACGCAACGGGTGTCACGGCGCGCCGTCGACACGACGGCACGGCAGCGTGCGAACCCGCGGCACGTCACGCGAAACCTGGCTGAACACTGAACACAAGGCAGCGCATGAAGATTCATATTCAAGGCGGCACGCTGATCGATCCGGCAGCGGGCACCGAACAGCAGCAAGACATTTTTATCGCGGCGGGCAAGATCGCCGCGATCGGCAACGCGCCTGCCGATTTCCAGGCCGAGAAAACCATCGACGCAAAGGGCCTTTGGATCGCGCCTGGTCTGGTCGACCTTGCCGCGCGCTTGCGCGAGCCGGGCTATGAGCACAAGGCCACGCTCGAATCGGAAATGGCCGCGGCGCTCGCGGGCGGCGTGACCAGTCTCGTGTGCCTGCCGGACACCGATCCGACGCTCGATGAACCAGGCCTCGTCGAGATGCTCAAGTTTCGCGCGCGCAATCTCGATCAGGCGCACGTCTATCCGCTTGGCGCATTGACCGTCGGTCTCAAGGGCCAGGTGATCACCGAGATGGTCGAACTGACGGAAGCGGGCTGCATCGGCTTTTCGCAGGCCGACGTGCCGGTGGTCGACACGCAGGTGCTGATGCGCGCGCTGCAATACGCGAGGACCTACGGCTACACCGTATGGCTGCGTCCCGTGGATGCCTATCTCGGCAAGGGCGGCGTGGCCGCGAGCGGCGCGTTGGCGTCGCGCCTCGGGCTCTCGGGCGTGCCGGTGTCGGCGGAAACCATCGCGCTGCACACCATTTTCGAACTCGTGCGCGTGACCGGCGCGCGGGTGCATCTGTCGCATGTGTCGTCGGCGGCGGGCATTGCGCTGGTACGCGCCGCCAAGGCCGAGGGCTTGCCGGTGTCATGCGACGTCACCGTGAACCACGTGCATCTGATCGACCTCGACATCGGCTATTTCGACGCCCAGTACCGGCTCGATCCGCCGCTGCGCCAGCAACGCGATCGCGACGCGATCCGCGCGGGACTCGTCGACGGCACGATCGACGCGATCTGCTCCGACCACACCCCGGTGGACGACGACGAAAAGCTGTTGCCGTTCGCCGAAGCCACGCCGGGCGCGACGGGTCTCGAACTATTGCTGTCGCTGACGGTGAAATGGGCCGACGAAGCGGGCTTGCCGCTCGCGAAGGCGTTCAACCGCATCACCGCGGCGCCGGCCGATGTGCTGAACCTGGAAGCCGCGGGCCGCATCGCCGTGGGCGGCGCGGCGGACCTGTGCGTGTTCGACCGCCACGCGCACTGGCTCGTGGAACCGCGCGCGCTGAAGAGCCAGGGGCACAACACGCCGTTCCTCGGCTATGAACTGCCGGCGCGCGTGCGGGCGACCATCGTGTCCGGCCGCATCGCGTTCGAACAGCGCTAACATCCGCGGCATTGCCCGTTACGGAAAGCTCCGACATGAAGCTCGCGTTACGCAAGGCCCGTCTCATCGCGCATCTGCTGCACGGCATGTGGATCGTCGCGACGCGCTTTCCTAAAGCCGGCCCGGACCGGCGTCATGCGCTCAATCGCGCATGGTCGCTGAAAATGCTGCGTTTGTGCGGCATGCGGCTCGTCGTGCATAACGACGGTGCGCGCCTCGACTGCGGCGCGCTGGTGGTCGCCAATCACATCTCGTGGATCGACATCTACGTGATCAATGCGTGGCGGCCCACGCCGTTCGTGTCCAAGGCGGAGATTCGCAATTGGCCGCTGGTGGGCTGGCTCGCGCAGCAATTGGACACGGTGTTCATCCAGCGCGAGAAGCGCAGCGACGCGAAGCGGATCATGCATGAGCTCGCCGACCGCTTGAGCGCCGGTGAACTGATGTGCGTGTTCCCCGAAGGCACGACGTCCAATGGACTCGCGCTGCTGCCGTTTCACGCGAACATGTTTCAGGCGGCGGTATCGGCCTCGGCGCCGGTGCAGCCGCTGTGCATCATGTACGAGGACGCGCAGGGCCGGCAATCCACCGCGCCCGCCTATATCGACGATCTGTCGCTGGCGGATTCGCTGAACCTGCTGTTGCGCGGCGGACCCTTGACCGCGCATGTGTATGTGGGTGCGCCGCTGGCGCCGGGCGCCGACCGGCGCACGCTGGCGGCCGAAGCGGAAGCGGTCATTGCGGCTGCGTTGCGGGAAATGCAAAGCGGCACGGCGAGCGCCGGTGCCGTGTGTGCCGAGGAAGCCGCAACGCCTGCCGCGGCGCATGCGCTGGTCGAAGAGCCAATCGACCAGCAGGGCCGCTCGGCGTAACGGTCAGTCGGTTCAGCCGACAGACGGACCGCGTTGCGCCGCGATGAGCCGGCGGTTCTTGCCAGGCACGACCGGCTCAATTACCGCTGCCAGCCTCGCGACAGGGCTCGCAATCGACTTGCGTCAGCGTGCGCTCGGCGGGATTGGGCGCAAGTCGCACGGCCGACAGCTTTTCGCCCCATACGCAGCCGGAGTCGAGTCCGATCAGGTTGTCGCGCAAGGTCAAGCCGACCGCGGCCCAATGGCCGAACACCACGGTGACGTCCGCGGTTTTGCGCGACGGCACGTCGAACCACGGCATGCAACCCGGCGGCGCGGCGTTCAGGCCGCCGCTCGTGCTGAAATCCATCGCGCCATCGGCGGTGCAGAAACGGATGCGTGTCAACGCGCTGCACGTCAGCCGCAAGCGGTCGATGCCTTTCAGGTTGGGCGTCCAGCGGTTCGGCTCGTTGCCGTACAAACCGGCGAGCGTTTCCTTCCAGCTCGGCGCGCGCAGCGCGCGCTGCAATTCATCGGCGAGTTCCATCGTGAGGTCCGCGTCCCACTGCGGCAGGACGCCCGCGTGCACCATCAGCATGCCGTTGTCGAAGTGCGCGAGCGGACGGTGGCGAATCCATTCGAGCAGCTCGGGGGCGTCCGGCGCGGCGAGGATTTCGTCGATCGTGTCGCCTTTCCTCGACTTGCGAATTCCCGCCGACACCGACAGCAAATGCAGATCGTGATTGCCCAGCACCGGCACGGCGAGATCACCCATCGCAATGACGTCGCGCAGCGTGGCGAGCGATTCCGTCCCACGATTGATCAGGTCGCCGGCGAACCACAGCGGCGTGCCCGCCGGCGGCGCGGCCTTGGCCAACAGCCGCTGGAACGGTGTGCGGCAGCCTTGCAGGTCGCCGAAGGCGAGCGGTGGCGGGTGCGGCTGGGAAGCGGAGCGGGCGCTGGAAGTGCTCAAGGGTGTCATCGAGGGATTCGGTGCAGTTTGATACATGCGGTTACGCATGCGACGTGGCGCGGTGGGCAGTGCAACATCGTAGCGTGACATAATAGCCCGTTTGAAGCGCGGGCATCGCGCCATGCGCCGTCAGGCGCAGCCGGAAGGGCACAGCGCTGGCGCCCACGCGATATTGCGGCACAACAGGATGACCTCGTGAACGGAGAAAGCATGTCGACCTCTCATGCGAAGCAACCCATCCGCACGCTCGTCACCGGGGCGAGCGGCTTCACTGGCCGTTATCTGGTCGACAATCTGCTCGGCCGCGGGCATACGGTGATCGAAACGATCGCCGGGTGCGACGAGCCGGAAACGCCCACGCGCCTGCGTCTCGACATCACGTCGCCGGATGCGTGCCGGCGCGTGATCGAAACGGCGCGGCCCGACTACATCGTGCACCTCGCCGCGATCAGCTTCGTGGGTCATAACGATCCGCTCGACTTTTACCGCGTCAATGTAATCGGCACGCTCAATCTGCTCGAGGCCTGCTCGGCCGTCGGTCATACGCCGCGCAAGCTGCTGATCGCGAGCAGCGCGAACGTATATGGCAATGTGACGAGCGACGCCATCGACGAGAGCTTTCCGGTCACGCCCGTCAACCACTATGCCGCCAGCAAGGCGGCAATGGAAACAATGGTGCGGACGTGGTTCGACCGGCTGCCGATCCTGATCGTGCGGCCGTTCAACTATACCGGTCGCGGGCAGGCGTCGAACTTCCTCGTGCCGAAGATCGTCGAGCACTTCGCGCGGCGTGAACCGTCGATCGAACTCGGCAATATCGACGTTGCACGCGATTTCTCGGACGTGCGCTATGTGGCAAGCGCTTATGAAGCCTTGCTCGATTCCGAGGCCGCTGCCGAAACGGTCAATGTCTGCACGGGCACGCCTTATACGCTACGCGACATTCTGTCGGCGGCGAGCGATCTCACCGGGCACGAACTCGAGGTGCGGGTCAATCCCGCGTTCGTGCGACAAACCGACGTGAAAATGCTGGCGGGTTCGCCGGCCAAGCTGCGCTCGCTGGTGCCGAAGGTCGAGGCGATTCCGTTCATGGATACGCTGCGCTGGATGCTGGCCGCTTAAGCGGCTTAAGCGGCTTGAGCGGCTTGAGCGGCGGCATTCGCGCCAGTCCGTTGCCATTCGCGCGCACGCGCTGAACGCGGTGTCCACCCGGCGCACGCCATGCGCACACACTGACTTGCTCTCACCGCATATTCCGCACGCTGTCTCCCCCGGACGCTGCGGCTGTCTCGCGGCGCTCCACGGCACTCGGCACGACCTTACGCCGAAATAGTCGCACTCCAGATCATCCGAAACCAAACCTGTCAAGCTGTTTCAAGTTGTTAGGGCGCTAGTTTTTGCCCCGAGCGGCTTTATAATCGGGGCTTCATAAGATTGGCGTCTGAACGCCTGCTCGCCGTGCAGCAAGGCGGCGCGGGCGTCACGAGAATCGGACACCACACTGCGAGGTGTGGCAGGCCGGCGAACCGATTCCGACCTGCCACTAACATCTAGAAGGGAATTTCATGATCCTGGTAACGGGCGGTGCCGGCTTTATCGGCGCCAATTTCGTGCTCGACTGGCTCAACGCGTCGGACGAAGCGGTGCTGAATGTGGACAAGCTGACCTACGCCGGCAATCTGGGTACGCTCAAGTCGCAACAGGGCAATCCCAAACATGTCTTCGTGCGCGCGGACATCTGCGATCGCGCCGCGCTCGACGCGCTCCTTGCCGAACACAAGCCGCGTGCCGTGCTGCACTTCGCCGCCGAAAGCCACGTGGACCGTTCGATTCACGGCCCCGCTGATTTCGTGCAGACCAACGTGGTCGGCACGTTCACGTTGCTCGAAGCCGCCCGCAGCTACTGGAACACGCTGGCCGGCGATGAGAAGGCCGCCTTCCGTTTCCTGCACGTCTCCACCGACGAAGTGTTCGGCTCGCTCTCCGCCACCGATCCGCAATTCTCCGAAACCACGCCGTACGCGCCGAATAGCCCGTACTCGGCGACCAAGGCCGGTTCCGACCATCTGGTGCGCGCCTACCATCACACGTATGGTCTGCCGGTGCTCACCACGAACTGCTCGAACAACTACGGTCCGTACCAGTTCCCCGAGAAGCTGATCCCGCTGATGATCGCCAACGCGCTCGGCGGCAAGCCCCTGCCGGTGTACGGCGACGGCCAGAACGTGCGCGACTGGCTGTACGTCGGCGACCATTGCAGCGCGATCCGCGAAGTGCTCGCGCGCGGCACGCCGGGGGAGACGTACAACATCGGCGGCTGGAACGAGAAGAAGAATCTCGACGTGGTGCACACGTTGTGCGACCTGCTCGATCGACTGCGTCCGAAGGCGGGCGGCTCGTATCGCGACCAGATCACCTATGTGAAGGATCGTCCCGGCCACGACCGCCGTTATGCGATCGACGCCCGCAAGCTCGAGCGCGAACTCGGCTGGAAGCCGGCGGAAACGTTCGAGACAGGCCTCGCCAAAACGGTTCAGTGGTATCTGGACAATCAGGAGTGGTCCGACGAAGTGGCGTCGGGTGAATACCGCAAGTGGGTTGAAACCAACTACGCGCAGCGCGCGTAAGGGCACGG